>DATJWM010000108.1:0-24492 GCA_035501255.1 Mycobacteriales bacterium | reverse complement strand
AGATGCCGACCGACCTTGCCGACCCCGCAGATTCCGACCCGCCGGTCGCGCAGGGTCGGCGCCCCCCACGCGACCTCGGCGGCCGCCCGCATCCCTTGGAACACGCCGTACGCCGTGAGGATCGAGGAGTCGCCGGCGCCGCCATGGGCGGGCGAGCGACCGGTGACGAAGTGGCACTCGCGCGCGACGATGTCCATGTCCTCGACGTAGGTTCCGACGTCGCACGCGGTGTAGTAGCGCCCGCCGATCGCCTGCACGAAGCGGCCGTAGGCGCGAAGGAGCGCTTCGCTCTTGTCCGTCGCGGGATCACCGATGATCACCGCCTTCCCGCCGCCGAGGTCGAGTCCAGCGCACGCCGCCTTGTAGGCCATGGCCTTCGACAGGTTGAGCACGTCGGTGAGCGCGTCGTCCTCCGACTCGTACGGGTAGAACCGAGTGCCACCGAGCGCCGGACCGAGCGCGGTTGAGTAGATCGCGACGATCGCGCGCAGCCCGGTCTCAGGGTCGTTGCAGAAGACCACTTGCTCGTGACCGCAGGTGCGATCGAAGACGCCCACGTAGCGCAGGTTAGTAGCGGTCCTGGGCACTGGCACGACCGTGGCAGGATGGATTCGTGCTGGGGTACGCCGCGCACCTTCGGGTCTACGAACCGATGTCGGCGCTGCCCGACGCCGAGCGGGCCCGGTGGCAGGACTACGTCGCCGCCGGTGACCTTCCGAGCCGCCCCGTGCAGATGGAACGCGAACACGAGGTGGCGCTGTCCGCGGTTCTCGCCGTACCTCCGCGGCTCGACCTCGCCGACGGCCACGATCACGCCTACGTTCGGCACCTCGACGGCCTGACCTACATCTGCCCGTGGCGGCTGCAACTTCGCGCCTGGGACGCGCTGGACAGCTTCCGCTCCCAGTTGCCCGACGAGCTGAGAGACGCGTTCTTCCCGCCCGCGTTATCTGCGGCGGCGGACGAGGCGCGCGACGCCTGGGTGGCGTGTCATCCCGAGATCAAGGCCGGCATCCTGACCTCGACCTGGCAGGTCCCGGTTGCGTGGTTCACCGCGTTCGAGGCCTCGGAGCGGCGTCTCGTGCTCGGTGACCGGCGGGCCGGCACCGGCACCGACACCGGCGGTCTCGACCGCGCGTTGATCTATCTGACTGCCATGTCACGCGCCCGCCGCCGGGTGGCACAGGCGCTGCGGATCGTGCGGCGGATCTTCGACGAGGGTCCGGCGACCTCGAGCATCGAAGACGTCGGCCGTTGGCTCGAGGACTTCCACCCGCACTCACTGGTGGAGCTCGACTACGGCGGGCTGGTCCACCTGTTCGACGACGCGGCGCTGTCGGCGGATGCGTCGGTCGCGGAGGTGGCGGAGTCGCTCGAACGCCTAGGCGCGGGAGACATCAACGCGGCCGGGGAGAGCTACGAGACCGTTGTGGCCCGCTGGCGAGTCATCGCCGCGATGGAACACGCCAACTGATCCTCAAGGGCGACCTGATCGCCGACGATGATCTTGCTCGGTGATGATTGTCCGGTTATAGTCCTGTTTAGTTCGGGAGATACACGGGCAGAACTCCGCAATCACGATTAGTCGCCAGTTAGCCAGAAGATGGTTCCGATGGGCCATACCGGATATGGGTGGCACATCGGCACAGTAGAAGGATTGTGTGGAGGACTTCGAAAACAGGGGTTCACCGGCTCAAGATGGTGCAGAATTCGTAGGTACGTCGATTTGCACGACCGACCCAGCGGTCGCCACCAACAGGAGTTTTGATGACCACTCGCCCAGCGGACGCCGAGCCGCTGCTTACGCCGGCTGAGGTCGCCACGATGTTTCGGGTCGACCCCAAGACCGTGACCAGATGGGCGAAGGCGGGCAAGCTGACTTCGATCCGGACCCTCGGCGGGCATCGCCGTTACCGCGAGAGCGAAGTTCGCGCACTGCTTGCCGGAGTCCCGCAGCAGCGCTCGGTCTGACCCAAGCGCAACGCCGGCCGCCCCGCCGTGATGGTGGCGCGGCCATTGGCATGTCCGGGGAAAATTCGCGGGATCGGCGCTCTCCTCGCCCGTACCCTCAGATGATGGACCTGCGCCAATCGGAGAAGCTGCTCGGAGTCGCCTACGACGTTCGGGGGCCGCTGCTCGACGAAGCAGCGCGGATGGAGGCCGAAGGCCACCGAATCCTCAAGCTCAACATCGGCAATCCCGCTCCGTTCGGCTTCGAGGCCCCCGAGGAGATCCTGCAAGCGGTCACCCGCAACCTCGCCACCGCGCAGGGCTACAGCGAGTCCCGGGGTCTGTACTCGGCCCGTACCGCGGTCGAGCAGTACTACCAGCTCCGGGGGATCGACGGCGTCGGGGTGGACGACATTTATCTCGGTAACGGCGTCAGCGAGTTGATCTCGATGACTCTTCAGGCGCTTCTCAACGAGGGCGACGAGGTCCTCATCCCGACTCCGGACTATCCGTTGTGGACGGCGGTCACCAGCCTGTGCGACGGCCGGGCGGTGCACTACCGCTGCGACGAAGCCAACGACTGGCTGCCCGATCTTGACGATCTCGCCGCCAAGGTGACCGATCGGACGAAAGCGCTCGTCGTCATCAACCCGAACAACCCGACCGGCGCCGTCTATCCGCGCGCGATGCTCGAGCAACTCGTCGAGTTCGCTCGCCAGCATGACCTGGTCATCTTCTCGGACGAGATCTACGACAAGATCCTCTACGACGACGCCGAGCACACGGTGCTCGCCTCGCTCGCCCCCGACGTCTTCTGCCTGACCTTCGGTGGGTTGTCCAAGGCCTACCGGGTCGCCGGCTTCCGCGCCGGTTGGGTGGTCGTGAGCGGCCCCAAAGAGCATGCGAGCAGCTACATCTCCGGCTTGTCGGTGCTCGCCAACATGCGGCTGTGTCCCAACGTGCCGGCTCAGCACGCGATCCAGACTGCGCTCGGCGGCTACCAGAGCATCAACGAGCTGATTCTCCCGGGCGGCCGGTTGCTCGCGCAGCGCAACACCGCCTACGAGCTGCTCAACGCCATCCCCGGGGTGAGCTGTACGAAGCCGATGGGTGCTCTGTACGTGTTCCCGCGCCTGGATCCCGAGGTCTATCCGATCGCCGACGACGAGCGACTCGGCCTCGATCTGTTGCGCGCGGAGAAGATCCTGATCACCCACGGCCGTGGCTTCAACTGGCCGGATCCGGATCACCTGCGGATCGTCACCCTGCCGAGCGTTGAGGTGCTCGAGGACGCGATCGGCCGGTTTGGCGCCTTCCTGTCGACCTACGCGCAGTAGGGCCTCAGGTCAGCGGTTCGCTCGGCACGTCGTACCGCTCTTGGTACGCCGCGACCAGCGGGCGTAGCTCGGACTCGTCGAGGCCGGTATCCGACCAGCGATAGCGACTGGCGCCGCCGTCCCCGGGGTTGCCGGCCAGGAACGCTCGCATGCGCTCTTCCGCGACCGGCGTGAGCTCTCGGTCGAGGCGCGCGTACAGCGCGCGGATCGTCGCGAACGGGTCGGCCATGAAGTCGGCGAAGCGCACATCGATGACCTGCTTGTCGGGGAAGACGCCGCGCTCACGTGCATCCATCGCGCGGTCGAGCCCTTGCACGATGTCGACGGCGTACTGTTCGGCTGCTTCGGGAACGGAGGTCTGCTCGGTCGTCATGCGACGCAGATGGTTGGCCAGCGCACTGACCGACGCGATCACCTTCAGCGGGTCGCGGTGGGTCTGGACGAGGACGGCGTCGGGGTAGCAGGTGGCGAGCGCGTCGAGGTGCCACAGGTGGGCGGGCGACTTCAGCAGCCACTGCCCGTCGACGTAGGTCTGAAGGTGTTGCAGGTAGCGGCGATGCCAGCGGTACGCCGGGGCGAGATCGGCCTCGTTGAGCAGCCACGAGTCGTAGGACGGAACGTGGAACTGGGTGGGGTAGAGCATGCTGCGAAAATCGCTCGCGGTCATCCGGACGCACTCCTGCGCGAGCCGCGCGCCCATCGGATGAAACGCCAGGAATCCCGGGACGAGCAGGTCGGTCAGGTCGAGGTTGGCCTGGATCTCCGCGATTCGCGGGTCGTCGTCGTAGTCCGCCGGCCTCGGAGGCGGGCACGGGCGGTCGACCTCCCAGGTGAGGGGAGCGCGCAGGTCGGGGTCGACAGCGAGCAGGTCGAACAGGATCGTCGTGCCGGTTCGGGGTTGGCCCATGATCACGATCGGCGCGCGGACGGGAGCCGCGACGACTTCGGGGTGTTCGGTGGCCCACGCGGTGATGCCGAGCCGGTTGGTGAGTCCGGTGACGACGTCCTGGGCCGCGATCTCGACGCCGATGTCGCTGAGCCTCGCCTCCTCGCACCACGAGTCGATCAGCCGATCGAGACCTTCCTGCCAGGTGGGCTCGCCGAAGTCCTCCGTGCCGGCGCGTTCGATCGCTTCTGCGACGAGCCGCTCCCGGTCCAGGCGCTGTCGCTGTGCCTTTACCCGGTCTGCAGCCTCCCGCCCCACGCTCACCCGGCCACGCTACCGACCGCCAAACTGTCAGTTATCGGCCGTTCTGCGGGGAAAAACCCCCGATAACTGACAGTTTGGCGAAGGGGAGGGCGCTCCTCCGTTTGGGTGATCGGGTCACCGCGCGCGTGGCCGATCTACTACCCGTGGAGACCCACGTCGCTTCGCCGCGCTCGGCCACGCGCATGTTCGTGGTCTATGCGCTGATCAGCCTGATCCCGGTTGCGCTGTTGGGTCTTGCGCTGGCCGGGAGCTACCGGCAGAGTGCGGCCGCGCGCGGCCTGTCGGAGAGCCGCGCGAAGGCGGCGTTGCTCGCGCGCACCGCGGTCGTTCCGCTGATCAGCCGAGCGAACCTGTCCGACGGGTTGTCACCCCACCAGAACGCGGCACTGGACCGGATGAGCGCCGAGGCGATCGCGTCCGGGCAATTCATGCGCTTGCAGATCCGCGATCTTGCGGGCGACGTGATCTTCTCGACCGATCCCAGCCTCGCCGATCGCGCGCCGGACGACGAGGCGGTCGAGGCCGCCCACGGCGAGACCGTGTCACGGATCACCCACCTCGACGCGGACAACAATCCGAACGGCCCGCAGGGCGCGAAGGTCGCGGAGGTCTACCAGCCGTTGCTCGCGGGCAATCCTGCCCATCAGCTCGGCGTGCTCGAGGTCTACCTGCCCTACGCCCCGATTGCGGCCGATGTCGATGCCGGCGTCGGCGCGCTCTACCGCGACCTCGGTCTCGGGCTCTTCCTGCTGGCGGTGTTGCTTGCCGGCATCTCTCACTCCGCGACCCGGCGGTTTCGGGCGCAGCTCGCCCGCAATGCGTTCCTGGCCCAGCACGACGTCCTCACCGGCTTGCCGAATCGAGCGCTCTTTCAGCAGCGCGTGGTCGAGGCGCTCGCCCGGGCCACCCGCGGCGGTCCGGGCGTCACCGTCGCGGTGATCGACCTCGATCGGTTCAAGGAGGTCAACGACACGCTCGGGCATGCGAATGGCGACGCGTTGCTCTGCGAGCTCGGTCACCGTCTGGCGCAGGCGGTCGGCGGCGGCGACACGATCGCGCGCCTCGGGGGGGACGAATTCGGTCTGGTCCTCACCGAATGCGGCAACGAGGATGACGTGCTGACCGCGTTGCACCTGTTGCGGCGGATCCTGCAACAGGAGATCGAGGTGAGCGGTCTGCCGATCTCGGCCGATGCGAGCATCGGGTTCGCGATGTGGCCGGAGGATGGCCAGACGGTCGACAGCCTGCTGCAGCATGCGGATGTCGCGATGTACGTCGCGAAGGCCGCCTACTCCGGGGTTGTCCGCTACGACGAGGCGCACGACCACTACGACTCGGGCAAGCTCAGCCTCGTGGCGGAGCTCAAGCGGGCGATCTCCGCCAACGAACTCGTCCTGCACTACCAGCCGAAGGCGTCGGTGGCGAGTGGACAGATCCTCGCGGTCGAGGCACTGGTGCGGTGGCGGCATCCGGAGCGCGGGTTGCTCTACCCGGATGCCTTCCTGCCGATCGCGGAGCAGACCGACATCATCGAGCCACTGACCGAATGGGTGTTGGTCTCGGCGTTGCATCAACTCAGCTTGTGGAGTGCCGACTTCGATGACCTTGCGGTCGCGATCAATGTTTCGGCGCGCAACATCTGTCGCGGTGACTTCGCCCAGACCGTTCTGCGGGCGATTCGCGGGAGTGGCGTTCGACCGGAGCGGTTGCTGCTCGAGATCACCGAGACGGCGTTCGTCACCGATCCCGAGCGGGCGGGTCGCAGTCTTCGTCAACTCGCCGCGGCCGGGGTGCGGATCAGCCTCGACGACTTCGGGTGCGGGCAGACCTCGCTCGGCTACCTGTCGACATTGCCGTTGCACGAGGTCAAGATCGACAAGAGCTTCGTCATGGACATGCTCGACGATCACTCGCACG
The DNA here is from genome assembly GCA_035501255.1 of Mycobacteriales bacterium. Taxonomy (GTDB): domain Bacteria; phylum Actinomycetota; class Actinomycetes; order JAFAQI01; family JAFAQI01; genus JAFAZI01. The sequence goes on along the minus strand of DATJWM010000108.1, from coordinate 18,078 downwards.
CAGCGATCGTGCGCTCGGTCATCGACCTCGCCCACAACCTCGGCTTCGAGGTGGTCGCGGAGGGGGTCGAGACCGACCGTGTTCTCGCTGAGCTGACCGTCCTCGGTTGCGACATCGCACAGGGATATCTGCTCGCCAAGCCGATGCCGGCGCAGGACCTTGCGGGGTGGATCACCGCGCAAGAGGCCCCGGTCGCGATCTCGCCAGTCGCCTAATGGGCGCGCCGGTGGCGCCGGGCCGAGCCGAAGACTCCGGCGTCAGCTGTCGACGGCGATCGTGCCCCCGTCGACGACGATCTCCGCGCCGGTCATGAACGATGCTTTCGGGCTGAGCAAGAACGCGACGACGGCACCGATCTCCTCCGGTCGCCCGAGCCGGCCGAGCGCGGCCTTCGCCTCGAAGTGCGCCTGCAGGCCGGGGACCGCAAGCGCCTCCGCCAACATCGGCGTGTCGATGTAGCCGGGGCAGACCGCGTTCACCCGGATGCCCTCGGGGCCGAGCTGGTGGGCGAGTGAGCGGGTCAAGCCGAGCAGGCCTGCCTTCGACGCGCAGTACGCCGGAATGGCCCCGCTGCCCACGAGACCCTCGATCGAGGCGATCCCGACGACGGCGGGGTTGTTCGCGATTCGAAGATGAGGAAGCAGGGCCTGAACGAGCAGCGCGTACGACCGCAGGTTGACGTCGAACACCTGATCCCACCCGGTCGGGGTGAGCTGGCCGACCGGCTCGACCGTGACCATGCCGGCGGCGTGCACGAGCCCGTCGATGCCGCCGAGCACAGCATCGGTAGCACCGATCGCGGCCTGCACTGCGGCGGCATCGGTCACGTCAACGACCAGTCCGCTCGCGCCGATCCCGGCCGCGACCTCCGGCACCGAATCGGCGAGGTCCCAGATCGCGACCGCCCGTCCTGCGCTGAGGAGTGCCTCTGCGCTGGCCCGGCCGATCCCCGAGGCGCCGCCGGTCACCACGACGCCGCTCATGGACGCAACATGATCTTCAGGCAGTCCGGGCTGCGAGCGGCGGCAAGCGCGTAGCCTTCGGCGGCGGCGGCGAGCGGGAACTCGTGGGTCATGATCCCGCCGGTGGGCAAACGCCCGGACCGAACCATCGGCATCAACTCCTTCCAGGTCTGATGCACGGGGGCGGTCGTGAGTCGTAACGTCAGGCTCCGGAACAGCCCGAGCAGGATCGGAAGCGGGTACGGCGAGAGGTCGTGAACGCCGACGACGGATATGGTCCCGGCGGCCCGCACGCAGGCGAAGGCGTCGTCGAGCGAGCTGTTGAGGGCGACCGCGTCGATGACGGCGTCAACGCCGCGACCGTTCGTCGCCTCCATCGCCCCTTCGACCGTCGTACCGGTCAGGGGTGTCGCGCCGGAGTCCGCGGCGAGCTTGCGGCGGCCGGCGACCGGGTCCGCGGCGAGGACCGTTCCCGCGCCGAGGGCTAGCGCCGCGCGGACCGCGCATTGGCCGACCGCACCCAGCCCGAGCACGAGCACGGTGCCGCCGGGCGGGATGTCGGCGCGTTTGGCCGCGGCCCATCCGGTGTTGAGGTTGTCGGTCATGAGCAACGCGGCATCGTCCGTCACGTCGTCCGGGATGGCGAGGAGCTGAAAGTCGGCCGAGTGCACGGCGACCGCGCTGGCCTGCCCCCCGGGCAGTACGCCGGACCCGAACACCTGAGGTCCGTGCACGCACGTCACCGGATCTCCGGTCGCGCAGCCATCGCAGTGCCCGCACCCGGCGACGGAGGCAACAAGGACCCGATCGCCTACCGAGAACCGGCGAACCTCGGTCCCGACCTCGGCGACCCGTCCGATGAACTCGTGTCCGAGCGCCATCCCGGGCGCGAACGGGATCTCGCCCTCGTAGAAGTGCAGGTCGGAACCGCAGATCGCGCTGGCGGTCACGTCGATGACGGCCCCGTCGGCGCCGGGGAGTTCGGGGTCGGGCGCCTCCGTGACGTGGACCTGACCCGGTTCCTCGATCACAACGTGGCGCACGACTCTCCCTGGCTCGACTCTCGGTGCCGCCGTTAGTAGACACTCTGCAAACAGTGTGTACTCTGCGAGGCGGCTTGGTGTCCAGACATGAACGAGGTCCCGGCATGCGTAACCCCCACGCAGGTGTGCCGTTCGACACTTCCGATTCGGAGATCGACGCCGCCCTGCTGGACGTGAGCATCCCGACCCTGATGCTGTCGCTCGTTCACATCACCGGCAACGCCGAGCTGATCCGGGGGCGGTTGCGTCCGGCCGGCCTGTTCCTGAACGAGGTGCAGGGCTACATGTCCGAGGAGGACAAGGCGGAGATCCGCGCGCTGGGTCGGGACATCATCAGCGACTATCGCGATCGCGGGTGCCCCGAGCCTGACCCGCTGCCGGCCGAGCTCATCCACGAGATGATGCAGTGGTTGGTGTGTGAGGAGGTGCCGGCCGAGTATGTGCCGATGCTGGTCGAAGAGATGGAACTCGCCGGCGAGGACGTGCGGCGCCTTCCGCCTCCCGGGACGCCGGAGGAGCGCGCCGAGTTCCCGGTTGTGGTGATCGGTTGCGGGGAGTCCGGGTTGCTCGCCGGCATACGGCTGTCGGAGTCCGGCATCCCGTTCACGATCATCGAGAAGAACGCCGGCGTTGGTGGAACCTGGTTCGAGAACTCCTACCCCGGCGCCCGGGTCGACGTCGGGAACCACTTCTACTGCTACAGCTTTGAGCCGACCGATGAGTGGACCGAGTTCTTCGCGCAGCAGCCCGAGCTCCAGGCCTACTTCGAACGGGTGATGACGAAGTACGGCGTGACCCCGCACGTGCGCTGGAACACCGAGGTCGTCGGGGCCGAGTGGGACGACGACACCGCCACCTGGACGGTCCGCACGATCGCGGCTGACGGCACGACCGACACCCTTCATGCCCGCGCGGTCATCAGTGCGGTGGGCCAGCTCAACCGCCCGAATCTCCCGAAGATCGACGGTCAGGATGACTTTGCCGGACCGTCGTTTCACTCCGCGCGCTGGGACCACAGCGTCGACCTGGCGGGCAGGAGGGTCGCGATGATCGGTGCGGGCGCGAGCGGGTTTCAGATCGCGCCGACGATCGCTGCGGAGGTCGCGCACCTCACCGTCTTCCAGCGCACCGCGCAGTGGATGTTCCCGAACCCCAACTACCACGAGCCGGTCGGCCCGGGGGTGCGATGGGCGTTGCGCCATCTGCCCTTCTACGGACGGTGGTACCGCTTCTTACTGTTCTGGCCGGGCTGCGACAAAGGTCTCGAGGCGGCCCGGGTTGATCCGGCGTACCCGGATCAGCAGCGAGCGGTGAGTGAGGTCAACGAGCTCACCCGCCAGATGTTCACCGAGTGGATCGTGAGCCAGTGCAACGGTGACGAGGAGCTGATCGCGAAGGTCGTCCCCGACTACCCCGCGACCGGAAAACGCACCTTGCAGGACAACGGCAGCTGGCTCGCCGCGTTGACCCGCGACAACGTCGACCTGGTACGTACGCCGATCCACCACATCGACGCCACCGGCGTCGTGACCGAAGACGGCGTCCACCACGACGCGGACGTGATCGTCTACGCCACCGGATTCCGAGCCACCCAGGTGTTGGCGCCGATGGAGATCGTCGGCCGCGATGGCCGCAACCTGCGTGAGATGTGGGGAGAGCGGCCGGCCGGATACCTCGGCATCACCGTTCCGGGCTTTCCGAACTTCTTCATGATGTACGGGCCGGGCACCAACCTGGCGCACGGCGGCAGCCTGATCTTCCACTCCGAGTGCCAGATGCGCTATATCTCGCAGTGCCTGGACAAGCTGATCGATTCGGGCGAGTCGTCGATGGAGCCGCGTCAGGAGCGTTACGTCGATTGGCATGAGCGGTCGCAGCGCGAGATCGCCGGCCTGGTGTGGGCCCAGCCGTCCGTCACCCACTCGTTTTTCAAGAACTCCTTCGGGGAGATCCATGTGTTGAGCCCATGGCGGCTGGTGGACTACTGGACCTGGACGCGCGCGCCGGACTTCTCCGACTTCGTGATCCGGTGATCGAGAGCCGTTTCCTCGACGCCGCCGTCCGGTGTCTCCAGCGCGACGGCATCCGGCGTACGACGATGGTGCGGGTCGCGGATGAGGCAGGCGTCTCCCGCGCCTGGCTATATCGCCACTACCCCGACAAGTCGACGCTGCTTGGTGCGGCGCTCGTGCGCCAGGACGAGGACTTTTGGGCGCAGGCGCAGGTGTTGATCGCTCGCCGGCGGGGTCTGGTGGCCCAGGTGACGGAGGCGGTCCGCTACTCCCGGGCTCGGCAGCCGGATGCGCTTGTGCTGCGGCTGCGGACGACCGAGCCGGCCGCCCTCGCGGAGATTCTCGGTGCCGGGCTGCGGGAGGCGCTGCCGGGAATGGCGCAGTTCTGGCACCCGTATCTCGAGGCTGCGCGGGAGCGTGGCGAGGTTCGTGCGGACCTCAACATCTCCCGGGCGGCGGAGTGGCTCATGCGGATCGTGCTGTCGCTCGTCACCGTGCCGGGGGAGGCGGTCGACGTCGACGATGCGTCCTCGGTGACCCGCTTCGTCGAGGAGTTCCTGATTGCCGGCCTGTCCTGACCAACGAGTGCCCCGGGCACCCGGGCACCCAGACAAGGAGAACAGTGTGGACGTCTCTCGATTTCCGACCCTCGATCCCGAGCTGCTGCCGATCCTTGACCTGCTGCCGGAGATGCCCGACGCCCTGGACGACTTGTCGGTCGCCCGCGCGTTTCTCCACTCCTTCTTGCCGACCGGCCCGCTGCCGCACGAGAACGAGGTCGATGTCGCTGACCTTCAGTTGCCGGGTGGCGTGCGTCTTCGGGTTTACCGCCCCGCTGCCAGCGAAGGTCCGTTGCCCGGGATCCTGCACATCCACGGTGGCGGCTTCTGCCTCGGGTCGATCGAAACCGAGCACGCGGGGGCGCTGGGGTTGTCCTACGCCCTCGGTGCACTAGTGGTCAGTGTCGACTATCGGCTCGCGCCCGAGCACCCCTATCCGGCCGGCCTCGAGGACTGCCTGGCCGGTCTGGACCATCTCGCCGGCATGAACCAGGTCGACCCGGATCGGCTGATCGTTCACGGCCAGTCCGCAGGAGGTGGGCTGGCGGCGGCGGTGGCACTGCGAGCCCGGGACGCGGGCGGTCCCGCGCTCGCCTTCCAGTCGCTCGGGATACCGGAGCTGGACGACCGGCTCGAGACGCCGTCGATGCAAGCTTTCGTCGACACCCCGCTGTGGAGCCGCCCCCAAGCGATCCGCTCGTGGGAGTACTACCTCGGCGGCAAACCGGCCGACGGCTACGCCGCGCCGGCCCGCATGGCCGACGTAAGTGGGCTACCACCGGCGTACATCACGACGATGGAACTCGATCCGCTCCGGGACGAGGGAATCCTGTACGCGATGCGGTTGCTCGCGGCCGGCGTCTCGGTCGAGCTGCACAGCTTTCCCGGCACCTTCCACGGCAGCGCGGTCGCGGTCGACGCCGCGGTGTCCCGCCGGATGAGCGAGGAGCTGCTCGTGGTCCTCGCTCGCCGGCTCGGGACCCGCGTACGCCGCTAGGGGCGCCGTAACGTGCCGGCAACTCGGATGTGAAAACGTCCGCGGCTTAGCTCACCCGAGGGGGGTGCAACGGCTGATGACCGTGGGGACTCTGGCGGCCGCAGATGAGCTCGAGGTGGACTTTCGGGTCCGCGGTTTTGTGGTGCCGACAGGCTTTGCGATTCCACCTGACCTGCTGACCCGAGTGCGGATCGCCACCGAGGAACGCATCGGGCGGGTGTGCGACCGTGGGGGGCCGGCGGAGGTACGCCGGCTGCGGCGGTCCGTGCCCGCGATGGCCGAGATCGCCGCGCTGTGTGCTCCGCTGGCCTGCCGCTTGACCAACGCCGACGTGCGCTGCACTTTTGACGAGGTGCTCGTGGGACGTCCGGGTGGCCGGACGGGTACCGACTGGCATCAAGACGAGGCGTTCACCGTGGTCGGTCGGATGGGGTTCGTCCGGCCCGACATTTCATTGACGGTCTGGATTCCGCTGCAACCGGTGTCAGCGCACAACGGCGCGTTGTGCTACCTGCCCGGCTCCCATCTCGGCGGCCTGAATCGGCACACGCGAGGGGCTGGTGGACGCCTGTCCCTGGTCGAGGTCTCAGATGCGGTGATGACCACGGTGGCGTTGGAGACGGGGCAGTGCGTGGTTCACGACGGCTTGGTCGCGCATCGCGCGCATGCGAACGTGACGGACGAGCCGCGCTGGGCGGTCGGTGTTCAATTCCGTCCGGCTCGCCGATACCGCCGCCCGGCCTCCGATCCTCGCTCGCGCAGCCGGCGCGCGTGGGTCACGAACAACGCGTAAATTCGTCGTTTCCGGCGCCCGCGCGGTGTTCTGCTGGGTCAGACTGTGGCTATGCCGGACGAGGAGAGCGTTCGCCCGTGGGGTCACTACGAGATCCTTGCGAGCGAGCCCGACTTCAAGACGAAGACGATCCTCGTCCAGCCTGGCCGGCGGTTGAGCTACCAGCGTCATGAGCGCCGCGCCGAGCACTGGGTGATCGTGCGCGGACACGGGGTGGTCACTTTGGATGGAGCGGAGCACGCGGTCGAGCCAGGGGTCGCGATCGACATCCCCGCGGGTGCCTGTCACCGGATCGAGAACACCGGGACACTGCCGCTGGTATTCGTCGAGGTGCAGCTCGGCGACTACTTCGGCGAGGACGACATCGTGCGGCTGGACGACGACTTCGGGCGAGCCGAGGTCGGGTAGCGGGTCGGCTCGGGTGCGGGTCTAGATCCGGTACAGCGTCGCGGCGTTCTCGCCGAGCACCTTGCGCTGGGTTTCCGGGCGCAGCGTGGACATTCGCGCCTCGACGGTGCTGAGCGGGTCCGGGTACATGCAGGTCGGGTGCGGGAAATCCGTCTCGAACATGACCCGTTCCTCGCCGACCTTGTCGATGAGGTACTGAAGGTCCCCGCCGTTCTCCTCGAACCAGAACGTCGCGTGCCAGTTGGTCTTGAAGTACTCCGACGGCTTGCGGGTCAGTTCTGCGAGTTGCTGGGGGGCGTTCTCCGACATCTCGTAGTCGAGCGTCTCGAGGATGAACGGGATCCATCCGATGCCGCTCTCGACGGACACCATCTGGAGCGCGGGATAGCGGTCGAAGATGCCCGCCACGATGCTGTTGATGACGACCTGGGCGTTGCTCAAGAAGAGCATCGAACCACCGATCGCCGGCCGGACGTTCTGGTGCTGGGAGGCCCAGAAGTACTTCCCGTAGAAGGCGAGCGAGGTGAGACTGGCTCCGATGTGGAAATGGACCGGCAGGTTGAGGTCTTCACAGACCTCCCAGAGCGCGTCCCAGCGGCGGTCGGCAAGGTCCGGGGAGCCGGAGTCGTCCGGGTGGGCGGTCATGTTCACCCCGCGCATGCCGAGGCCGGCTACCCGCTGAGCCTCGCGCACGCACTCGTCGATGTCCCACGCGGGCAGCACCGGCATCGGCAGGAAGCGGTTGCCGGAATCGGCCTGCACTTCGGCCATGTAGTCGTTGTAGATCTCGACGCACAATCGGCGCAGCGTGGGGTCGTCGACGTTGCCTGCGATCGCCTGACCGCCGATGCCGATCGCGTTCGGGTACAGCACTTGGGCGTAGACACCGCACTCGTCCATGAGCGCCAGCCGGGTCTTGGGGTCCCATGCGGCCGGGTGGACCCAGTCGATGCCGTTGAGCTTGCACTCCTCGAACGGGAACTTGTTGCCCTCGCGGTCGACGACTCCGCCGCCGCGCGCCGGCCCGAGATCGACCTTGTCGCCGATGATCCAGTGCGGCTTGCCGTCGACCTCGATCACCCGGGGGACGAGGTCGATGTACTCCCTGGGTGCGCGGGCAGTGAAGAGGTCGTGCACCTCGGTCATGTGGGTGTCCGCGTCGATGACGCGGGTGACCTCGGACAACTTCATCGCGACTCCTCTGCCAGCATGGATTCCACTCTATAACTATGTGAGGGCTCACTTGCATCGCGGCGTTGAGCGCCCCGACTTGACCGCTTACAGCGGATGGAGCGGAGCGCGCACGAAATCTGCCGTGGCGAAGATCCTGGGGACGAGGCGGCGGCGGCTGAACCTCCAGCCCTGGTCCGTGCGAACGAGGACGTCGTCGTACCAACCGAGAAACAGAAACGGACGCGAGTCCTCGGCCCGCCGTGCCCACTCGGTAATCGGGAACTGAGCTTCCGCCCGGTCGCCGTCCACGACCACGAGGCCGAGATGGACGGTCTGAAAGATCAGCTCGAGGTTGGCGATCTTCTCGGCAACGGCCGCTGTGATCGCCTCGTGCCCGATCGCCGGGTCGGCTGCGGGCGTCTCCAGCCGGCCGTCGGCGACATAGGTCGACACCGCTCGCAGCACGCTGCCGCGGTTCAACGCGTCCGCGTAGGCGACCGCGATCTGCTGGATTGCCATCACATCTTCAGCGCTCACGCACTCCTCCACCCACCTGTCGTCGTTACCCGTTGGGCACTCGTCGCTACGCCCTGCTCACGATGTCTCGCCGATGTTGCAAGCGTTAACGCGCACGAAACAAAAGTGCGAATCACCGGAAACACAACATCCATAATTTCTGGCCATCGCCGCGGCCGACCGAGCCGCCCTGATTGGACTCCCAGCCCAAGGGGGACACATTGTTCGCTGATATTGCCACCATGCTGCATGGAGCTGCCTCCTGCACGGCCAACTCGCTTCCGGCGGATTGCCAGCAGTCGTGGCTCGACACCGGCAGTAACGGCTGGCAGCTCACCGCTGCGACGTTCGTCGGACTGATGAGCCTTCCCGGCCTGGCCGTTCTCTACGGTGGGCTGGTACCGAAGAAGTGGGCCGTGAACACGATGTTCATGGCCTTCAGCGGCTTCTCGGTGGTCTTGATCGTGTGGGTCCTGTGGGCCTACAAGATGGGATTCGGTACGCCGATCGGCGGCGGATCGAAGGACCAGGTGGAGAGCTTCACCTATACGGGGAACTTCTTCCACAACTTCTTCAACAACTTCGTCGGGCATCCGGAAACGGCCCTCAACGGTCGATGGCAAGTCAGCCGAGCGCAGTTGTTTGCGAACGGCGGCACGGCGCTGCCACTCTCGCAGGGCTCGAGCGCCCTGTTCTACTTCCAGTTTGTGTTCGCGGCGATCACGCCGCTGCTGTTCCTCGGCAGCGTGCTCGGTCGGATCAAGGTGAAGGTCTGGATGATCTTCGTGCCGTTGTGGACGACCTTCGTCTACGCGGTCAACGCGATGTTGCTCTGGGGTGGCGGCTACTGGTCGCACGAGGGCGCAGTCGACTACTCCGGCGGTTACGTCATCCACCTCGCGGCTGGGACGAGCGGATTCGTTGCAGCCTGGGTGATCGGGCCACGCTTGGCTCGCGACCGCGCGCGGTTCATCCCACACAGCCTTCCGCTCGTCTCGATCGGGGCCGGCATCATCTGGCTCGGCTGGAACGGGTTCAACGGCGGTGACCCGTACTTCGCAAACGCCAATGCGGCGGCCGCGGTCATGAATACGAACCTTTGCACGGTGGCAGCGCTGCTGACCTGGGTCTTGCTGGACATGTTCCTCAGCAAGGAGAAGAAGCCCACGTTGCTCGGTGCGGTCAACGGCATGATCGTCGGTCTGGTCGTGATCACGCCGGGAGCTGGATTCGTCAACGGGTTTGGCGCCCTGCTCGAAGGCATCATCGGCTGCGTCATCGTCTGGTGCGCTTGGACCTACGTGCAACCGCACGTCATCAAGAGGGTCGACGACGCGATGGGTGTCGTCTACACCCACGGTCTTGCCGGCCTGATGGGTGGGCTGCTGGTGGGAATCTTCGCCGACCCGTCGGTGGTCGTCTACCCGAAGAGCGAGATCGGGACGATCTCGATCACCGGCTGGCTCTACGGCAACCGGCACCTGTTCTTCATCCAGTTCTTCGCCGCGCTGACGATCATCGTGTGGGACGCGTTGCTGACGTTCATCATCCTCAAGGTGATCAGCATCTTCACCTCGCTGCGGATGCCAGACGCGGAGCTCGAGGTCGGCGACCTCGCGATCCACGGCGAAGAGGCCTACCCGCCGGACGAGGGCTTGGTCCCCGGCGGCCTGGCGACCGCCTAGTCTCGATGGTGTGGCGAACAGAACCGAAGGGGAACCCGAAATGAGCGCGACTACCAACGACTGGAAGTCCAAACTTCCCGACGGCTCGCGATCAGTGCGGTCCGTCTGGGTGTGGCGCGGCTTCTTCTTCATGTCCTTGATCGCGCTCGGCCTGGCGATCTCCTTCGTCGACCAAGGCTTGCGGTTCTACGCCGTCGCGTGGTTCGTGATCGCGATCGGTTGGTTCACCGTATCGATGTGGCTCTGGCGTCAACACGTACGCGATGACGACGCTGCTTGGGAAGCGGCCCAAAAGACCGAAAGGCGGAAGAAATGAAGCTCGTCACCGCAATCGTCAAGCCGTTCAAGCTTGATGACGTCAAGGTCGCGCTGGAGACCTACGGGGTCCATGGCCTGACCGTCAGCGAGGTCAACGGCTACGGCCGACAGAAGGGCCACACGGAGGTTTACCGTGGCGCTGAATACACGGTCGACTTCGTGCCGAAGGTCCGCATTGAGGTCGTCGTCGATGACAGCGACGCGGCCGGCGTTGTCGGCGTACTCGTGAAGGCCGCGAACACGGGCCAGATCGGCGACGGCAAGGTCTGGGTCACACCGGTCGAGGACATCGTTCGGGTTCGCACCGGTGAGCGGGGCGCGGAAGCACTCTGACGTGTCCTGAGGTTGTTGCACGTGAGATCAAAAGGTCGCCGACGCCCTTTGAAGGACCCCGGTCCGGCTGCGGACGTTGATTCCGCAGCTTCGGGTCAGGATCCTCCAGAGGAGAACCTCGACCAAGCGCGCATCCTGCGCGCACAACGGGTTGTCGTCTGCGACCGGTGGACCGACCCGCTGGTTGGGGCGGATCTCGATCCGGCCTCCGCAGTCCGAGTCCCACCCTCCTCGGTGCCGACCTGCTGGGTGGTCGGTCCGGAGGAGTCCGGTGGGCCCGAAGTCGTCGCGCTGTGGGTGCACCGGGCGATCGCGACCGATCCGCACACAAAGGTTTGGGTTCGAGACGACTTGCCCGCGATGCTGACGCTCCTCGACCCCCCGCAACGACCGCAATCGGTTGAGTCGGTGAGCGACCTCCTCGGGGCGGCATTCGTGGCGGAGGGTGGCGTGGAAGTCGCGGGCGAGGTGACGGCCCAAGCGGCTGAGATGTTCGCCCGTGAACTCGCCGCGGTTGCCCACCGTCCGATCGTCGTTCGTGACCTGCCTGACGGTCAGCGGATCGAAGCGGTCGCGATCGAGACCACCCAGCGGTCGCCGGTGGTGACCCTCGCCTACCCCGGGTCGGGTGGCGTCGAGTCGATGGTTGTGTTGCGGGACGGGCGCCTGGGCCGTCTCGCGGAGCTCGCGGACCGGCTTGCCGAGCGCTACCTCGTCCCTGCAGCCGAGATCGTCGGCTGCGTGCTCGCCGATCAGCCTCCGCGCCTGGAGTCGATCCGGCTTGGACTCCGGTTCCGGAGCTTCGAGGTCGACGGGGTGCCGGTGACCGCGACCAGCAGAGTCGTCCTTGAGGTGGACCCACACCTCGACGCGGCCAACCTCGCGCGCACCTTCGCGCGGTGGCAGAAGGCAGCCGGCGTAGAGCAGCCGAAGTCGAGTTCGAAGCTTGTCGCCCTTGCTAGCGAGCTCGTGGGTAGGTTGAGGCTTGTGCCGGCGGATCGCTTGACCGACAGCGGATCCCATCCCGCGGAGCTGTTCGGTGTCGGCGCGCGGTCCTGGCGGCTCGTTCCGGTGCTGGCGTGGTCCGCACTAGCCCGACAGGTCGACGTCGACCCGAGGTTGATCAGGAACCGGGCAGCGGCTATCGTCCGCCTGCTCCTCCCGCTCGACGGACCGCATCAGCCTCGCTGGTTGCCCCCCTACCCCGTTCACAGCGGATGAGCGAGACGCCGAACGGCCGGACCGCGCAGGCGACCGGGTATATCCGTGGCGGGTCCGCCACGTCGACCGAGCCGCGGAACGTCATGCGGATCGTGTTCCTCACCTTCGTGATCTGCATGGTGGCGCTCATCGTCGTGCTCGCCGTGGAGGCCGCACGGCACAACTCACGAACCCAGCGCCTGAGCGACCACGGCGTACCGGTGCAGGTGAGGGTGACCTCCTGTATCGGAAGCGCGACCGGTACCGGGATCACGGTGAACGGCTACACGTGTCGAGGCACCTATACTCTCGACGGGCAGCGGCACAGCGCCATCCTGCGCGGGCTGAACACCCACCAACACCGCGGCGTCGTGGTGGCCGGCGTCGCTGACCCTCAGTCGCCGGGAACGTTGTCGACGCCTGATCTGGTGGCGTCGTCGGACGCGTCCTGGCGGGCCTACGTCGGCGCTGGTGTGGCCGCGGTTGTTCTCCTGCTCGGGACCGCTGCCTACCTGTTGTGGTCGCGGCGAGGGTCGATCGATGAGCCGCCGAGCACCCCGGCTCGTGGTGACGCCGACAATACGCGCCCAGTGCCGGACCCGCGGGACACCGCGGATCCTTCGGTGTCGTCGGCAGCCGGCGTCGATCGCGGCGCGATCTTCACGGACGCGTCTGGGTCGGTCGCTGCGCCGAGTCGGACCTGGCAGCCCTACGTCGTTCCCGGGGTCGCGGTGGTGCTGGTGGTGGCCGGGCTGGCGTGCGTCGCCCGGCATTCGCGCCGCTCAGATTGATCGCCGTCACGGCGCGGCACCGCTGATTCGCCGGATTCGATGCAGTAATGCCCCGCCGTGGCCTTTGGTGGCTACGGTGGTGGGCACATCTGTGAGGATCAGGCACGGGAAGGCGGGGCGGTGGTGGCTGAGCGGCAATGGTCGCAACTCGACCGGCATCGGCAAACGCACCTGGTCGTCAAGACCGCTCTCACCGTGCTCGGCGCTTGGATCGTGTTGTTCGGCACCTACTACCTTCTGCCGTTCAGCCATGATGCTCGCGACCAGGTGGGCTGGCAGCTACTCATCGCGATTGTTGTCTTCGGCTTGGTGTTGACCTGGCAGTTGTCGCGGATCCTCAAAGACAGCTATCCAGGTCTGCGCGCCGCGCAGGCGATGGGGGTTCTCCTTCCGCTGTATCTCGTGCTGTTCGCGATCATCTACCTGTCACTTTCGGCGTCGTCCGAGAGCCACTTCAACGAGCCGTTGAATCACACGTCCGCCCTCTATTTCGCGGTGACGGTCTTCTCCTCGGTGGGCTTCGGGGACATTAGCCCGCGCGGCAACGGCGCTCAGTTGCTCGTGAGCGCCCAGATGATCCTGGATCTGATCATCATCGCGGTCGTGTTCAAGGTTGTGTTCTTTGCCGCGAAGACGGGGATCATCCGGCAACAGTCGGCGGCGGCAGAGCCGTCACCAGGCGCCGGAGACAACTAGCCGGCAGGGGCCGCCGGCGCAGCCGAATCGGGGTGCGCCTTGGCGGCGCGCTGCTCGAGCGCGGTCATCGTCAGCCAAGTAGCGACCGATGCAAGTACGGCGGCTGACACTGTATTTACCCCGGCGTCGCCGACGAGCAGCATTGCGAATAGCACCGGCGCGAACAACAGGCGGGTCATGGCGCCCATGCCGGCCGCGGCGCCCACCGAGACCGCCAGCGTGGGCGAGGTGTTGAACGCGATTTGACAGAGGGTCGTCAGCGCGACGCCGAGGAAAATGGCCGGAAAGATCGGTCCACCGCGGAAGCCACAGCCCAGGCTGATCGCATAGGCGATTCCTTTGGCGACGAGCAGCACGAGGACGACCTTCGCCGAGGTTTGCTGGACAAGCGCAGGCACCGACGACTGCCCGGAGAACAGCACGTCCTGAGAGTTCGCCCCCAGACCGCGCGCGATGAGGGCGAGCACGCCGACCGCGAGTCCCCCGCTGATCAGCACCGGGGCGGACAGGCGGGGGCCGCCGCGCAAGACCTCGACCCGGTTGCCGATGGCGCGAATCAGCGTGAGCAGGATCGCGGCCATGACCCCGACCGCGACCGCGATCAGCAGATCAACGATGTGTACGTCGTGGTAGAGCGGGAGGTCCGCAACGGTGAGGCCCGCTTCGTGAATCCCGCCCCAGTTGCCCAGCCCGACGAAGATGACGTACCCGATCGCGGCAGCGACCAGTCCGGGAAGCAGCGCCGGGATCAGTGCGGCGCCCATGCCGATGCCCGACTCCACGAGCAACATGCCTGCGACAAGCGGGCCACCGAACAAGGCAGAGATCGCCGAGAATGATCCCGCGGTGCCGAGAACCGCCTGCTCTTTCGGTTGCAGGCGGACGAACATCGTGGCCGTCATCCCGACCACGGAACCGAGAGCGATGAGCGGCCCTTCCGGCCCGAGCACGGCCCCGAATCCGAGCGTCCCGATGGCCGCCAGCGCGACGCTCAGTCCGTTCTTCGGAGGGGTGGGGGTGCTCGCGAGGCCGAGCAGCGGACGGTGCCCTCCGTCCCCGGGGAAGAACCTGCGTGCGATCAGAACCACGACCGCACCAAGGATGGGCAGGCCGAGCACGAGATACCACTGCGGGCGGGAGCCTCCCAGGTCGCTGGGGAGGTCAGTCCAGAGCCAGTGCTGCGTCCAATGAACCACCGCGAGGAACAAGGCGGCGACGAACGCGGCGGGGATGCCGATCACCGCCGCCACCCCGATGATCCGCAGGTAGGTGACCGCGGACGGCTTTTCGGTCCCCTCCTGCGTCATGGCGGCACCCTAGCGGGTGCGCCGAACTGCGGCGTACAGGCGTCTGGCCCGCGTGCGGGAAGATTCGGGCGCGCGGTGTCAACCTCATTCGCGACTCGCTCGTCGGCAGTGATATGAGCAACCTTGCGCGCCGCCTTCGGCGACTCCGTCGCCGCATCCGGACGCGAGCGGCCTCGGCATGGCGACGGGTAAGCGATTCGGACCAGGTTCTCCGGTCCGCGCCTCGTTGCCTCGTGTGCGGATCGCGTCACCTGCGGCGCAAGTCGGTGGACCAGATCCGCACCGGGGGGACACTCAACCTCCTCATCTGCCGCGACTGTCGTTACGTGTCCTCGCCCGACAGCAGGCATGACTATGCGGCGGCGAAGAAGACGTCCGGGCTGAGCGGCGGCCGGGCTCCGCGGTGCGCGACCGTGGACGAACCAGGTCGCGAGACGGGGATGGCGGAACTGGGCGTCGGGGTCCTCAAGCGGCCGGACCTCAGCGTCCTGGTCTACGGCGCCGGCCAGAGCTTGGACGTGCATCACATCGCCAAGCTTCCCTCGGTCGTACGGGTCGCGATCGGAGATCTTCTCCACCTTCGCGACGACGTGTCCGAGTTCGTGGATATCACTGAGCACGCCACAAGGCAGTACGACGTCGTGGTGGCGTCCGAGGTTCTGGAACACTTTCCGGATCCCTGGGCGAACTTCCGGAACCTGTTCTCTTACGTCAAGGACGACGGGATCCTCATCGCGGGTACCAACATCCGGGACCGCAAATCGATGAACCACGTGACCTACCTGTCCCATCGCGGTCATGTCTCGTACTTCTCACCCGAGTCGCTTCGGATGATCGCGCGAGCCGAAGGCATGCACCTGGACTTCCGGTTTCCGTTGATCGCCACCCGCTTCAAGCGGCAGTGCAAGCGGTACGTCATCTTCTCCCGGTCATCGCAGGTGATGGATGCGGTCGCGGACTGGTTCGGTGCGCACGTGTATGCGCCGTCCGAGGCGCTCGAGGCCAAGCGGCGTACCCGAGCCGAGGTCACAATCCCGGCGGGAACCCGGGTCTGACTTCGCCGCTAGTCGGCGCCCGTATCGGGCGTGATCGCGTCGCCCGAGGTCCGTGCCGTGATCCGGCCGTTGTCGACGGTGATGATCTGCTGAACCTGGTCGGGTCGTGGGTCGCGATGGGTCACCAACACGACACTGCGGTCCGGCAGGCTGAGCAACCGGTCCAGCACCTGACTGGCGACGGCATCATCCAGACCTGCGGTGGGTTCGTCGAGGAGCAGGATCGGACGGTCCGCAAGGAGCGCTCGAGCCAGGCTGAGGCGGGTGCGCTCGCCCGCTGACATGCGCGCGCCCCGCTCGCCGACCCAGGTGTCGAGACCCAACGGCAGACCGGCGAACCAGTGGCCGAGGTTTGCCGCGGTGATCGCCTGTCGAAGGTCGTCGTCACTGGCGCCGGGCCGGGCGAAACGCAGGTTCTCCCGAACCGTCGAGTCGAAGACGTGCGCCTCGGCACTGACGTGGCCGATCAGGTCTCGCACGTCGGAAGCCTCGACCGTTCGCACGTTGACCCCGTTGGCGTCATAGCGCCCAGCGTGTACGTCGACGTAGCGCAGGAGCGTTGCGACCAACGTCGTCTTACCGGCGCCGCTCGGACCGACGACCGCGACCCGTCTGCCCGGAGGCAGACGAAGATCGACCGCGGCGACGCCATGCGGGCGCTCACCTTCCGGGTCATCGGCGGCGAGCGGCCACTGGGCGCTCGCCTGCGAAAGCTCCAGGGTGGCGGCCCCGGCGGGCAACGCAACAGGGACGGGCGGGTCCGGCACCGGGTTCGGCGCGCGGAGCACCCGGAGCAACCGGCCCGCGCTGGCGCGGACCCGGTCGAGAGCGGACAGCGCGGGGGACACCGTCGTCACGCTCTCCCACAGCGCGATCGGGAGCAGGACGAGCGTGGCAAGGGCGACACCGGGGAGCGAACCGTTGCGGACTGCGGGCACCGACACGACGGCGACCGTCCACAACGCGACCCCACCGAGGAGGACGGAGAGGGCGGCGCCGGTGCCGTTCGCTCGACCGATCCGCCTGGTCGCGTCGTCGATGGCGTCGTCAGCATGCTCGAGCCGGCGAAGCCACCCGTCGGTCGCTCCGTTGACCGCAAGGTCGGGAGCGGACCGGAGCGACTCGAGGACCAGGTCTGTGAGAGCTGCCTGTCGGGAGGCGAGGACCGCGTTCGCTCGTCGGGCCGAGCGTTGGTGTGCGACCGGGGCGACGATGATCGCGACGCCCAGCACCAGCGCCAGCACGACACCGGCCACCGGCAGCAAGCAGGCAGTAGCGATCACCGCAAGGGTCCCGACCACGGCGCAGACGGTGAGGGGCTCGATCACTCGAAGGGTCAAGTCCTGCTGGACGTCGACGTCATTGACCAACGTGCTCAGCAGGTCACCGCGTCGGAACGCGGCGAGTCCAGCGGGTGCGAGCGGTTCGACCCGTTCGGCGACCTCGACCCGCAGGTCGGCGAGCTGACGGAAGGCGAGATCATGCGAGGTAAGCCGTTCCAGGTAGCGAAACAAGGCCCGACCCAGTGCCAGTGCCTGCACGCAGGCGGCCGGTAGCGTCAGCGCGGCCGCCTGCGGATGTTGGGCCGCGCGAGAGATCAGCCACGCCGAAACCGCCATGAGCCCCACCCCGCTGGCCGAGGCGAGTGCGCCGAGCAATACCGCCGTGCGTAGCCTTGCCGCCGGCGGCGGCGCGAGCCGATTGAGCGCACGCAGGTCGCCCAGGCCCGCATCGAGGGCGCTCAACCGACACTCGCTGCGTGATCGTCGGCCCGCTCGTCGCGCGGGTTCGCGTCGAGGCGAACGACCCGGTCCGCGACCGCAATCGCTTCGGGTCGGTGGGTTGCCATGAGGACACACCGCGGCGTGACCGGGTCGTGGGCGAGCGCAGTGATGGCACGCAGGACGGTGGCTTCGTTGTCTCGGTCGAGATGCTCGGTCGGTTCATCCAGGAGCAGGAGATCCGCTCCCCCGGTGCAGCGCAGCAGGGCCCGGGCGACGGCGACCCGTTGCTTCTGGCCGGCCGACAAGCCCGATCCCCCCTCACCCAGGACGCGCTCGGGGTCAAGCTCCGCACCACCCGCTGCGTTCAGCACGGCCAGTACCGAGTCGTCGTCGGCAGCGTTGCCCAGGGTGATGTTGTCGGCGACGGTTCCCGCGACGAGCGCTGGACGTTGCGGCACCCAGGCGATTCGACGCCACCATGCCTCACGGTCGGTGTCCGCCAATC
>DATJWM010000107.1:0-13085 GCA_035501255.1 Mycobacteriales bacterium | reverse complement strand
GACCGGCAGGAGGTCGACAACGCGCTCAACCAGACCGCGAAGGAGGTCGGGCAGCGGTACGACTTCAAGGGCACCGGTGCCGCGATCGAATGGAGCGGGGACAACGCCGTCGTCATCACGGCCAACGCCGACGAACGAGTCAAGGCCGTCCTTGACGTGTTCAAGGAACGCTTGGTCAAGCGGCAGATCTCGCTGAAGGCGCTCGACTACGGCGAGCCGCAACCCGCCGCGGGCAACACTTCTCGCCTCGCCGTGTCCATCCGGCAGGGCATCGATTCGGAGAAGGCTCGCGCCATCGTCAAGACGGTCAAGTCCGGCGGACCCAAGGGGGTCCAGGTCGCGGTCCAAGGCGACACCGTGCGTGTGTCGAGCAAGAAACGCGACGACCTTCAGACCGTCATTGCGATGCTGCGCGAAGCCGACCTCGGCATCCCGCTCCAGTTTGAGAACTACCGCTAACCCCGATTCGCCCAACTGTCTGCTGTCGGGCGTTTTCGCGTCCCAAACGGCCGATAACTGACAGTTGGGCGGTCGCTAGAGCCAGTCGAGTCGCTTGAACATCGCGTAGAGCCCGGCGATGGCTGCCACCATCAGCAGGATCGCTGCGAGTCCACCCGCGTCGCTGCCGGATCTCGGCAAGGTCGTGACGTTCATGCCGTAGTACCCGGTCACCACAGCCGGCACCGCACCGATCGCGGCCCACGACGTGACCTTCTTCATGATTTCGTTCATCCGGTTGCCCTGGATGGTCAGGTGGGTCTCGAGGATGGTCGACACCAGATCCCGAAGCGCATCGGTGGAATCCGATGCGCGCAGCACGTGGTCATAGACATCCTGGTAGTACGGCATCAACTCCGGGGCGATCAGGTCGTTCTCACGGCGCATGAGCGCGTTCAGCACCTCACGGGTCGGGACGATGATCCGCCGGAATTGAACGAGGTTCTTGCGCAGGACATAGGACTCCCGCTGCACCGCCGTTCCGGAGTCACCCGGCCCGAACAGCACGTCCTCGAGCGCCTCGATCCGGTCGTCGAGGACCTGAACGGCATCGAAGTAGCTGTCGATCACGACGTCGAGGACACCCCACAACAAGAACCCCACGCCGTACTTCGCCAGGGCAGCGTTGTCGTCCCAGCGGGCAATGATCGGGTCGATCGGCGATCCCTCGGACTTGCGAACCGTGATCAGGTAGTGCGTCGCGGCGAAAACCGCGAATTCGCGCGCCCTTGGGGGTTGCCCCTGATCCAGCGCCACGTCGTAGAGGGTCAGGAAGACGTGGTCGTCGTAGTGATCGAGTTTGGGACGCTGCCGTTCGGACACCGCGTCCTCGACGGCCAGGGGATTCAGACCGAACTCCGTGGCGATAAGTGCGAGGTCCTCGGCGTTCGGGCGGTCCAGATCCAGCCACACCACGCAGGTGCCATCCATGAGGTGGTCGGAGATCTCCGAGGGGTCGAAGTTCTCCTTCGCAAGCTCGCCGTTGCGGTAGAGCCGGGTTCGGATCACACCCGGACGGTACGACGCCCCGGCCACCCATCGCGCGCAGCGCGCCGAGTGAGTTGAGTCGCGATCCCTACCGCTCGGGAACCGACGCCATCCAACCCCCGAGCCGATCGCGTTCGTGAGTGAGGTTGCACACGTCTGATTCGGCGTAGTCATGTTCCGGCGACCAGAACAGGGCGTCGAACGGGCAGACCTCGATACAGATCCCGCAGTACATGCAGAGGGCGTAGTCGATGGCGAACCGGTCGAGGACGTAGCGCGTGCGGGGCCGCGCGCCTTCCCTGGCCGCCGGTTCGACCTCCTTGTGCGCGTCGATGTAGATGCACCAGTCCGGACACTCCTGTGCGCACGCCATGCATGAGGTGCAGTTGCCCTCAAGCAGCGCGATCACTCCGCGGCTGCGCGGCGGAAGCCCGGTCACGAGCGTGACTCGGTCGCTGCCGGGTCCTTCGCGCCGGGCCACGGTTTGGCGGCGCGGGCCACCAGACCGAATTCCTTGCGCAGCGGGTGACCCACGAAGCCCTCAGGCAGCAGAAGTGGCACGAGGTTCGGGTGCCCGGTGAAGTCGATGCCGAACATCTCCCAGGTCTCGCGCTCTGACCAGTTCGCGCCGGGCCACACGCCGGTCAGTGAGTCCACCGCCGGCGCCTCCTTCGCCGCGATCGTCCGCAGCACGATCGCGGCCCGGTGCTCCGGCGAGTAGACCCGCGCCACCACGGCGTACCCGGCCGGGCTGTCGTCGTACGCCGATAGCCAGTCGAAGAAGACCATCGCGGTCGAGGGGGTATCGCGAAGTGCGGTCGCGACCTGAACCCATCGCGATCCGGGGACGTCTGCGGTCACAACGCCGAAGGCGTCACCCATCACGACGTCGGGACCAAGGACCGCGGACAGCTCGGCCTTCACTCGCGCCCACCAACCGTCTCGTGCAGTTGGACCAGAGCATCGACGAGCGCCTCCGGGCGCGGCGGGCATCCGGGAACGAACACGTCAACGGGAATCATCTGGTCGACCCCCTTGGTGACGCAGTAGGAGTCCCAGTACGGCCCGCCGCAGTTGGCACAGGATCCGAACGAGATCACGTACTTCGGAGCGGGCAGCGCGGCGTAGATCCGGGCGACGGCCGGGGCCATCTTGTCGGTCAGCGTCCCCGAGATGACCAGCACCTGCGCATCGGGGGGGTCAGCGCGAGTGTCTTCGGCGAACAGGTCGGGTCGCGCCATCACCGCGGCCGCGAACTCGACCGCGCAGCACGCCAGCCCGACGTCGTACACCGACAGGACGTACGTCCGGCCGAGGTCGACGAGGTAGCGGACCGGGGCCGCGGTGACCATGCCGCCATCGTAGGCGCGCCCCCATCCCGGCCCACTTGCGCAAACCGCCCGTTCGGGATCCCGAAACGGGCTGTTGGAGAGAGTTCGCGGAGGGGGTGTGGACGGTCAGTCGCAGTCGGCGCCGAGGTGACCGACCCTGTCGTGATGCTCGCTCTGCCCGCCCAGCTTCTCCAACGACCGTTCACGGCCGACGACGCACGCCGCTACGGCGTCACCGTCAAGCAACTGCGAGGTCGGCGATGCCGCCGGGTCTTCCGCGGCGTCTACATCGGCTCCGAGGTCGAGTTGACCGTGCCCCTCCTGGCCGAAGCGATCAGCCTCGTGCTCCCCGCGGGCGCAGTCGTCGGCCGGACCACCGCCGCACTGCTTCACGGTGCGGACGTACGCGCCATTGGCGACGCCGGCATCGACATCATCTCGCTGCGCGAAGGGCAAGTCCGCCGAGCCGGCATTCGATCAAGCGCTGCCCTGCTGGAGCACGGCGACGTCGTACACATCGGCAACGTTGCGCTCACCTCACCCATCCGGACTGCCTTCGACCTCGGCCGAAACCGCAACCCGATCGAAGCGGTCGTCGGGGTCGACGCGATGCTCAACCGCGGCGGCGCCACCCTTCCCGCCCTTACGGCGTACCTCGCGACCCACCGCGGCTGGTTCGGGGTGCGGTGGGCTGCCGAGGCGATAACCCACGCGGAGCCACGCAGCGAGTCACCGATGGAGTCCCGGCAACGCATGCGGCTGGTGTACGGCGGGTTGCCTCGTCCGGTCGCGCAACATGTGCTCACAACCGGCGCAACGTTCGTCGCCCGGCTCGACCACGCCTACCCCGAGTTCAAGGTCGCGCCCGAGTACGACGGCGAAGACCACGCCCGATCCTGGCGTGCCGACCTCGAACGCCAAGAGGCGATCCGCAGCCTCGGCTGGTGGCACCGGCGCTACACGTCGGCGACGATCCGCGGTGGCTGGGAGGCAATGGTGCAGGAGGTCCGCGCGGCACTCGTCGCCCGCGGTTGGCGCCCGAAAGACCTCGCGAACTCTCACTAACCGCCCGTTTTAGACCACGAAATGGGCGGTTGGTGAGAGTTGGCGAGACGGCGGGTCAGGCGGAGCGGTTGACCATGTAGTCGCAGAGCGCCTCCAGCGCGGCGCGGGGCGGTCCGTCCGGCAACAGCCGCACCGTCCGGCGAGCATCCTCGGCATACCCGGCGAGTACGCCGTGGGCCTCAGCCATCACGGGATGCGCGCGTAACGCCGCGAGCACCTGCGTGAGCTCGGCGTCGGTGGACAGATCACCGTCGAGCGCGCGGAGCAGATCCGCGTCACCAGGTCGCGCGGCACGGCGCAACAGCAGCACCGGCAGCGTCGACACATGCTCCCGCAGGTCCGTACCCGGCGTCTTGCCGGATTCGCCGGTCTCCGACGCGATGTCGATCAGATCGTCGGAGAGCTGGAAGGCCACCCCGATCCGCTCACCCCACTGGGTCAGCAGCTCGAGCTCGGCCGCGGAGGTGCCGGCCAACATGCCGCCGTAGCGGCTCGACGCGCCGATCAACGAGCCGGTCTTGTCCGCGAGAACGCGCAGGTGGTGGTCGATCGGATCCTCGCCCGCGCCGGGTCCGAGGGTCTCGTGAATCTGGCCGTGAACTAGCCGCTCGAAGGTCCGGGCCTGTAGCCGAACGGCCTCCGTGCCGAGGTCGGCGAGGATGTCCGACGCCCGAGCGAACAGGAAGTCCCCGGTCAAGATCGCGATCGCATTTCCCCAGCGGTTGTTGGCCGAGTCGGCCCCCCGCCGCAGCTCGGCCTCGTCCTGCACGTCGTCGTGATAGAGCGTGGCCAGGTGGGTCAGCTCGACCACGACCGCGGCCGGGACGACACCGGGGGCGTTCGGATCGCCGAACTGCGCCGCGAGCAGGGTGACCAACGGCCGGAAGCGTTTGCCGCCGGCTTCGAGCAGGTGTCCGGCGGTCTCGCTGACGAAGGAGTCCGACGACTTCACCTCCTCGGAAATCCGTTCCTCGACCGCGGCCAGCCCCTCGCTCAGCCGGCCCGCGAGGTCGTCGTCGAGATCCGGACCGAGGGCGCGCAGGACGCTGCTCACCGCTCCTCCTCCGGTCCGCCGGTCACAGCGCCCCGTCAGTGATAGAAGGGCGTCGCGTGGTTGGCAAGGTTCAGCAATGGCTGCGGGAAGATCCCGAGAACCACGGTAACCGCAACGGCGATCGCGATCGCGCCGGAGGTTGCCCCACCCGGTACGACGACGACCGGGCCGTCATCCACCGGGTCGGCGAAGAACATCATCACGATGACCCGCACGTAGAAGAACGCGGCCATTGCGCTCGTGATCACGCCGATGATCACCAGCGGAGTGGCACCCCCGGAAACGCCAGCCGAGAAGACCGCGAACTTCCCGGTAAAGCCGGAGGTCAGCGGAATCCCGGCCAGCGCGAGGAGGAACAACGCGAAGATGCCCCCCAGCAGCGGGGAGCGACGTCCCAGACCGGCCCATCGGGACAGGTGGGTTGCCTCGCCGTCGGGGTCGCGCACGAGGGTCAGGATGCCGAAGGCGCCGATCGTCGTGATGCCGTAGGTCAGCAGGTAGAACATCGAACCGGACAGCCCGGACTTGTTCAACGCGATGACGCCGATCAGGATGAACCCGGCGTGCGCGATCGAGGAGTAGGCAAGCATGCGCTTCACGTCGGTCTGGGTAATCGCAAAGATCGACCCGACGATCATCGTGAGAATCGCGACCGCCCAGGCCACCGGCCGCCATTCCCAACTCAGCCCGGCGAACGAGACGTAGAACACCCGCAGCAGGGCACCGAACGCGGCGACCTTCGTCGCGGACGCCATGAACGCCGTGATGGGAGTCGGGGCGCCCTGGTAGACGTCCGGCACCCAGGACTGGAACGGTGCCGCCCCGACCTTGAACAGCAGGCCGACCGAGAGCAGCGCCACTCCGAGGAACAGCAGCGTGTCGCTGTGTGTGCCGGCGACCGCCGCCTGCTGAATGCCCGCCAACGACACCGTCCCGGCGTAGCCGTACAGCAGCGCCAACCCGTAGAGGAAGAACGCCGAGGAGAACGCGCCCAGCAGGAAATACTTCATCGCCGCCTCTTGGCTGAGCAGCCGGCGACGGCGGGCCAGACCGCAGAGGAGATACAACGGCAACGACAGGATCTCGAGGGCCACGAAAAGCAGCAGCAGGTCGTTGGCCGCCGGGAAGATCATCATGCCGGTCACGGCGAACATCATCAGCGGGAAGATCTCGCTCTGGACTCGACCCCGGACGACGCCGGCACGTTCCTGGGACGAGCCGGGGATCGTGGCCGCGTCCGCCACGAACGCTCCCCCGTCGAGCTCGGGAGTCCGGTCGGCCACCAGCAGCACGGTGGCGATGCCAAGAACAGCAATCGTGCCCTGAAGGAACAGCGACGGCCCATCGATGCTGAGCGCGGTCTCGGCCGTGACGACGTGGTCGCCAGCCAGCACTCCTACCGCGATCACCGCGCCGACCAAACCGGCGAGCGCGACGGCGACCTGCGCCTGCCACCGCTGGGCGGCCGGGACGACCGCCTCGACCAGAACGCCGAGCGTTGCCGCACCGGCCGGGAACAGGATCGGCCAGAGCGCGTAGAACGCGATCGACGGGGAGTGGAACGTGGTCACTGGGCACTCCCTGTCCGCACACACGACGGCGGAACGTAAGCAGCGTCATAGCAGGGCCCGGCAGAGTTCGTCGCCGAATTCTCCGGCACCGGCGGCTTCGGGTCTCCCTCGGGTCGTACGACGGAGTTCGTCTGCTCGACCGAAGGGTTGATGATGTCGAGGATCGGTTTGGGGTACACGCCGAGCGCGACGATCACGGCCATCACCGGGGCGATGATCCAGGTCTCGCGCAGGCTGAGGTCCTTGAACCCGGCGACCGCCGGCGCCACCGGACCATGGATGGTCCGCTGGATCATCCACAGCACATAGACCGCGGCGAGGATGATCCCGAAGGTCGCTACCACGGCGAACCAACGGTGCACCGTGAAGGTGCCGACGAGGACGAGGAACTCGCTCACGAACGTCGACAGACCGGGAAGTGCGAGCGCGGACAGCCCGGCGATGAGCGTCATCGCACCAAGCCACGGCGCGACGGACGCGACCCCGCCGAAGTCGTCGACCTTCCGGGAACCGCGGCGCGTGGCCATGAACCCCAGGACGAGGAACAGCGCACCGGTCGAGAACCCGTGGTTGACCATGTACAAGGTCGCGCCCGAGCCGCCCTGCGTGGTGAACGCGAAGACGCCGAGCGCGATGAACCCGAAGTGCGACACCGACGAGTAGGCAACCAGCCGCTTGAGGTCCTTCTGCCCGATGGCCACGAGCGCGCCGTACAAGATGCCGATGACGCACAGCACGAGGATCCACGGAGCGAGCGTCTTGGCGGCGTACGGGAACAGCGGGATGCACAGCCGAAGGAACCCGAACGTCCCGACCTTGTCGAGAACGCCGACAAGGAGAACCGCCGTGCCGGTTGGCGCCTCGGCGGCGGCGTCCGGCAGCCAGGTGTGGAATGGCCACAGCGGCGCCTTGATCGCGAACGCGATGAAGAAGCCGAGGAACAGGGCGACCTGCTCGCTGTGGGAGATGGTCAACTTCCCGCTGGCGATGTCCGAGCTCAGCACCCGGTAGTCGAAGGTTCCGGTGCCGAGCTGGTGGACCGACACGATGTAGAGCGCAATCACCGCGACGAGCATCAGCAACCCGCCAGCCAGCGAGTAGAGCAGGAACTTGACGGCGGCGTAGGAGCGGCGCGCGCCGCCGAATGACCCGATCAGGAAGTACATCGGGATCAACATGGCCTCGAACAGGACGTAGAAGAGGAAGACGTCCAGCGCGCCGAAAACCCCGACCACGAGCGTTTCGGTCGCCAGCAGAAGGATGAAGAACAGTCGCGGCCCACGCCCGCTGCCGGCGCTCGGCGCCGGAGCCGACTCCGCGCCCGACGGCACGTCCGAGCCGGCGGGTGCGTCGGCGTCATGCCATGAGGCCAGGATGCAGATCGGCGCGAGAACGGTCGTCATCAGGATCAGCGCAAGTCCGATCCCATCGACGCCGACCGCGTAGTGAGCGCCGAATGCCTTGATCCAGGTGTAGTCCTGAGTGAATTGGTAGCGGTCACCGTTCGTGTTGTAGGCGAAGGCCATGATGATCGACCCGACCATCGCGACCAGCGATGCGACCAACGCGATCACCTTGGCCTGAGCCTCGCGCGCCTTCGGGAGTGCCATGATCGCCACCGCGCCGATGAGCGGAATGACGGCGATCACGGTCACCCATGGGAAGCCGGAATGCATCAGACCCGACCTCCCACCCGCACGATGACGAGAAAGGCGGTCACGGCCAACGCGCCGAAGAGCATCGCGAGCGCGTAGGAGCGTACGAATCCGGTCTGGATCCGGCGGACCCGGGCGCTCGTTCCACCGATCCCGGCGGCCAGGCCGTTGACGACCCCATCCACCCCGCGGAGGTCGAAGAACACCAGCGCGCGGGTGAGGTACTGCCCCGGTCGCATGAAGACGGACTCGTTGAACGCGTCGCCGTAGAGCGAGGCGCGCGCCGCCTTGGTGAGCTGGGTGACCTGGTTTGGCACCTCGACCGGCACCGGCTTCGTGCCCACTCGCCAATAGGCGATGCCGACCCCGACCAATACGACGCACAGGGCCACGATGCTGAACTGCACCTGGGTCAACGGCTGCGTCGCGGGTGGTGCGACCGGACCGAGACTCGGGGTCAGGAAGTTCGCCAGGTCGTCGTGGTACACGAGAAGGAATCCCGAGACCAGCGATCCGAGGGCGAGGATCGACATCGGCACGAGCATCGTCTTGGGCGACTCGTGCGGATGGACGTCCTTGGGCCAGCGCTTGGTCCCGAAGAAGGTCATCAACATGAGCCGGGTCATATAGAACGCGGTGATCGCCGCCCCGAGCAGCGCGACCCCGCCGAAGATGTCCCCTCGCGCACCGCCGGTGTCAAATGCGGCCTCGATGATCTTGTCCTTGGAGAAGAAACCCGCGAACGGAATCATGCCGATGATCGCGAGATAACCGAACATGAACGTCCAGAAGGTCCACGGCATGACGGTGCGCAGACCGCCGTACCGTCGCATGTTGACCTCGTCGTTGTTGCCGTGCATGACCGAGCCCGCGCCGAGGAACATGTCCGCCTTGAAGAACCCGTGGCAGAGCAACAGCAAGATCCCGAAGGCATAGGCCGGCGGCCCGATACCGACGGCTAGCATCATGTAGCCGATCTGGCTCATGGTGGACGCGGCGAGCACCTTCTTGATGTCGTCGTGCGCGCATCCGATGATCGCCCCGAAGATCAGCGTGACCGCTCCGACGATCTCCACAACCAGGCGAGCATCGGGCGCGACGTCGTAGATCGCGTTGGACCGGGCGATCAGATAGATCCCGGCCGTCACCATGGTTGCCGCGTGGATCAGCGCGGACACCGGTGTCGGGCCTTCCATCGCGTCGAGCAACCAGGACTGCAGTGGCACCTGGGCGCTCTTGCCACACGCACCGAGCAGAAGGAGCAGCCCGATCGCAGTCATCGTGCCGGAGTGGGCCTGACCGCTCGCTGCACCGTTGAAGACGCCGTCGAACGCGACCGTCCCGAACGTCGAGAAGATCAGCATGATCCCGATCGACAGGCCGAGGTCACCCACGCGGTTGACGATGAAGGCCTTCTTTGCGGCCACCGCCGCACTGGGCTTGTGATGCCAAAAACCGATCAGCAGGTACGACGCGAGACCGACCCCTTCCCAGCCGACGTACAGGACCAGGTAGTTGTCGGCGAGCACGAGGAGCAGCATTGCCGCGACGAACAGGTTGAGCTGGCCGAAGAAGCGCCGGCGATTCGCGTCATGGTCCATATAGCTGACCGAGTAGATGTGGATCAACGACCCAACCCCGGTGATCAGCAGGACGAACACCATGGACAGCGGATCGATCAGCACGTTCGCGTTGACATGGAAGCTCGCCACCGGCACCCACGTGAACAGGTGCTGGTCGATCTGACGGTCCGAACCCGACCGACCGATCATCGCGAAAAACTCGATCACCGCCAGGACGAAGGCGGCGATCGGGGTCGCGCAGCCCAGCCAGTGCCCCCAACCGTTGGTGCGACGGCCGCCGAGCAGGAGAACCATGGCCCCGAGGAGGGGAAAGACGACCAGCAAGAACGTGAGGTGAAACACGCCGGTCGGCGCCGTGTACGCCACCGTCTTCGCGGTCTCGAGAGTCATTGGGCCCTCAGTACTTCAACAGGTTCGCGTCGTCGACGGAGGCAGACCGCCGAGACCGGAAGATGGACATGATGATCGCCAGCCCGACGACGACCTCGGTCGCCGCCACCACCATGACGAAGAACGCGATGACCTGGCCGTCGAGATTGCTGTTCAGCCGGCCGAACGTAACGAGCGACAGGTTGACGGCATTGAGCATCAGTTCGACGCACATGAAGACGATGATTGCGTTGCGCCGGACGAGAACGCCGACCGCACCGATGGTGAATAGCACGGCTGACAAGTACAGGTAGTACCCCACGGTCATCGCTCAGCGCTCCAACTCGTGGTCGGTGGTGTCGACGTGCGAGCGGCCGGCGGACACCTGCAGGTAGGCCGGAACGCTTCCGGCCGCGACGCTGCCGTCGGGAAGCAGTGCAGGGGTGTCGACTGCGTCGTGGTCGGCGTAGATGCCAGGCCCCGGCAGCGGGCCCACGGCCGCGCCGCCGCGCGCCGCGCGCGCACGCATTTGCTGCTGCTGGGTCGCTTTGGGCTCGGTCGGCTCGCGATGGGCGAGCACCATCGCGCCAAGCCCGGCGGTGATGAGCAGCGCACTCGTCGCCTCGAAGGCGAAGACGTACCGGCTGAACAGCAGGTGGGCGATGGCGACGACGTTTCCGTTAGTGGCTTCCGAGGCCCCGAGACCGTTCGGCGCGAACCCGCCGAGCGCCCCCGCCAACGCCGCAACGAGGAGCACCGCGAAGCCGAGCCCGACCGCAAAGGCGGCGGCGCGTTGACCTCTCAGTGTCTCGACCAAAGAGTCTGTCGAGTCGACCCCGATCAACATGAGCACGAACAGGAAGAGCATCAAGACCGCGCCCGTGTAGACGACGACCTGCACGACCGCGAGGAAGGGTGCGTTCTCGGCGGTGTAGAAGGCGGCGAGGCTCAGCATGATGACGGCGAGAAGCACCGCGGCGTGCACAGCGCTTCGCGCGAAGATCATTCCGACCGCCGCGATGACCATGATCGGGGCCAGAACCCAGAACAGGACCGCCTCGTGCACCGGAACGGTTCCGCCTCCGGCCGCGGCAAGAACCATCTCGCTCACTCGTGCGCCTCCGTCTTCGTCGGCGAGGCCGGGGCGTAATACGCCTGCTCGGAGTCACCGAGGCGCATCGGATGCGGGGGCTGCTCCATGCCGGGAAGCAATGGTGCGAGCAGCTGATCCTTGGTGAAGATCAGGTCCGTTCGGCTGTCGTCGGCAAGCTCGTACTCGTTGGACATCGTGAGCGCCCGGGTCGGACACGCTTCGATGCACAGCCCGCAGAAGATGCAGCGCAAGTAATTGATCTGATACACCGAGCCGTACCGTTCACCGGGGGAGAACCGCGCCTCATCGGTGTTGTCAGCCCCTTCGACGTAGATCGCGTCGGCCGGGCACGCCCACGCGCACAACTCGCAGCCGACGCACTTCTCCAGCCCATCGGGATGCCGGTTCAGCACGTGCCGGCCGTGGTAGCGCGGAGCCGTCGGGACCTTCTGCTCCGGATACTGCTCGGTGACGGTCTTCTTCAACATCGTCGTGAACGTGATGCCGAAACCCGCGGCCGGGGCAACGAGCTCGGACACGAGACCTTGGCGATCTTCCCCCGCACCCTCTGGCTCGGAGGACGTCACCGGCGCGGCGGCCGGATCACGGGCGACGACGGTGGCCTCGACCTCGTCGACCTCTGCCGGCGTCGGTTCGTGCTCTCGCTCGTCAGCCATCGAGCACCTCCGTCGACTCCGGTGTCGTGACCGCGACGGGGGTGACGTCGAGGGCCAGGTCCCCGGAAAGGACCGGGATCGGGTACGACGTCGGGCGCTCCTGCATCGCCCGCAGGTCCTCCTCCAGCTCGCGGGCGCGTCGGTTGGCTCTCGCCTCCGCGACGAAGGACCAGGTCAGCACGATGACCGCGACCGGGATACCGACCCACGCGAGCGTTTGCAGTCTCGTTTTGCCCTCGTTGGTGAGCTCACGGAACGCCGCCACCACGAGGAGCCACACCAGGGAGAACGGGATGAGCGCCTTCCAACCGAGCCGCATGAACTGGTCGTAACGCAGCCGCGGCAGCGTCGCCCGAAGCCAAATGAAGCAGAACAGCAGGGTGACCAGCTTGGCGAGGAACCACAGCACCGGCCACCAGCCGTGATTGAGCGCGTTGTTGTCGATCAGCGACAGTGGCCAAGGCGCCCGCCACCCGCCGAGGAACAGCGTGATGGCGAGGGCACACACCGTCGTGACATTGATGTATTCGGCGAGGAAGAACATCGCGAACTTCAACGAGGAGTATTCGGTGTGGAAGCCCGCGACGAGCTCGCTCTCGGCCTCGGGCAGGTCGAACGGAGCGCGGTTGGTCTCGCCGACCATCGACACCAGGTAAATGAGGAACGAGGGGATCAACGGCAGCGCATACCAGAGGTGCTCTTGGGCCGACACGATCTGCGAGGTCGACAGCGACCCGGCGTAGAGGAACACGCCGGCGAGGGCGATGCCCATCGCGATCTCATAGGAGATGACCTGCGCCGCTGAACGCAACGCACCGAGCATCGGGTACGGCGACTGGCTCGACCAGCCGGCGAGCACGATGCCGTAGACCCCGATCGATGCCATCGCCAGAACGAACAGCACCGCAACCGGGAGATCGGTGATCTGCAGCGGGGTCTCGTGACCGAACATGGACACTTCGCCTCCGACCGGGATCACGGAGAACGCGAGGAACGCCGGCACGGTCGCGAGCACTGGGGCCAGGATGTAGAGCGGCTTATCCACGACCGCCGGAATGATGTCTTCCTTCAACGCCAGCTTGATGCCATCGGCCAGGCTCTGGAGGATCCCGAACGGACCCGCGCGGTTGGGTCCGGGGCGCGCCTGCATCCGGCCGATCACGCGCCCCTCGGCCCAGATCATCAGGAGGGTGCTCAGCAAC
>DATJWM010000106.1:0-7136 GCA_035501255.1 Mycobacteriales bacterium | reverse complement strand
TTGCCGCCGAGCTCCCCGAGGTCAGTGTGCTCGGGTTCGACGACTATGCCGCGATCGGTGACCGACTCGATGATGTTCTCGCCGGGAGGGCGCTGGTCCCGCACACGCCGCAGGATCGGCGAACCTTGCTGCCGATCAGTCCGGTCGAGCGACCGACCGAGGCGCTCGAAGTCGGGATCCCCGGCCACGCCGGTGGCCCGCGCGCGATCGTGCGCCGGCGTCTTGAGGCAGGCCCGGTTGCGGCGCTGAAGCTAGCCTCGGGCTGCGACCGGCGGTGCGCGTTCTGCGCGATTCCCTCATTTCGGGGAGCGTTCGTCTCGCGGCCGCCGACCGACGTTCTGGCGGAGGCCGGGTGGCTCGCCTCGCTCGGGGTCCGCGAGCTCGTCCTGGTCAGTGAGAACTCGACGTCCTACGGCAAGGACCTCGGTGACGTGCGGGCGCTGGAGACGCTACTTCCCGCGCTGACGGCGATCGACGGCGTCGAGCGGGTCCGGGTGTCCTACCTCCAGCCCGCGGAGATGCGCCCGTCGCTGGTGGAGGTGATGACGTCTACCAGCGGGGTCGCGGCGTACTTCGATCTGTCCTTTCAGCACGCAAGTGAGCCGCTGCTGCGCCGGATGCGAAGGTTCGGCGGGACCGATGCGTTCCTTGACCTGATCGCCTCGATCCGCGCCCGGGTTCCGGCCGCCGGAATCCGGAGCAACGTCATCGTCGGATTCCCCGGCGAGCGGGAGGCGGACGTCGCGGAGCTCGAGCGCTTTCTCAACGCCGCCCGCCTCGATGCGGTCGGAGTGTTCGGCTACTCCGACGAGGACGGTACGGAGGCGGAGACCCTCGATGCCAAGGTGGGCGAGGGGGAGATTGCGGCCCGCGTCAGCCGGATCGGCTCGCTCGTCGAGGAGCTCCTCAGCCAGCGAGCGGAGGACCGGGTCGGAGAGGATGTCGAGGTCTTGGTCGAATCGACCGACGGCGACGTCGTCGAAGGCCGCGCCGAGCACCAGGCCCCCGAGGTCGACGGCATCGTCACGGTTGAGCGGGCGAGCACCGCGGCGGTCGGTGACATCGTCGCGGCCCGGGTGATCGGATCGCGCGGAGTCGACCTGATCGCGAGTCCGCAGTGAGGGAGGCGCCCCAGCTGGCGCCGCCACGCCCGGACCAGATGGGTGACCCGGCGAGCACGGCCGGCGTCTGGAACATCGCCAACGCGTTGACCTTGGTCCGGCTGCTGCTCGTTCCGGTGTTCGTCGTTTTGCTGTTCGCCGACGGTGGTCATTCCCCGGGTTGGCGGATCGCGGCCTTCATCGCCTTTGCGGCCGCCTGCGTGACCGACCTCGCGGATGGACACCTCGCCCGGCGGCGTCACCTGGTCACCGAGGTGGGCAAGATTGCCGATCCGATCGCGGACAAGGCACTGACCGCGTCCGCGCTGATTGGCCTGTCCGCCTTGGGCGACCTTCCGTGGTGGGTCACGGTCGTCGTGCTGGTCCGCGAGCTCGGCGTCACCTCGCTCCGGTTCGTGGTGATCCGCCATGGCGTCATCCCGGCGAGCCGCGGCGGCAAGGTCAAGACCCTGGTCCAAAACGTCGCGATCGGGCTGTACGTCTTGCCCCTGTCGGGTCCGCTCGCGTCGCTGCGGGTCTGGGTGATGGGACTGGCGCTGGTGCTCACCATCGTCACCGGGTTGGACTACGTGTCGAAGGCGATGACCTTGCGCCGGACGAGCACCCGACCGTGAGCGTCGCGGCGGAGGTTCACCGGGCGCTGCTGGCGCGCGGGGAGACGATCTCGACGGCCGAGTCGATGACCGCGGGCCTTCTGGGCGCCGCCCTCACCCAAACGGCCGGCGCGTCGGCCACCTATCGCGGCGGGGTGATCGTCTACGCCACCGATCTGAAGTCCCGGCTCATCGGGGTGGACCCTGAGCTGCTCGCCGCCCGCGGCGCAGTCGACCCCGAGGTCGCGGCCGCGCTCGCCCGCGGGGTGCGCGAGCGACTGTCCTCGACCTGGGGCGTCGGGCTCACCGGGGTCGCCGGGCCGGATCGCCAGGACGGCACCGCCGTCGGCACGGTTTTCATTGCGGTCGCAGGCCCGGACGGTACGCCGCACGCTTCGGCGTACCGCTTCGATGGCGACCGGGCGGAAATCCGGTCGGCGGCCGTCGACGCGGCGTTGAACTGCATCAACGACGTGGTCGGCGAACGCGAGTAGTCTCGAGAAATGGTGCTTCTCCGTCGCATCTTGGGTGAGGTTCTTCGCCGGCACCGACTCCGGCAGGGCCGGACTCTTCGCGACGTCAGCGCGGCGGCAGGGGTATCGCTGGGCTACCTCTCCGAGGTCGAGCGCGGTCGCAAGGAAGCCTCGAGCGAGTTGCTCGCCGCGATCTGCGGCGCGCTGGCGGTCGAGTTGTCCGACGTGCTTCGCGAGGTCAGTGAGGACCTCGCCCGCGACGAGCGTGGTCGGCGGGTGGTTGCGCCCGTCGGGTTCGCCCCCTCGACGGTCGCTGCGTGACCTCACCGCACTACGCATCCGCGGCGCCGATCCACGAGCGTGGACTTCACAGTCGCGCCGGTAACGCGATGGCCCGCACCCGCGCCGCAGTGCTCGACGGGGCGGCGCGCGCGGTGGAGAAGCACGGCGCCCGTAAGGCGACGATGGCCGACATCGCCTCGCTGGCGGGAATCGCGAAGGGCACGCTGTACAACCACTTCCGCGCCAAAGAAGCGGTCTACGCGGCCGCTTTGGATGCCGCGATCCGCAACCTGACGCTCGAGTGCGTGGTGGTGGCGCCCGACGGTCTGGCCGACGCGTTGGTGATTGCGGCCGACCGGATCGGCACCAATGCGGCGCTCCGCCGGATCGCCGCCGACGAGCCCGCGGTGCTCGCGGCACTCGTGACCCCGACCACGATGCCGCTGTGGGGTCTTGCCCGATCCTCGGTTCGTGACGTGCTGGTCGCAGCCGGCGCGACCACCAGCGCGGGGACGGTGGACTTGGTGTTGCGGTGGCTGGTCTCGCACATCGCAGCCGAGAGCAGCGACGTCGAGGTCGAGGCCGCGACGCTCGCGGCCGGACTAGCGCCGCAGCCGTAGGCCGCGTGGGGTCGCGTGGAAGCCCGCACGCGCCAGCGCTTCGCCCAACGCGGAGTCGATGACGGGTGCGCCGTCGGCTCGTTCGACCGCGAGCTTTCCCAGCAGGCCTTCGTGAACCGCGAGCGCGAGCGCATCAGCGGCCGGCTGGATCGTGGCCGGGTCCTCGGTCCACGACAGCAGGGTCTTGCCGCCCCGCTCGACGTAGAGGGCGAGTTCACCGTTGACGATCACCACGAGAGCGCCGGCTTTGCGGCCTGGCCGATGGGTACCGTCGTGCTCGGGCCAGGCGAGCGCGGCGCCGTAAGGATTGGCCGGATCCGCAGCCGCGAGCACGACGCATCCGCCGTCCGGGTGGCCGCGACCGACCGATCCGGTTGCGCGCAGCCGGTCGACCGCGCCCGCGAGCGCGAACTGCGAACCACCGAGACCCTCGACGAAGTACCCCCGCTGGCAGCGTCCTGCGGTCTCGAAGGCGGTGAGGACCGGGTAGATCGCGGCGAACCCGCCGGCCCGGTGTTCGGACAGCACCGCGCCTCGGGTCAACACGCCGTGGCGTTCCAGCAGGGCGCGGGTCTGGGCATGCGCCCGCCGGGTCGGATCGCTCGCTCGCTCCGGGGTCCGTGACCATCGCCCGCTGGTGGTCACCCGGCGGACCGGCCGAGGGCGGACCGGGCGCTTGCGGGTGCCCGCGAGGACGGTCCGAAGGGGCGCCAAGGTGTCGTTGGTGATGTGCCCCGACCACACGAGGTCCCACAGCGCCACGGTCAGCTCATGCTCGTCGAGTTCCTGGACCCGGTCGGCGAGGGTCCGGATGAACAGGGCGCCGCCGTCGGCGAGGGCGGCCAGGACCCGTGCGCTTGCCTCGGGCAGCGGGCCGTCGTCGAGGGGTGGTGCGAGCAGCGGTGCCGTCTCGGCGAGATGCAAGGACACCCATCCGTCGTTTCCCGGCAGCGACCCCTCACCGATCCACAGCACCTCCCCGGCGGCGGTGAGCTCATCGAGCATCCCGGGGCTGTAGTCGGCCACCCGGCTGGGCAGGATGATCGTTTCCAGCATCGAGGCGGGCAACGCGGCGCCGGCAAGCTGCTCGATCGCGCGGACGAGCGCGTCGATGCCCCGACCCGCGTTCACGCCGACGTTCTGCCACGCCGGCAGGAAGCGGGCGAGACTTGCCGGCGCGACTGGCTCAGCCTCCTTGCGCAGCCGGGCCACCGACCGGCGCCGCACCATTCGCAGGACGTCGGCGTCGCACCATTGCTCGCCGGCACCGCCCGGCCGAAGCTCGCCGTGGCGGAGCCGCCCGCTCGCGCCGAGGCGGCGCAGCACCGTCTCGACGACCGCGATCCCGAGACCGAAGCGGTGCGCGACGTCGGCGGCGTCGAACGGGCCATGCCGTCTCGCGTAGCGGGAGAGGAGATCACCGAGCGGATCGGCTACCGACTCAACGAAGGCGTGCGGGATGCCGGGCGGGAGCGGAGTGCCGAGCGCGTCGCGCACCCGGCCGGCATCCTCGATCGCGATGTACCGTTCCTGACCGCCCACTCGCACTTCGATGGCCCGTCGTTGAGCCTGGAGCTCGGCGAGCATCGGCCCGGTCGCCCCGCGCTCGAGCAGCTCGTCGACACTGAGGTCGCCGAGCACCCGCAACGCGTCCGCGACGTCCTCGGTGGTGCGGAGCCGGCGTTCAGGGGTGCGCCAGGCGAGCTCGGCCTCGACCTCCGCGACCGCGTCGGGGTCGAGGAGATCGCGCAGCTCGACCGTGCCCAACAGCTCGGCGAGCAGGCTGGAGTCGACCGTGAGCGCCGCAGCCCGCCGTTCGGCGAGTGGCTGATCGCCTTCGTACATGAAGGCTCCGATGTAGCCGAAGACCAGACTCTGTGCGAACGGCGACGGTTCGGCGGTCTCCACCTCGATCACTCGCACGCTGCGGTGGGCGATCTCGCGCATGAGCCCGACCAGACCGGCCACGTCGAAGACGTCCTGGAGGCATTCGCGCATCGCTTCGAGCGTCACTGGGAAGGTGCTGTAGTTCGAGGCGATGGCGAGCAGCTGCGCCGACCGCTGGCGTTGCTGCCACAGCGGGGTACGCCGTGCCGGGTTGCGCTTGGGCAGGAGCAGGGCGCGGGCCGCGCACTCCCGGAAGCGGGAGGCGAACATCGCCGAGCCGCCGAGCTCGCTGGCGACGATCGACTCAATCTCCTCCGGGTCGAACACGGCGAGGTCTGGCTCCGGACGCTGCTCGGCATCGGGAAGCCGGACGACGATGCCGTCGTCGGTGTGCATGACTTGCCCGTCGAATCCGCCGCGCTCGCGCATTCGTGCGGCAAGAGCCAGGCCCCACGGTGCGTGCACCGGCGCACCGAACGGGGAGTGAATGGCGATCCGCCAGTCCCCGAGCTCGTCGCGAAATCGCTCGATCACGATCGAGCGGTCATCCGGCACGTGTCCGGTCGCCCGTCGCTGCTCGCGCAGGTAGTCGACGGTATTCGACACGGCCCGATCATCGAGGCCGATCCGGCTCAGCCGATCTCGTGCGGCGGCGTCGTCGACCGCGCCGAGCTCCCGGACGAAGGCCCCAAGTGCTCGTCCCAATTCGACCGGCCGTCCGGGTGCATCGCCGTGCCAGAACGGCATGTGGCCGGGCACCCCGGGGGCGGGGGACACCATCACCGCGTCGTGGGTGATCTCCTCGATTCGCCAGGAGGTGCTCCCCAGGGTGAACACGTCCCCGGTGCGCGACTCGTAGACCATCTCCTCGTCGAGTTCGCCGACCCGGCTGCGGCGCTCACCGACGACGTACACGGTGAACAACCCTCGATCGGGGATCGTGCCGCCGCTTGTGACCGCGAGGCGCTGGGCGCCCGGCCGAGCGGTGAGCGCCCCCGTGTCCCGGTCCCAGACGATGCGGGGTCGAAGTTCGGCAAACTCGTGCGAGGGATAGCGGCCCGCGAGCATGTCGAGGGTGGCGAGCAGTGCCGAGTCGGGCAGCGTGGCGTAGGGCGCGGCCCGTCGGATCACCTCCGCAAGCTCATCGAGGGTCCAGGAGTCCATCGACAGCATCGCCACGATCTGCTGCGCGAGAACGTCGAGGGCGTTGCGGGGCACCTCCAGTGACTCGATCTCGCCGGTGGCCATCCGGGCCGCGGTCACGGCGGCCGGAATGAGCTCGCCGCGATGTTTCGGGATCATCACCCCTCGGCTGACCGCGGCGACCTGGTGGCCCGCGCGTCCGACCCGTTGCAGCCCCGACGCGACGGATGGGGGCGGTTCGACCTGGACGACGAGGTCAACGGCCCCCATGTCGATTCCGAGTTCGAGGCTGCTGGTCGCGACGACCGCCGGAAGTTCTCCGCGTTTGAGGGCCTCTTCAGTGAGGAGTCGTTGCTCACGGCTGACGCTGCCGTGGTGCGCTCGGGCGATGTCGCGGGGGTGGCCGGCGGCCTCGGTGGCGATTTCGTTGAGGCGGTTGGTCAACCGCTCCGCCAGTCGCCGCGAGTTGGCGAACACGATGGTGCTGCGGTGGGCGGCGATGAGCGCGGCGATCCGATCGTCGACGCTCGGCCAGATGCTGTGATCGGGGCCGAGTTCGTTGAGGTCGTCAACCGGAACGACGACCGAGATCTCGACCGTCTTGTCCGTGGGCGGGTTCACGATCCGCACTTCGCGCGGGCCGCCGAGGAACCGGGCAACCTCCTCCGGCGGACGCACGGTTGCCGACAACCCGATCCGCTGGGCGGGACGCTGGAGGAGGGCATCGAGGCGCTCGAGGCTCAGTGCGAGGTGCGCTCCGCGCTTGGTGCCGGCGACCGCATGGATCTCATCGACGATGACCGTCTCCACCCCGCGCAGGGACTCGCGAGCGCGGCTGGTGAGGATCAAAAACAGTGACTCGGGTGTGGTGATGAGGATGTCCGGGGGAGTCCGGACGAAGGCCCTGCGCTCGTCGTTGCTGGTGTCGCCGGTCCGGATCGCCACCGTGACCTCGCGGACCGTCTCCCCGAGCCGGACGGCTGCGTGGGAGATGCCGGCAAGCGGCGCGCGCAGGTT
>DATJWM010000105.1:0-22064 GCA_035501255.1 Mycobacteriales bacterium | reverse complement strand
TAACGTCCGCCGCAAATCGGATCGGTCTTAACGACATTCTGGGGTGGGCGTAGTGGGTTCGATGGTCGGTCGTCGCGTCGCAGTCCTTGTCGCCGTTGTTGGCGGATCTGTCGCAGTCATCGCATCGGGTGGCACCACCAGCAGTGGCGGGTCGAGCCCTGAAGAAGGAGGCTCTACGCACCCTGCGTCCGCTGACGTGAAGATCGCGAAGTGCGCCCTGCCCAACAATCAGTTCGAAGGGGCGCAGGCGACCCTGAAGGTCACCAACCACTCGTCTAAGGCATCGGACTACATCATCACGATCGCCTTCGACTCGCCAAACGGCAAAACGCAGTTCGACACGGGCGACGCCATCATTAACAACCTTGGCCCCGGCCAAACAACGACCAACACTGATGCGACATCCCTCAAATCGAGTCTGCGCAAGAAGAAGTTCGTGTGCAAGGTAGCGAGCGTGACGCGGACCGCCTCCAACTGATAACGGCGGCGGCCTCAAGCCAGGCGATCGCGAGCGCCGGAAGCATCCAGAGATCGGTTGTGTCGTGCGTGATCGTGACGCGGTCGAACGTGCCCCGGATCGGGAAGCGAAGCCCCCCGCCGACATCTCCAACGATGCGTGCGGACGACGGTGACAATTTCGTGACCACAAGCGCACCGCCCACCAAGACGAGCACGGCGACCAGGTCTCGAAATCTAATGGGCCACGGTGCACGCCGTGCGGCCCGAACCAGCTCAACGATCGCGAGCAGCAGTAGCGGAGCGAAGACGAGACCCGCCGCGTCGGAAAGTTTGCCCGTGATGACGTCGCCATATCGTGCCTTGAGGACGTGATCGTTCAGTACAAGGGCAGCGCCAGCAAGAACCGGTACGGGCCGAATCAAGAAGTCGGCTGGCGCAGGTTGTCGGACCCCGCGACCGACGCGAGGAGAAGCTTCCGCACCTGAGGTCAACGAGTCGCGAACCGCTGCCACCGCTCAAGCCTTGCAGGCGAAGCCGTCAGCAAGCCTTCGCCACGCCGAGTTCGAAACAGGGGGCTCGGTGACGCCGCGCGGCCCGCCTCGTAGGGTTCGTGACAAGTTTTGACATCACGCCAGCAGTTTCGCGAGCGTCGCCGATGCCTGCCGCTTGGCCTCGTCGGATGCGTGGGAGTACGTCCGCAGGGTGAAGGACGGATCGGCGTGCCCAAGGATCGACGCGATCGTCCGCAACTGCACCTCTCCGCTCTCGTGCATGAGGCTGGCGGCCGTGTGCCGGAGGTCGTGAAAGCGGATCGCCGGTAGTCCGGCCTCGCGGGCAAGCCGCGCGAACCGGTCGGCAACGAGGCCGGGGTCGATTGGAGCGACGCCCAACTCGGCACCGACATCTGTACCTCGTTGACGGCTGCCAATTGGGACATCAGCTAGGCGCGCCATACAGATATCGTGCCGCAAGCGCGCTGACCGCGTCGCAGGCTGCTGGCCGTGGTCCAATCCGTGAATGTCGACGAGTGGCGCAGACCTCGCTTTGCATGGGGCACCTGCCTTGGCGCGGTTGGAACCGTCGGCGCATTCGTGGTCGGCGGGGTCGCGATCAGCAGGCAATCGAAATTCGAGAAGGAAACCCGCCGACGCCAAGACGCGGCCGACCACCGCGAGCGGCTACGAGAGCACCGGAAGTACGCCGAGGCCGTCACCGTTTGGCAAGAGACGATTCCAGGCACGGATCAGAGGCTAGGCGGCCGAACGAGCACGGTTGCCAACAGGTCGGTGGCAGTCGTGCTGATCAACAATGCCGGGATGCGCCCGATCAAGGAAGTCTCGGTCGTGTGGACGTGCGGCGACGGCATCAAACTGACCGATGCTCTAGACGTCGTCCCGCCGGTGCAGACCATCGCGAGGCCACGACCGCCCATCGACGGCGACCACGCGGGTGAAGACCCCATCGTGAGCATCTCGTTTCGCGATGACAATGGTCAGTTGTGGCAGGTCGATCAGAGCGGTGAGATCGCCGAGTTTTGACGTCCGCTGAAAGGCTCTATATCTGCTGTTCGAAGCGCGGCAGGCCTGAGAAGGTGAGACGTGATCGAGGCAATCGTTGCCCGCATGCGGGCGCGGGGTGAGTCGGAGGAATTCGTCTCAGCCGTGCGGTCGGACCTCCCGCGCTGGGCGCGCCAGCTGGCGGCACGCGGCCTTTCGGCTTGGCCGCAGCAGCCGAAGAACTGGCGGGAGTACGTCGATCACGCCGCCGACGACAACTTCCTCGTGCTCTTAATCGAGCGAGCGCGACGCGGCAAGGATCGCAACGAGGCGCTCCTCCACGATCTTCGCAACATGGCTCGTGTGCGGCCGCCTAAGCCTTGGAGCACCTTCAAAGTCGAGGCGGTTGTCGGCTCAACATAAGCATGCCGTCCCGAGTCATGACGAGCACGCGGGCCGCCGATCGCCTCCAACAGAGCCTTCCCAGCGGCCGCCAGGCGATCGCCGAGAGCGCGCTGTGACAAGTTGTGACACGTCGCTAGGGCATATCCGACATAAAGGGCACTGCCTTAGTGGGTCACTACACGCGAAAACTCCATTGTTCTCAACGATTTCTGCTTGGTGCGCCGCCAGGGACTCGAACCCCGAACCCGCGGATTAAGAGTCCGCTGCTCTGCCAGTTGAGCTAGCGGCGCGCGTCCACAAGGGTAGCAGTGCCCAACCTGCACGAGCACCTCGATCGCGACCGCCGAATACGCCGAATAGGGTCAGTGCATGAGTGTGCGCTTGCGTGCCGCGATGAGCACGCTGCCCGCCTACGTTGCCGGTCGAAAGGCACCAGGGTCGATCCTGCTCGCCAGCAACGAGTCGCCGTACGGGCTGCTTCCGTCCGTCGCCGAGGTGATCGACTCCCTGACGGGGGGCGTGAGCCGGTACCCCGACATGTCTTCCTCGCGACTGATCGACGCGATCGCCGCCCAGCATGACGTCGAGGCCTCGCGGATCGCGGTCGGCGCCGGCAGCGTCGAGGTAGTTGGCCAGATCGCCGGTGCGGTAGTCGAGGCGGGCGATCAGGTCGTGTTCGGCTGGCGGGCGTTCGAGGCCTACCCAATCATCGTCGCGATAGCGGGCGGCGAAGCAGTGAGAGTGCCGTTGCGTAACGAGGTGCACGATCTCGACGCCATGGCCGCAGCCGTGGGGGATCGCACCCGGCTGATCGTGATCTGCAACGCCAACAACCCGACTGGCACTGCGGTGGGCGAGCACGCGCTGCGCAGGTTCCTCGACCG
This sequence comes from Mycobacteriales bacterium, assembly GCA_035501255.1. Taxonomy (GTDB): domain Bacteria; phylum Actinomycetota; class Actinomycetes; order JAFAQI01; family JAFAQI01; genus JAFAZI01. Next base: position 18,820 of record DATJWM010000105.1, on the reverse strand, counting down.
CGTGCCGGAGGATGTCCTCGTCGTGATCGACGAGGCCTACCACCACTTCGCTGACCCTGCCTTTGTGCCAAACGCGGTCATCGCCTTCGGCGACCGGCCGAACGTGGTCGTGACCAGGACCTTCTCCAAGGCCTATGCGCTGGCGGGGCTGCGGGTCGGCTACTGCATCGCCTCGGCCGACGTGGCCTCCGCGGTGCGCAAGACGCAGGTGCCGTTCAGCGTGAGTGGGATCGCCCAGACATGCGCGATCGCGGCCCTGACCGACGAGCAGGAAGTCTCCCGACGCGCCGGGCTGACCGTGGCCGAACGCGACCGGGTGACCAAGGATCTCGCCGCGATGGGCTACGACGTGCCGCCCTCGCAGGCAAACTTCGTCTGGCTCCCGCTCGGCGACGGATCGGCGGGCTTCGGTGCGCACTGCGAGGCGGGCGGCGTTCTGGTCCGCGTCTTTGCCGGCGAAGGTGTACGCGTCACGATCGGGCTGCCAGAGGAGAACGACGCCCTGCTTTCCCTCGTGTCCTCGTGGGTGAAACCCGGCTGACCTGACAAGGTGGCGGCGTGATTCTTCGGTCCAACCGCCACGTCGGCGCGGTGAGCGCGGGAGCCGCGCTGCTCCTTCTTATTGGGACCTCCGCCGCCGCCGCGCCGGGTGGATCGAGCGTGTCTGCTGCCGGCCGGGCGGTTGGCGCGGTCATCGCCGTCGAGGCGGCCCTCGTGCTGGTCCGGATGCTACGCGTGGGCGTGCGGTTCGAGCCGCAGGAGATCACCATTCGCGGCCTGACCACCACTGATCGGTTGAGCCGGGCGGATGTGCTGGGTCTGGCGTGGCAACCCGTGACCCGCCGGTGGTACCGCCGGGTGGTTGTGGTGTGTACCGACGGTCGGGTGATCCCGGTCATGTGGGCGGCAGCTGGTGCGGAGGACCGCAGGTTCGCCACCCGGGTGGGTCAGGCGGCGATGGGCTTCGGTCCTACTCAGCCCCTGGTGGAGCCGAAGCTCGCCGAGATCGGCCGGCTCGAGGTGCCGTGGCCGGTGCCGCTCGCCACCGCGCAGCCGATCCTCAGCCCGCAGACGGTGTCACCGCTGCCGACGACCGACTCGCCCGCGACGAAATGGATCGGCTGGGAGACGATCTTTGTCGTCACCGCGTTCGCGCTGCCCGGGGTGGCGGGGGCGGTGCGGATCCTCGGCCGCCATCTGGCTGGCATCAGCGACCTCGACAACTTCGCGCTGCCGATTCCGCACCGGCCGTTCCCGAGCCTGTTCATCCTCCTGCTGGAATACCTGACGACCGCGCTCGTCGTGCCCATCGCGTTGCTGCTTTTGGCGCGCACCGGGCCTTCGCCCCGTGCATTGCTCGTAGGCGACGGCTTTCGACGGCGGGACATTGGGGCAACGATCGGTCTGGTCAACGCGGTCTTCGGCCTCAATGTCGTCGTCGCCGTCGTCTTCCGGGCCGTGCTGGACAACTCGAACCTCACCAACACTCAGCACGACACTCACGTCCCGGCGTACTACATCGTCTACGCACTGGTGCTCGCAGCGACGACCGCGATCAACGAGGAGGTGATCGTCAACGGTTACTTCCTTACCCGCATGTCGCAGATCGGCTATTCGCCGGAGCGGGCGTTCTGGATCAGCCTGGCGGTTCGTACGTCGTACCACGCGTACTACGGGGTGGGATTCATCCTGACGATCCCGTTCGGCTACCTCGTCACCCGGTCATTTCAGAAGCATCAGCGACTCGCGCGCCCGATCCTCGCGCACTTCCTATACGACTCGATCCAACTCGTTGCCGCGGTGCTGACGTCGTAGTATCGGTCGGCACCGAGCCGCTCGCCAGATCCGCCACCGAGATCTGCTCCAAGACGTCACGGATACGAATCTGGACGGCACCCCACATGGCGTCGACCGATGCGTTGATGCTCCCCGGCTCCGCCGCCACCGGTCGAGTAATCGTCCGGGTCAGCGGACCATCCACCGCACGGATGACGTCGGCGACGCTCAGTTCCGCGGCCGGGATCGAGAGTGACCACCCGCCGCTCGGACCGCGCCGGCTGTCGACGAGGCCGAGGCGGCGCAGGTCGGCGAGGATGTTCAGCAGGAACCGCAACGGGATGTGCTGCGCGTCCGCGATCGCGGGCGCGGCGAGCCATCCGGGTGTCCCGGCTGAGGCGAGCTCGACCACTGCCCTGACGGCGTAGTCCGTCTTGGCGGAAATATGCACCGATCCTTGGTCGAAGAGGGCCATTGCCCGGTGGTCACCCGGTCTGCGCGGTCGCCGGCCTCGAGACGTCGATCGGATTCGACTGCCGCGCGGAGGGTTTGCGACCGGAATGGGCCGTGAGATACACGGTGTCGCCGATCTCGAGGTCGAGGTCACCGATCTCGCGGCGGGTCAGTTGCACCGTGACCGGAGGCCCGCCCGAGGTGGGTGCCGCCACGAGGCGGGTCTCGAACCCGAGCGAGACGATCCGCTCGATCGTTGCCTGGTACGCGCCGCTGCCGGGCGCGCACGACACCAAGATGTCGTGCGGCCTGACGAGCGCGCTTCCGAGCGTGGTCACCGGGCCGAGGAACCCCATGACGAAGTCGTTCGCGGGGTGGTCGTAGAGCTCGTTCGGTGCTCCCGCCTGCTCGACGATCCCGTTGTTGATCACGATGATCTGATCGGCGATCTCCATTGCCTCGGACTGATCGTGTGTGACGAAGATCGTCGTGGTGTGGACCTCGTCGTGCAGCCGGCGCAGCCACTCCCGCAGCTCCTGGCGCACTTTCACGTCGAGCGCGCCGAATGGTTCGTCCAGAAGCAGCAGGCTCGGCTCCACGGCAAGGGCCCGTGCGAGCGCCATTCGCTGGCGTTGCCCGCCGGAGAGCTCCGAGGGGTAGCGGTCCGCCAGGCCGTCAAGGTGGACGAGGTTGAGCAGTTCGCTGACCCGCTCGCGCGTCCTCTTCTTGTCGACCTTGGCGATCTTCAACCCGAAGGCGACGTTGTTCCAGACCGTCATGTGCGTGAAGGCGGCGTAGTGCTGGAAGACGAAGCCGATTCCGCGATCCCGCGCCGCCACCTTCGTGACGTCCGCGTCGTCGATGAACACAGTGCCTTCGTCGGCGGTCTCCAGCCCGGCGATGATCCGCAGGAGCGTTGACTTGCCGCCACCGCTTGGACCGAGGACGGCGGTGAGCTGACCGGGGTCGATGTCGACGGTGACGTCGCGCAGCGCATGGAAATCGCCGAAGGACTTGCTCACGTCTTTCACGTTGATGCTCATACCGTGTCTTCCTTACGGCCGGATCGGCCCAACATGGTCATGCCGGAGAGGATGAGCAACGAGATCACCGCGAGCAGGAGGCCAGCGCTGTACGCCGCAGTGGGGTCGAAGTTGCTCACCCGGTTCTGGACATAGAGCGGGAGGGTCAGCGTCTGACCGACGACGTTGCTCGAGACGAGGTTGACCGCGCCGTACTCGCCGAGCGCACGCGCGACGGTGAGGATGGTGCCGTAGATCACCGCCCACCGGATGGCGGGGAGGGTCACCCGGAAGAAGCTCTGGAGGGCGCTGGCGCCGAGCATTTCCGCGGCCTGTTCCTGCTCGGTACCGAGCTCGTCGAGGACCGGCAGCACTTCGCGGACGACAAACGGCAGGCTGACGAACATCGTCGCCACCGCCATGGCTCGCCAGGTGAACAGGAAGGGGATGTTCTCCGCGAACAGGTGTTGGCCGATCCAGCCGTCCCGGCTGTAGAGCTGGTAGACCGCAAGCCCGATCACCACGGGTGACATCGCGAACGGCAAGTTGATCATCGCGTTGACCAGCCAGGGCACCGGCATCTTCCGCCGCGAAAGGAACCACGCGGTCGCCACCCCGAAGACGACGTTGACCGGCACTGCGATCGCAGTGATCAACAGCGAGAGTTTGATCGCGGAGATCGCTTGCGGGCTGGTCAGCGCATCCCAGACCGGGCCGATGCCGTTTTCGAACGTGCGGTAGGCCACCAAGCCGATCGGGACGACGAGGAGCAGAGCGAGGTAGGTGAGTACGCCGTACCGCAGCAGGTACTTACCCATGACGCGACCACCGCCGGGTCACGACGCCGAGCGCAAGGAAGACCAACAGCGCCAGGATGATCAGCGTGAGCCCCGTGGCGGCCGCCGCTTGTGGAGCCCCGTTCTCCACGTCGTTGGCGATCACCTGGGAGGCGATCTCGGTGTGCGGGAGGTTGCCGCCGATCAGCACGACCGAGCCGTACTCGCCGAGAACCCGGGCGAACGCGAGCGCCATTCCGGTCACCGCTGCCGGCCGGATGGCGGGGAAGATGATCTGCCGGAAGATCGTCCACGGCTTGGCGCCCAGGCAGGCCGCGGCATCTTCGACGTCGCTCTCGAGGCTGAGCAGGACCGGTTGGACCGCGCGAGTCACGAACGGGAGGCTGACGAACAGCAGCGCGAGCAGCACGCCGAACCGGGTGCCGGCCGCGTGCACGCCGATCGGGGTGTCCGGGCCGTAGAGCGCGAGCAACACGAGGCTCGCGACGATCGTCGGCAGCGCGAACGGCAGGTCGATGAGCGCGTTGACCAGCCGGCGCCCCCGGAAGTCATCGCGCACGAGCACCCAGGCGAGCGCGACTCCGGTAACCAGGTCGATCACCGCCACACACGCCGCGACGAACAGCGTGAAGCCGATTACGGCGCGCGTGTGCTGGTCATGAAGCACTGTGGACCAGGCGTTGCTGTGCAACGACAAGCTGATCAGCGCCGCGACCGGGAGGCCGACCAGAAGCGACAGGTAGAGCATCGAGATCCCGGGACCGACCCCCTCCACGACGGGTCGCGGCACGGACCACCTGCGTGGTCGTGCCGCGACCGCGACGTCAGCCACTGGCGCCGTGCCCGGTCTCGTTCTCGAGGTTGGTGATCAGGCCGTTCTCGGGATCGAAGAACTTCGCGTTGACCGCGGTCCAGCCGCCGAGGGACTGGATCGTGAACAGGCCGGGCGGCGTCGGGAAGCGCTTTGGGTCGAGCTCGGACTTAACGACCGGCCGATAGCCTTGCTGGGCGAAGATGCTTTGACCGGTGTCGCTATAGAGGAACTTCACGAAGTTGTTCGCGAGCGTCGGGTTGGCAGCGTTCGTCGTGACCGCGATCGGGTTCTGGATCAAGATCGTGTCGGACGGGATCACGTAGTCGACGTCATCGCCGGCCTGCTGGGCTTCGATCGCCTCGTTCTCATAGCCGATGAGGACGTCCCCGGTGCCCTGGACGAACGCGGCCGTGGCGAGCGATCCGCTCTCCGGCTGCGACACGGTGTGCTCGAGCAGCTGGTGGACGTAGTCGAGAGCCTGCGACTGTGTCTTGCCCTCCTGGATCTGCGCTCCGTAGGCCGCCATCAGGTTCCAGCACGCGCTGCCGGAGCTGAGCGGGTTGGGGGTCACGACCTTTACCCCCGGCTTGATCAGGTCGTCCCAGGAGTGGATGTTCAGCGGATTTCCCTTGCGGACGATGAACACCGCCACCGAGTTGGTGACCATTCCGTCGTACTTGTTCTGACTCCAGCTCGACGGGACGAGGTTGGCCGACACGAGTTTGTCCATGTCGGAGGACCGGGAGAACTCGACGACGTCGGCCTTCTGGCCCGCCTCGACCGCCTTCTCCTGTGTGCCGGAGGCTCCGTACGAGGGGGACAGGCTCGTACCCGCACCCTCGGCTGTCTTCTGGAACGCCGGGAACAAGCTCTCGTACGCCTTCTGGGGCGTCGAGTAGGCAACCAGGTTGATCGTCTTGCTCGCGCTTCCCGAACCCCCGGACGACCCGCCACAGCCGGCCGCGACGGCGATGGTCGTGAGGGCGATCCCGGCGGCGATCCGGCGTGAGGTGAGCACGTGTTCTCCTTCGGCTGTCGGCTGCTCGTCGCGGTGCCCGGCCGGAGGCGCTGTTGCGTCAGGATCGAGTGGTGGTTCGGCCGACCGGTTACCTGCGTACGTGGGGTGTGTCAACTAACACTATCGATCAACTAGAGATAGTCAAATGTTTCGTCGATAGTCGGGGCGTGTCGTGCGCGCCGTGGACGAGCGTGGCCGCGTGAAAGAGCGCGGCTTCGTCGGTGAAGCCGTCCGCCGTGCCGCCGGCGGCGACACTGAGGAGGCAGGCAGCGGCCGCCAGGAGCAGCAACCGCCGCCGCGGCGGCGGGACCCGCAGCGCGGCGATCCGGCGCTCGACCGTGTGGGCGGTGAATGACAGCGCGCTGGGCGGGACCAGGCTGGCGCGTTGCGCGTCGGCCGCGCGGGCGAGGGTGGAAGCGACCGTCTCCCGTGCGGTCGCGCGCGCCGCGTCCTCGTCCGCCCATCGCTCGGTGACCCACAGCTGGGCGCGGGGCAAAGCAATGAGCAGCGGGTTCAGCGCGGCGGCCAGCGCCACCACCGTGCGGTGCCAGTGGTGGCGGTGACGCAGATGCGAGCGCTCGTGGCTCATCATGACCGCCCAGCCGTCATCGCCGAGCAGCCGCAGCATGCCGCTGGTGACGAAGATATGGCCGGGCCGCCCCGGGACGGCGTACGCGTCGAGGGTGTCGCTGGCGACGACGACCAAGTCGCCTCCGGCTTCCGCGGAGCGGTTCAACCGGTACGCCATGGCCAACCCCCGCGTCCTGCGGATCAGTGTCCCGATCACCCGGGTGGCGACGTACCCGAGGATGACGAGGGCGGCGATACCGACCGGGGTTCGAACGGGATCGGCTCGATGCAGGACTCGGATCGACCAGTGACCTTCGGCGACCTCGGGTTCTTCCCCGACCACGGCGAGCGCGAGGACGGCGAGCGAGACCACGGCGCACAGCGCGGACACCGATCCCCCGATAGTCAGGAACCAGGTGGCGAGCGCGGGCGAGGTGCGGCGGGTGATGGTTGGCGCGACGACTCCGAACAACGCGGAGAAAGCGAGCCCGGCGTAGACGGAGTAGTGCATGATCAGGCGCGGCGGCGCAAGGTACGCCGAAGAAGGGTGGACAGTGTCCGTTCGTCGTCGTCGCTGAGCGAGCCGACGAACCGAGCCAGCACGGCCGCGCGATCCTCACCCTGGTCGAGCAGGGCGCGCATCCGCCCGGCCGCAAACTCGGCCTGGTCGAAAGCCGGCTGATAGTGATAGGCCCGGCCCACCCGCCGGCGGGTGACAGTGCCCTTCTCGTACAGGCGGCTGAGGATCGTCATGACCGTCGTGTAGGCGAGTTCGTGGTCGAGTGCGTCGCGGACCTGAGCCGGCGACATCGGTTCCCCGGAGCGCCACAGGATGGCGAGGACATCCGCCTCGAGCTGACCCGGTGCGCGACGCGTGGTTGACATGGCGGTCTCCGCGGCAGGTCGTGGGCCGCCGTGGTCAGCGGCTACGACTCACTGTAGTTGACGGTGTGCTCCTGTCCGGGTGATCTCGTCGACGGCGTCAGTGGCGCCGGGTGTAGCGCAGGTAGAGCAGGTCGTCATGGCGAAGCACATGCCGCAACGCGAGCGCGCTCGGCGCCTCGAGGGCAGACGGTGGTTGTGGCGTCGTCGGCTGGGAACCCGCGAGGTACGGCGACACCGTCAGGCACATGTCGTCGACCAGATCGCGTTCGACCAGAGTGCTCAGCAGGTACGGGCCGCCCTCGCAGAGGATCCGGGACAGACCCCGGTCGCGGAGGGTGGCGAGGAGGGTCTCCGGCTCGATGTCGGCGTCACCGACCGCGATCACGTCGGCGACCTCCCGCAGGTCGCCGATGGTGGCGGCGCTTCGGCTGGTGGTGGCCACGATCGGTCGTGGACCCTCGCCGTGGAAGACCCGCAGCGAGGTCGGGAGAAGAGCGCGCGCGGTCACGATCACGAGCGGGGGAAGCGGCGCATGACCCGCCGCTCGGCGCGTGGCCTGCTCCTCCTCGCTGAGCCGGACCGGTCCGTAGTGTTCGGCCTGAACCGTCGCGGAACCGATCATCACCGCGTCGGCGTGGTTGCGGAGGTAGCGCAGCAGGACCTGATCGGCGTCGTCCGTGATCGGCTTGGTCCGTCCGGCGAACGCGCCCGCGCCATCCGCGGTCATGATCATGTTGGCGCGAACACCATCGGGGGGCTCGCCGTAGTAGCGGTCGAGTTCCTCGGGGTTGGTCGGCAGTTCAGGGATGGCGGCGATGGTTGTCATCCCTGCACCCTGGCACCGTTTGCCCCCCCGCACGATCTGTGAACTGCTACCCGTAGCGGGGGATACGGCCAACGGTTCACAAGATCGCTCACGACGGGTTGGCGAGCAGGGGGAAGAACTGGCGGGCCACGTTTCGCATGACGCCCACGATCTGCTCGGGCGGTAATGTTCCCCCGGGCTCGGCGAGTTCGGCCGGCAGGTCGATGCCCATGTCCTTGGCCTTGCTGAACAGCGTCGCCGTCATGCCCTTTCCGAGGCTGCTCAAAGCCTGGCCCACCACTGCCGGGTCCATCGTCCACTCCGGCACCTCGTGAGCCTTGGGCGTCACCCACGTGGCGGGGTCGCGCGGCGCGTCGAGTGAGAAGACATGCTCGAAGGTTCGGGCGGAAGCGTCGCGCTGACCGAACGGCTCACCGAGTCCCCACGCCTTGCGTAGCGTGGCGATCAACGAGGTGTGGCGGTACTCCTCGTTGTGGACCGACCCCGGCTCGACCCAGGGCGAGACCATGATCGCCGGGACGCGGTAGCCCGATCGATCGAAGCTGAAGCCCAGCTCGCCGGCCGGTGCGGCCGGGTCGGGTGGCGGCACCGGACCGGGAGGGACGTGGTCGTAGGTGCCGCCGGGCTCGTCCCAGCCGATGAGCAGCGGCGTGTTCCACACGTTTGGGCCGTCGGCCGAGGTCGCCGAGCGGTACGCCGTGAAGACGCGTTCGAGGAACGCTTCACCGGACAGCATCGACGACGGGCTGTCCATCGGCAGTTCGACCTCCGCCGAGAACGCCCGCCCGAACGCGGGGTGGTAGTCACCATGACCGCCCAACATGTTCGGCTCGATCAGCGAGAAGTCAGGCAGGGTGCCCGCTGCGGCGTCTTTCTCGAACTCCGCGAACGGCACGAAGTGGGTCGCCAGGCGCTCCTTTAGCCGTGGATGATGGATGATGCCGGTGAACGAGATCGGCATCGGCTCCATCACGTAGACCTTCCAGGTCCGCCCGTGCGCCTCCAGTCGTTCGAAGAGCGTCTCGGCGTCGTTCTGAGCCAGCCACTTGCCCATCGGGCTGTTCACCACCAGCCCCGATGAGGTCCCCGCCGTCCAAAACGACCGGTTCATGAAGGTCTGGGACGGCACCTCCGAGAACCAGTGATCGAAGACCACGAAGTCGCGGGCGATTCCGTTGAGCACCGGCAACTGTTCGGGGGTGAACCCGGTCATGATCTGCGCGTACTCGTCGTACGTCGGCTGGCGGCCCGTCTCTGCGGTGAACGTCGAGATGTAGTCGGTGACGAACCCATCCATGGTCGGTGTCGCTCCCGGAGGAGGAGCGTTCCACGGAGCGGCCACGCCTTCCCCGATCTTGTACCGATTGTGATCGTCGATGACGTTGAACAGCTGGGTGTTGGTGTGGAAGTACTCCTCGCCGGAGTCCGGGTTGGGCGAGTCCATGTCGGTCGCCACGGTGTACGGGACAACCTTGCGGTCACTACCGTGCTCGGCCCACTCCGGGATCGGGTTGGTCAGGTTCTTGCCGATCACGCCGTCGAAGGCCTTGCCGTCCTCGGGGCCGTAGAGGTGCCCCAACACGTTGTCCAGGGAGCGGTTCTCGAACAGGACCACCACGATGTGATCGAGGGCGTGTGCCCGGTCCGGAGCTGACATCAGCGGTTCCCTTCACCGACGGCAATCCGCCCGAATACTATGCGCGCTCCGGTCGAGGAAGCCGGCGGGTGACCGGCTCGACGACCGTCGAGGAATCGACTTGTCAGACTCTCGTCCGCCTATAGGCGGACCGGAGTCTGACAAATCCGTGTTGCGGGACCAACAACGGTCCTGGCGTGGGGTGAGTGACGGGGCTCGAACCCGCGACAACCGGGACCACAACCCGGTGCTCTACCAGCTGAGCTACACCCACCATCGAGTCCGACCCGAGGGCCGAACCGCTCGCAAGAGTCTACGTCGACGGGGGAGCGGCGTCCGGTCCGGTGGCGAGAGCGGCCGCGGCCGCTCGGGCGGTGTCCGTGTCCGGACCCGGCGAGGGAACGAGCACGGTCGCGCGGTAGTAGCGAAGCTCAGTGATGCTGTCGAGGATGTCGGCTAGCGCGCGATGGCCGCCGTTCTTGGCGGGTGCGTTGTAATACGCACGCGGGTACCAGCGCCGCGCCAGCTCCTTGATCGAGGACACGTCGATCATCCGGTAGTGCAGGTGGTCGTCGAGACGAGGCATGTACCGCGCGAGGAACGAGCGGTCGGTCGCGATCGTGTTCCCGCACAGGGGTGCCTTGCGGCGCTCCGGGGCGTACTTCTTCACGTACTCGAGCACCTGATCCTCGGCCTGCTCGAGGGTCGTCGTCGCGGTGGCCAATTCGGTGAGCAGCCCCGAGGCCGTGTGCATGTCAACGACGACGTCGTCCATGCCGGCCAACTTGTCGGGATCGGTCGCGATGACGAGGTCGAGCCCCGAGTCGACCGGGTTCAGCTCGGCGTCGGTCACAATGACCGCGATCTCGACGAGTACGTCTTTGTCCGGGTCAAGTCCGGTCATCTCGCAGTCGATCCAGACCAGCGCGTCGTTCGTTCGCCCGGTTGGCGTGGTCTCGATCACCTCGAACGCCGCGCGCGGTCAGTGTGCACCGCGACACTCTCCCACGCCCTACGCTGATCGTGACTCAGCGCCCGTAGCTCAGCGGATAGAGCAGGTGCCTTCTAAGCACTTGGCCGCAGGTTCGATTCCTGCCGGGCGCACGGGCTTCACCAAAGTGGCGGCGGCCACAACGGCGGTCGCGAGGAAGAAGCCGATGATCATCGCGATCCCGCTCCGGTAGGTCGGGAGCGGATCGGCGGGGTCGAGCCCGGACAGTACGCCGACAAGGGCGGCCACGCCGATCACTGTCCCCACCTGGCGGCCCATATTGAGGATTCCGCTGCCGGTCCCGAACCATGCCGGAGGAACGGCCGAGGTGCCCGCGCCGAGGAGCGACGGGATCGTCAGTCCCACGCCCATCCCACCGATCAGCTGAGCAGGCAGCAGATGCGTCAGATAGGCGGGCGTGGCCTGGAGGGAGAACAGCAGCACGGTCTGGCCAACGGCGTTGACGAGCGCGCCGATCAGCGCGACCGGGCCGGGTCCGCCGAAGCGGAGAATCAGACGCGGTGCGACGAACCGAGCGAACGGAAGCACGCACAGCGGTCCAGGGGCGATCGCCAGACCTGCGCGCACCGGCGAGTAGTGCCACTGTCCGGTGAGGAACTCGACGGTGTTCAGGACGAACGCGCCGAAGCCGGCGTAGTACACGACCGAGGCGCCGAATGCGCCGCTGAACGACCGGAGCCGTAATAGCGGCAGCTCGACGATCGGAGCCGGATGCCGCGCGGAGCGGACGACGACGGCGCCGAGGCCGGCGATCGCCGCGAGCTCCAGGCCCAGGACACGCGCGGACAGCCAGCCCCACGTGGGGGCCTTGACCAGCGCCAGCGCGAGGACGCCGATCGACAAAGCGAACAGGACCGCGCCGATGATGTCCGGGTGTGGCTGCGCGTTGGGGTCCTTGCTCTCCGGGACCGCTCGCCGGGTCAGAGCGAGCGCGGCCAGACCGATCGGGACGTTCACCCAGAAGACCAGGCGCCAATTCTCCTGCACGAGCAGCCCGCCGATGACCGGGCCGAGGCCGGCGCCGAGCGCCCCGACCGCCGACCAGGTCCCGATCGCGCGGGCTCGTTGAGCGGGCGGAACCACGGCAAGCAGCAGCGAGAGTGAGGTCGGCACCAGCATCCCGGCGCCGACCGCCTGGATCACCCGAGCGGCGATCAGCACCGCGATCCCGGGCGCGATGCCGCACACGGCCGATCCGGCCGTGAACAGCGCCAGCCCGCCGCCGAACACCGCTCGCCGCCCGACCCGGTCGGCCCAGCGCCCGGCCGGCACCAGGACGGCCGCAAAGACGATTGTGTACGCGTTGAGCACCCACGACAGCGACTCGATCGAGGCCCCGCCGTAGTCACGGCCGATGTAGGGGAAAGCGAGGTTGACGATGAACAGGTCGAGGCTCGACATGAACACACCCAGCGACAGCACGGCCACGGCCGCTCCCACCGGCGATCCGGGCCGGGTGGTGGGCCGGTCGGCGGGTGTGGACGCGGTGTGGAGGACGGTCATTGCGAGACTCCCGGGAAGTCGTGTCGGCTGTCAGTCCGGATTACGGACGGACTGTAGCCGAGTTAGTCCGAAAAATCGACTGACTGGGCTACAGTTGTCCCATGCCGTCGCAAACCGCTCCCGCCCAGCCCCGGGTCTGCTCGGTCGCCCGCACCCTTGAGGTCGTGGGGGAGAAGTGGGCGCTGCTCGTCATCCGCGAGGTGTTTCTCGGCGTACGCCGGTTCGAGGAGATGCTCGTCAACATCGGTGCGCCGCGGGACACCCTCGCGGCCCGGCTACGCACCCTCGTCGCGCACGGGATCCTCGACAAGCGCCGCTACAGCGACCGACCGCCGCGCGAGGAGTACGTCCTCACGCCCGCGGGCCGTGACCTCTACCCGGTGATCCTCACCCTCATGCAGTGGGGCGATCGCCACCTGCCTGTCGACGATGGTCCCCCGATGCGTTTGATGCATTCGTGCGGACGACCGCTCGAGCACCGCCTGGACTGCATCCACTGCGGCGCCGAGGTCGTCGCCCGCGAGGTCAGCCGGGTGTAGAGCGGCGCCTTCCGGCGCCTTGGCAGGGTCACCCGTTGTCAAGTCGCTTACATAGTGCAACGATGCGGCCAGGGAACCGGTACGGAGGCTTTGCCTATGTCAGTACCCGATCTGGACGCTCTGCTTCAGGAAACCCGACGATTCAGTCCGCCCGCGGAGTTGGCGCGCGACGCGAATGCGCAGCCGTCGATCTACGACGACGCCGCCCGGGATCGGCTCGCGTTTTGGGAGGACGCGGCGAGGGCGTTGCAGTGGGACACGCCGTGGACCGACACGCTCGAGTGGACGCCGCCGTTCGCGAAATGGTTCATCGGCGGGCGTCTGAACGCCTGCGTTAACGCCCTCGACCGCCATGTCGCGGCCGGCCGCGGCGACCGGGTCGCCTACCACTGGATCGCCGACGGCGACACGGAGCGACGGGATGTCACCTACGCCGATCTGCTGCGTGAGGTGTGCCAGGCATCGAATGCGTTGACCGCGCTCGGTGTCGGTGCCGGCGACCGCGTGACCATCTATATGCCGATGATCCCGGAGACGGTGGTCACGATCCTCGCGTGCGCGCGAATCGGTGCGCCGCACAACGTCGTCTTTTGTGGGTTCTCAGCGGACGCGCTCAGTGGACGGATCAGGGACTCCGACTCGCACACCGTCGTGACGACCGACGGGCAGTTTCGTCGGGGCGCGCCGACGCCGGTGAAGCCGGCGGTTGATGATGCGCTCAAGGACTGCCCGGGCGTGACGAAGGTCCTCGTCGTACGTCGCACCGGGGGAGAGGTTGACTGGGACGCGGAGCGGGACGTGTGGTGGCACGAGGCGGTAACTCCCGCGTCGACCGAGCACGAAGCTCAGGCCTTCGACGCGGAACACCCGTTGTTCATGATGTACACGTCGGGCACGACGGCGAAGCCGAAGGGCATCTTGCACACGACGGGGGGTTACCTCACCCAGGCGGCCTTTACGCACCGGATGATCTTCGACCTCAAGCCCGAGTCGGACGTGTACTGGTGCGCCGCGGACATCGGGTGGATCACCGGGCACAGCTACATCGTGTACGGGCCGTTGGTGAACGGTGCGACATCGGTCATGTACGAGGGAACGCCGCACCCGGCGGACAAGGACCGCTGGTGGAAGATCATCGAGGCGCTGAAGGTCTCGATCCTCTACACCGCCCCGACCACGATCCGGACCCTGATGAAGTGGGGTGCCCAAGAGCTCGAACCCCACGACCTGAGCTCGTTGCGGATTCTTGGTTCGGTGGGTGAGCCGATCAACCCTGAAGCCTGGATGTGGTACCGGGACAACGTCGGCGGTGGACGCACCCCGGTGGTCGATACCTGGTGGCAAACCGAAACCGGCGCGATCATGATCAGCCCGCTGCCGGGGATCACCGAGACCAAGCCGGGCGCTGCGATGCGCGCGTTCCCCGGGATCAGCGCCGACGTGGTCGACAATGCCGGGAAACCGGTCGGTGACGGCGGCGGCGGTTTCCTGGTCCTCACCGAGCCGTGGCCGTCGATGCTCCGCGGGATCTGGGGCGACGACGAACGCTATAAGCAGACCTACTGGTCGCGGTTCGACGGCATCTACTTCGCCGGTGACGGCGCGAAGAAGGACGACGACGGCGATCTGTGGCTCCTTGGCCGCGTCGACGACGTGATGAACATCTCCGGCCACCGGATCTCGACCACCGAGGTCGAGCACGCCCTCGTGAGTCATCCTTCGGTCGCCGAAGCAGCCGTGGTCGGTGCGGCGGACGCCACGACCGGGCAGGCGATCGTCGCGTTCGTCACCCCGCGCGGACACGTCGCTGAGGACGAGACCAGCGGCGAAGCATTCGTCCAGTCGCTGCGCGATCACGTCGCCAAGACCATCGGGCCGATCGCCAAACCGCGACAGGTGCTCGTCACCCCCGAGCTCCCGAAGACGCGCAGCGGGAAGATCATGCGCCGCCTGCTTCGCGACATCGCCGAGAACCGCGAACTGGGCGATGTCACGACGCTGCTCGACCCCAGCGTCACCGACGCCATCCGAGCGAATATGTCCGGAGATACCGACAAAGAGGAGTAACGCATGTCAGAGCCGACTGCCGCCAATCCTTCCCCGTCACCCGCTCCGTCCGCGGTCTCGGGCATTGCCGATCCCGGTCCGTTGGGGCTGGCCGGATTTGCAATGACCACGATGGCGCTCAGCCTGTGGAACGCGAACATCTACCCCGCGGCGGTGAGTTCCGCGGTGGCGCTCGCCCTCGCCTACGGCGGTGGCGCGCAGCTCCTCGCGGGGATGTGGGAGTTCAAGCGCGGCAACACGTTCGCGGCTACGGCGTTCTCCTCCTACGGCGCGTTCTGGCTGGCGTTCTGGTATCTGGCCGAGCACATCCTTCCGACCGCCAAGCCAGCCGACGTACCGTCGATCGTCGGGACCTTCCTGGTCGGTTGGACGCTGTTCACCTTCTACATGGCGATCGCGGCACTGCGCGTGAACGGTGCGGTTCTCGCTGTCTTCGTCCTGCTGACCATCGCCTTCGTGCTGCTCACGATCGGCAACTACCGCTCCAACCTGACGTGTGTCCACTGGGGCGGTTACATCGGGCTCGCGACCGCCGGGGCAGCGTGGTACACGTCCTTCGCCGGCGTGGCCAACTCGACCTTCGGCAAACCGATCATCCCGGTCTGGCCCCTTAACGGATAGGCGACATAACCGCGGCCCGTGCGGATAGGCGGTTCCGCGGTCGAGTCTGCGACGATCATCGTGTGACGATCCGCGGGTTCGTGCGCGCGCGAGTGGCGCGGGTCCGTAGCCGCTGGTTCACCGGTCGAGCCGTGCTGATCCGCACCACGGTGAACCTGATCCTCAGCATGGTCAGCGCGAACGTGCTCGGTGCGTTCGCGGTGTGTCTGCTGGCGATCTACGTCATCCCTGAGCCCACGATCGACAACCGCCACCAGGTCATCGTCGAGGACCTCTGGCTTGCCGGGATCTACGTGCTCGTTGCCGTTACGGTCGGGGTGCTGGCCGGGATCGAGAAGCTGTCGAGCCTCGCCAGCTGGCTACCGTCGGAGCGGCAACCGACGCCCGAGCAGCAGCTGGTCGTGTTGCGCGGACCGCGCACGATTGCTCGCGGGGTGGGTCTCGGGTGGACGGGCGCCACGATCCTGTTCGGCGGGATCGCCATGACGCACTCGGTGGACGCCGGTCTGCGGATCGCCACGATTATCGGCCTGTCCGGGTTGATCACAGCCTCGGTGGCCTACCGCATGGCCGAGCTCATCCTCCGTGAGGCCGCCGGGCGGGCGTTGTCCGCTTCGCCTCATCCGCAACTGATCGCCCAGTCGGTCGCGGCGCGTTCGATGTTGACCTGGGTCCTCGGCACCGGTGTCCCCGCGTTGGGCGTTGTTCTCCTCGGGATCGCCAGCCTCATCGACCGACACGTCGGCAGCCGCAGCGATCTCGCGTTCGCCATGGCGGTACTCGGTGGCAACTGCCTCGTGGCGGGAGCCGTCACGACGTTCTTTGCCAGCCGTGCGACCGCGGACCCGATCGTCTCGGTCCGTAACGCGCTCGGGCAGATCGAGCGGGGCAATTACGACGTCACCATTCCGGTCTATGACGGCACCGACCTCGGTCTGCTCCAGGCCGGCTTCAACCGGATGGCGGCCGGCCTGCGCGAACGTGAACGACTGCGCGAGCTGTTCGGCGTGCACGTCGGAGAGGAGGTCGCTCGCCAGGCGCTGGAACGCGGCGTGCAACTCGGTGGGGAGCAGCGCGAGGTCGCCGTACTGTTCATCGATCTCGTCGGATCCACCCGGATGGCATCCCGGTTGACACCGGCGGCCGTCGTCGATCTGTTGAACCGGTACTTCGCGATCGTGGTCTCCGTCGTGGAGGCCCACGGTGGACTGGTGAACAAGTTCGCCGGCGACGCTGCGCTCGCGATCTTCGGCGCGCCGGTCGATCTCGACGACCGCGAGGCTCGGGCGCTCGTCGCCGCGCGCACCGTCGCGCAACGGGTGACCGCCGAGCTTCCCGAGTGCGACTTCGGTGTCGGAGTCACCGCGGGCATCACCGTGGCCGGAAACGTGGGGGCCGCGAGCCGGCTCGAGTACACCGTGATCGGCGACCCGGTCAACGAGGCCGCTCGGCTCGCAGAGATCGCCAAAACGCTTCCCGGCCGGGTGCTTGCCTCGGGTGATGTGATCGAGGCCGCCACGGGGGAGTCCGCCCATTGGGCGATCGCCGACGAGGTCCGGTTGCGGGGCCGGTCGTCGGCAACGTCGATCTACATCCCGATTCCCGAAGGAGCGTCACAGGTCGGAGCGCGACGGTGAGCTCGAGTGAGGATCCCGCGGCCCTGACCGAACGTGCCGTTCCGCGTTGGACGATCGGTCGTTATCTCAGCGAGCGGCTGGGCGCAGAATCCTGGCGGGACGCCGAAGTCGAGCTCATCTCCGGCGGACGGTCCAACCTCACCTTCATCGTGCGATCGCCTGCGGGCGAGGTGGTCCTGCGGCGCCCGCCGCTGTCCAACCGCCTTCCGACGGCACACGACATGGGCCGCGAATATCGGGTCATCACCGCGCTCGGCGGAACCGGCGTACCGGTCCCCGAGACGCTCGCCCTGTGCAGCGATGAGGCGGTGATCGGGGCGCCGTTCTACGTGATGAACCGGGTCGGCGGACACATCGTGCGCGGCGAGCTTCCGGCGGGGTACGCCGAGACCCCGGTTGAGCGGACCGCGATCGGGACCGGTCTGATCGACGTGCTCGCCGACTTGCACGCGGTGGACCCGGGCGCCGTGGGGCTCGGCGACTACGGCAGACCGGAAGGCTATCTCGAGCGTCAGATCCGCCGGTGGACCACGCAATGGTCCGCGACGAGGGTGCCCGACGACCCCGGTGGGGACGACCTCGACCGGCTGTCCGCGCGCCTGGCAGCGGCCCTGCCGGACGCGCCCTCGGGTCCCGTCGTACACGGTGACTACCGGCTCGACAACGTGCTGCTCGACCCGCAGGTGCCGGGCACCATCGCCGCGGTCCTCGATTGGGAGCTGTCCACTCTGGGCGACCCGATGGCCGACGTCGGGCTGTTCTACCTCTACTGGCAGGAGGCGGGGGATTCACCCGTCCAGGTCGCCGCGGGCCTCCCCACGGTCAGCCGCCTGCCTGGATTCCCGACCCGCCGCGATCTGATCGAGCGCTATACCGCGCGTACGGGTCGGGACGTCTCGGCACTGCCGTGGTACGTCGGCTTCGCCTGCTTCAAGCTCGCGGTCGTGCTCGCCGGTGTAGCGGCACGGGGTCGGGCGGGCGCGATGATTGGCGACGGGTTCGTCGAATTGGCGCAGCGGATCGAACCGCTCATCGAGATCGGCCACGCCGCCCTGTCCTCGCCCAACTGTCTCTAACCGGGCGTTTGCGCGGCGAAAACGCCCGCTGAGAGACAGTTGGGCGAAAGGGGGGCTAGAAGCCGCCTTGGGAGGTGATGCCTCCGTCGATGACGACCGTCTGCCCGGTGATCCAGGACGCGTCGTCGGAGAGCAGGAACGCCGCGAGCTTCGAGGTGTCGCTCGGCAGGCCGAGCCGTTTCATCGGGTAACGGCTCGCGACCTGCTCCTCATTGTTCTCATAGAGCGCGCGGGCGAACTTCGTTTTCACCACCGCCGGAGCGATCGCGTTGATCCGGACGCCGGGCCCGAGCTCCTGAGCCAACTGTTTGGTGAGGTGGATCAGCGCAGCCTTGCTGGCGTTGTAAATGCCGATCATCGGACCGGCGACGATCCCGCCGACGGACGCGACGTTGAGGATCGCGCCGCCGTTGTCCTTCTGCCACGCGCGATAGGCGAGTTGCATCCATGCGATCGCCGACACGACGTTGACCTCGAAGATCTTGCGTACGGCGGCCGGTTCGGCGTCGAGGATCGGCCCGAAGTGCGGGTTCACCGCGGCGTTGTTCACCTGGTAGTCGATCCGGCC
>DATJWM010000104.1:0-18834 GCA_035501255.1 Mycobacteriales bacterium | reverse complement strand
ACGTACAACAGAGCCCTATCCTCAATCTGTCGTCGGGAGTGCCATGGCTACGACCACGAAGCTGTCACCGCACGTCGGACTCGAGATCTCGGGCATGGCCGGGTCTCAGCTCGTCGATCAGGACGCCGCGGACGACTGTCTCGCCTGCCTCGACCAGTACGGAGTGGTGATCTACCGCGAGGTGAACATCAGCGACGCCGATCTGGTGACGTTCAGCTGGATGCTGGGTGAGGTGATCGCGAGCCCGACGGCGGAACACGAGTTCCCGGAGATTGCCACCATCACCCTTGACCCTGCCAAGACCGATGCCGTCTTGGCTTGGTACCGGCAGGGAAACTTCTTATGGCACATCGACGGCGCAACCGACGAGCTTCCGCAGAAGGCGACGCTGCTCACTGCGCGGCAGGTCGATCCGGCGGGCGGTGACACCGAGTTCGCGACTACCTACGCCGCGTACGACGCGCTTTCTGATGAGGAGAAGGCAGAGATCGCAGACCTGCGCGTCGTGCACAGCTTCGCCACCGCGCAGCACCGGGCGCACCCGGATGCCACCCCTGAGGAGCGAGCAGGTTGGGGCCGGGTCCCCGACCGGACGCACCCGCTCGTCTGGACTCGCGGTGACGGGCGCAAGTCTGTGTTGCTCGGTGCGACGGCGCGCGAGATCGTCGGAATGCCCGGCGCCGCCGGCGAGGCACTTCTGGATCGCTTGCTCGCGTGGTCGACCCAACCGCAGTTCACGCTGCGGCATCAATGGCGTCAGGGCGACCTGGTGATCTGGGACAACACCGGAATGCTGCACCGTGCATTGCCGTTTGAGCCGACCTCACCTCGGCTGATGCATCGCACCACGCTTGTTGGCGTCGAGGCCGTCGCGTGAGCGAGGACGAACTTCGGGACACGATCGGACAGCTTCGACGCGACGTTCGGTACCTGACGGATCGGTTGTCGATCGCCGACTGCATCGCTTCTCACTCCCGCGGCTGCGACCGTCACGACATCGATCTCATCACCGCCGCCTACTACCCCGACGCGATCGACGAACACGGTGCCGCGACGAACAGCGGTCCCGAATACGGTGCCTGGGCGAACGCCTCGCATGCGGCTACGTCGCAGGTGCACACGCACAACATCACGACCAGCTCCTGTGACATCGACGGCGACACCGCCCACGCGGAGAGCTACGTGATCGTCGTTCTGCTCAGCAGTGACGGTCGGCAGGCGCAGTTCATCAGCGGGCGCTATCTCGATCGGCTCGAACGACGCGACGGCACGTGGAGGATCGCGTTGCGGCGCTCAACCGTCGAGGTCATGTTCGTCGCGGATGCCTCGGTGCTTCAGTCATCGTTCTTCAAGTCGATGGGGTACGTGAAAGGGAGCCGAGGCACCCACGATCCCTCGTACGCGCGTCCGCTGACCCTCGACTCGGCTGCGGAGCGGTGGTGAGCGAGCCAGAACCACGCGTACTCACACTTCCGCTGGATCGCTGGGACGATGTCGTGCAAGCACCGATGCGCGCGACGGTTCCGGTCGATGTCGTCGAGAGCTACCTGTCGAGCGCCTCGGGAAAGGTTGGCTCACTCGGCAGCCCGTACTTGGTCAGTACCGACCTCGGGGTGTCAACTCGGCGTGCGCTCGAGATTCTCAGCAGCGCGGCGCTGCAGCAGTGCTCGCTCTCCTTGGTTCCGCGTATGTGCCGCTGCCTCGGTGAACGTCTTTGCCGCGTCAGCGTGCTGACCGGCTCGCTCGAGAAGATCGCCGCGGACGCTCAGGAGCAGCGGGGAGTCGCCGAGCTCGGCGCCGTCCACCCCGTCTAAGACGGCAAGGCCGGCATCCGGGCCGAACGCTCGCCCGTGTGCGACGGCCCGGTTCACCTCGACGACAGCCCCGGGTGCAGCCTCGGCCAGCAAGTCGTACAACGTCGCGATCTGATGCCAGTCGGTGTCCTCGGCGTGGTTCGCGCGGGCGTGGACCGAGGCGATCGAGGCCTGGAGAAAGTACTTTCCGATGGGTCTACCGCGGGCGGCGAGCAGCGCGGCCTGCCGGAGTGCGTTCAGGCCGCGGTGGATGAGCAACGGATCCCATCGGCTGTGGTCTTGGGCCTCGAGTAGTACCGGTTCGCCGTGTTCATCGATGCGGGCGCGCATTCGCGAGCCTTGGATCTCGAGGAGGGCCTGCAGGCCCAAGACCTCAGGCTCCCCAGGTGCGAGCGCCGCCAGCATCCGGGCAAGCCGGATCGCCTCGTTGGCCAGGTCAGGACGCATCCAGTCATCGCCAGCGGTCGCGGAGTAACCCTCGTTGAAGATCAGGTAGATCACGGCCATCACGTCGTCGAGTCGCTCGATCCGCTCAGCTCCCGTCGGGAGGTCGAAGTTCGCCCGGGCTTCAGTGAGCGTCTTCTTGGCACGCGAGATCCGCTGGCCGATCGCGGATTCGGTGGCCAGGAATCCACGCGCGATCTCGCTGGTGGTAAGCCCGCCGACAAGACGGAGGGTGAGCGCAGCTCGGGACTCCGGGGTCAAGCAAGGATGGCAGGACAAGAAGATGAGTCGCAGCGCATCGTCCTCGATGTTCTCGACTTGTGCGTCGAGGTCGGGCATCGGCTCCTCCTCTCCTTGATGCTGGGAGTGAGCGAGCTCTTCGGTCTTGCGGCGCAGGGTGGCCTCGCGGCGAAAGTGATCGATGCCGCGGCGCTTGGCGATCGTCATGAGCCAGCCGGCCGGGTTGGCCGGAACGCCAGCAGTTGGCCACTGCTCCACTGCGGCCAGCAATGCTTCCTGTGCGAGGTCCTCTGCGAGCGCTACATCGCGAGTCATCCGGGTCAGGGCGCCAACAAGGCGGCCCGACTCCGCCCGCCACGTGGCCATGATGGCTTGAGTGGTGGCGTCTGCTGGCACAAATCCAGCCTAAGAGCCGCAGCTCGAGGAACGCCGCCGTCGCAGGCGGGTGCGACGTTCCTCGACGCCGCGTCAATCAGGCGTCAGCTGCCTCCGGCGGCGCCTCGGAGACCTGGCGCAGCGTCGCGACCATCGAGCACTCAGGCCAGTGCTTCGCGTGCAGCTCAGCGAATTCCCGTTGGCCGGCGATGGCCTCCTCGAGCGTCTCGTACTTCAGGATGGCCCATCCGCCCACGACCTCCTTGGCCTCGGCGTACGGACCGTCGACGCGGGTGGTCTCACCCTTGCGGACCACGAAGTTGACCGCGTCCTCGGTGCCGAACAGGCCACCGCCATCGAGGAACACGCCCTTGGCAGCCTGCTCAGCAACGAAGACGTCCATGGCATCGAACATGGCCTGCGGCGGTGCCCCGAGACCTTCTTCCATCCTTACGAATCCCATGAAACGCGGCATGTTGATCAGTCCTTCGGGTTGGTGGGAGTTGCTCTCGCACGCACGTCGAACCGCCGAGAGTCGCTTCGACATCGACATCGGAAGTTTTTCAGACGGGCCGCCAAGCGCCGATCCAGATCGACGCACTCCGTTCGGGCAGTCGGGCGGAGACGCTCGATCCTCGCCGGCGTTCCCGAACGTCGTTGCGTCCTAGAGTTCGCTCATGCCGCCTGATCTCGGACCGGAGGACTTTGACGAGCTTCAGAGGCTCCCTATCACCAACCGGGATCAATCTTGTGCGTTCTGCGGGGGCGACCGCCCTCGCTTCGTACATCCACTGGCGCGCGACCGCATCGCCTTCAGAGTGTTTGGCAAGGGATGGACGCTGCCGACTTTCTGGACAGTCTGCGATCAATGCGAGGCATCCATCGAGGGCGGGAATGACGCCAAGCTGCGTAGCCGAATGACCGATCGTGGCACCGACGAAGAACTCGCACAGGCATCACTGACGGCGTTCCGAGCGGCTGATCTCGGCCCCTCGACCTTGATTGACGCCGTCGAGTAGGTGATGCTCCTGACGGCGACGGCACCGAGCAACAGCTCGGAGGTCCCGTTTCGCAGATTGATGAGTTCGACACAGACACGGAACTCACTGCGGATTCGCAAAGTGCCCCCGGGGGCAGCCGGACCAGTCCTCCGCAGGGTCGTACACCTGAACTCACGTGTGGCGCTGGCCGATCGTTGATGGGATTGCTTCCCGATGTGGGTCGGGTGGTAGCCGGACGGTGACGCGCAGGCCGCCGCCGGGTCGCGGGGCGAGCGAGAGTTCACCGTCGTGGGCCCGGGTGATGCGTTGCGCGATCGCGAGCCCGAGCCCGGTGCCCTGGTGGTCGCTACGTACCCGTTCGGTCCCGCGTTGGAACGGCTCAATCAGGGCGGCGACGAAACCGGAGTCGAGTTGGTCGCCGGTGTTCTCGACGGTGAGGATCGTGCCATCGAGCGTGGCGTTTGTCGTGAGCCAGACGGCTCCATTTTGCCCTGTGTTGTGAACGATCGCGTTGTGTAGCAGGTTCGTGACGAGCTGTAGGAGCAGCGGCGGGGAGCCCACGGTCGGCGCGGTGTCGCCGCGGGAGTTGATGGTGATGCCGTTCTTCTCGGCGATCGGTAGGAGGTCTTCGACGGATTGCTCGGCGAGAAGGGAAAGGTCGACCGGCTCGGAGGTGAAGGCTCGCTGGTCGGCGCGGCTGAGTAGGAGCAGCGCCTCGGTGAGGTCGATCGCGCGAGTGTTGATGGCTTGGAGCCGTTCGACGAGCACCCGGGTGTCTGCGGGTGGCTCGCGGTGGGCGACGTCGAGCATGGTCTGGGTGATCGCAAGAGGGGTCCGCAGCTCGTGGGAGGCGTTGGCGGCGAACCGACGTTGTTCGGCGACGTGGGCGTCGAGCTGTTCGAGCATGGCGTCGAAGGCGTCGGCAAGCTCGCGGAACTCGTCGTTGCGTCCGGTGAGCGCGATGCGGTGGGTGAGCGAGCCGGTTGCGGCGGCGCGGGTTGCGTCGGTGATGCGGGCGAGTGGTGCGAGCATCCGGCCGGCGAGTAGCCAGCCGCCTGCGAGTCCGACCACGAGAAGCCCGCCGAGCGCGATCGCGGCGGCTGGGGCGAAGTCGCGGGCGAGCGCGCCGCGGCCGGGGGAGTAGAAAATGTGCTGGCCGTGCACGATCAGGGTTTCACCGCGTGGGACCTTGAGCAGTAGGAACACCCAGACGGCGCCGAGAAGTAAGGCGCCGGCCAGCATGAGGAAGCCGGCGTAACTGAGTGTCAGCTTGAGGCGCGTGCTCGGGCCGGATGCCCTAACCATGTGGTCCCTCGCCGGGGGCGTCCGTAGGGTCTGCCTCAATCCGGTAGCCCACGCCGGGGACGGTGGTGATGATCCACGGCTCGCCGAGGCGCTTGCGCAGAGCTGAGACGGTGATCCGCACGGCGTTGGTGGCGGGGTCGGCGTTCTCGTCCCAGGCGCGGGCAAGAAGTTGCTCGGCGCTGATGACTCCGCCTTGGGCGGTGACTAGCACCTCGAGCACGGCGAACTGCTTGCGGGTGAGTGCGACGTAGCGTCCGTCGCGGTAGACCTCGCGCCGAAACGGGTCGAGGCGCAGCCCGGCGATCTCGCGAACCGGCGGGTGGTGGTGGGAGCGCCTGCGGGTGAGTGCCCGGAGGCGCAGCACGAGTTCGCGCAGCTCGAACGGTTTGGTCAGGTAGTCATCCGCCCCGACCTCGAATCCGGTGGCTTTGTCGTCGAGTCGGTCGGCGGCGGTCAGCATGAGGATCGGCGTCGGGGCGCCGGAGGCGATGATATGTTCCGCGATTTCGTCGCCGGAGGGTCCGGGGATGTCGCGGTCGAGAACCGCGACATCGTAGGTCGTGTAGCTGAGTAGTTCCAGGGCGGTGTCACCGTCGTGGGCGACGTCGGCGGCGATCGCCTCCAGACGCAACCCGTCGCGGATTGCGTCGGCCAGGTACGGCTCGTCCTCGACGAGCAGCACACGCATCGGCTCAGGTTATGAGGGCCGGCGTATCGCGGGCGTATGGAAAAACGCAGACACTCTGGCAACACGCGCTGGGATGGACTCGATCCCATGACCCGCCGACGCGCATACGGAGCGATCCCCGGGGTGTCCGCCGTGGCAGTCGCGGTCGCGCTCCTGGCCACGTTCGCCGTCGTCGTTGGGGTCGGCTGGCGGGCGCATGAGGCGCAGCGATCTTCCCAGGCGAATGGCTTCCCGGCGGTCCGAGTGATCGGCCCTGGCACCGACAGTCCGGCCCGGTCGGGCCGAGATGCGGGCGGCGAGGTCGCATCCCGCGACGTGTGGCCGTCGAAGGGGCAGGCGGCGTACCGGCTAAGCACCGGGTCGACGATCCTGGCCAGCCCGGGTCAACGTCCGGTGCCGATCGCCAGTGTCGCGAAGGTCATGACGGCCTACGTCGTGCTGCGGGACCATCCGCTCGCGATCGGTCAGGACGGCCCGACGATCACTCTTACCTCAGCGGATGTCGCTGACGCTGACCGCCGCGCCCAGCAGGGGCAGTCGGTGGTGCCGGTTATTTCCGGGGAGCAGTTGAGTGAGCGGCAGGCGCTGCTGGCGCTGCTGCTGCCGTCGGCCAACAACATCGCCGTGGTGCTGGCCCGGTGGGACGCCGGCTCGCTGTCGGCGTTCGTCGATCGGATGAACGCCGCCGCCGCGTCGCTGGGAATGACTCACACCCACTACACCGATCCGAGCGGCTACGAGCACACCACCGTGTCGACCGCCGCCGATCAGGTCCGGATTGTCGACGCGGCGATGCGCGTCGCGACGTTCGCCGCGATCGTCGCCACACCCAGCGCGGCGCTGCCGGTCGCCGGCACCGTGCGCAACACCGACCAGCTCCTCGGCCACGACGGCTTTGTCGGTGTGAAGACCGGCTCCGACAGCGCAGCCGGCGGCTGCTTCGCCTTCCGCGCCATCGCGACGATCGCCGGCACCCGCACGACGATCACCGGTGTCGTGCTCGGTCAACCCGGCCAGAACCCCGTCACCGCAGGCCAGGCCGCCGCGGGCGAGCTGGTCGAACTCCTCACCCGTCCAGCGCGCGCCCACCGCTCGACCCCACCCCACCTGCCCGGAGCCGACTTATGACCCGCGCCCTGCGACTGCCCGCCGCCGTTACCACTGCCGCTGTCCTCGCGGTCATCGCCGCCGGGTGCAGCGGCCACCAGGCCGCCGGCAGCGCGAGCACGCAGACCGCTCACGAGCAGTCGGTCAAGTTCGCCGAGTGCATGCGCACCAACGGGGTCCGTACCTTTCCCGACCCGACCGCAACCGGGGCGCTCACCCTCGACGGTGTCCTCAACGGCTCGGGGCTGGACCAGGACAGCCCTACCTGGACGCGGGGCATCGCGGCCTGCCGTCACCTCGAACCCGCCGGCTTCACCGGCACCACCGTCACCAGCAGTCAGATGGCCGCCCGGCTGAAGTTCGCACAGTGCGTGCGCACTCACGGCGTGAGCGACTTCCCCGATCCCTCCGCAAACGAGCCACTGGTCGATACCGACCTCATTCCCTCGGTCAACACCCCCGGCGGCAGGGCCGCCCTGCAAGCCGCGCTGAAAGCATGCCAATCCGAACTGGCCGGCACCGGAGTGAGCCGGCCATGAGACGCAAAGCATGGCTGCCTGCCGCCGCGGCGTTGCTCGTCCTCGGCAGCGGGGGCGTGTTCGCGATCTCTACTCGCGATCATGCGAACGCGACCACCGTCGCGCCCGCGCCGCAGACAGCGACGATTCAGCGCAGCAGGCTGTCGGACTTGGTGTCCGGGGCGGGGACATTGACCTACCGCGCCAACTCCGACGGCTCGCCGTATGCCGTGTTCAATCAGACCAGCGGCACCTACACCTCCCTGCCTACGTCGGGGGAGGATGTCGGGTGCGGGAGCGTGCTGTACCGGGTGGACGACCGCCCGGTGCTGCTGCTGTGCGGGCCGAACCCGCTGTATCGGTCCCTGTCTGAGGGAGACCGCGGTGGTGATGTCGCGGAGTTGAATGCTGCGCTCGTCCGCCTCGGAGACGCCACTCGAGCACAGCTGGACCCGACCTCACGCATGTTCAGCCTGGCGACCGCCACCGCCGTACGGAAGTTGCAGACTGCGAAAGGTCTGACCGCGACCGGGACACTCACCCTCGGTCAGGCCGTCGTGCTGCCCGCGGCGCTGCGGGTCGCGACCGTGACCGCTCAGCTCGGCGGTCCCGCCGCCGCCGCCCCGGTGCTCACCGCCACCAGCCAGATTCCGCAAGTACAGGTCCCGCTCGACCCGTCCCAACAGAACGCTGTCAAGGTTGGGAACCGCGTCCAGATCACGTTGCCCGGCAACCGGGTCGTCGACGGTCGGGTCGAGCGACTCGGACCCGTCACCCCCGCCTCCGGGAACAGCAACGGGCAGTCCGGAGCATCGGGGGGCAGCGGCGCAGAGGCGACCGTCCCGGCCTACATCAGCCTCGTCCACCCCGAACAGGCACACCGCTACGCCGAGGTGTCGGTGCAAGTGCAGATCGCGACCACCGCCGTCGCGAACGCGCTCAACGTTCCCGTCACAGCCATCGTCGCCACGGCCGGTGGCGGGTTCGCGGTCGAGATTGCGGGGGCGTACGGACGACGCGACCTGGTCCCGGTCACGCTCGGGCTCTTCGACGACGCTGCCGGACGGGTGCAGATCACCGGCGCGGTTCACGCCGGTGAGCAGGTCGTGGTGGCTTCCTCGTGAACGGTGTCGTGACCGTCGAGCCGGTCCTGCAACTCGATCAGATTACGAAGAGCTACGGCACCCGGCCGGAAGTCGTCGCGCTGCGCGGGGTCTCGCTCACTGTCCACCGCGGCGAACTGGTCGCGATCGTCGGGCCGTCCGGATCGGGAAAGTCCACGCTGCTGCACATCATCGGCACACTGGAACGGCCGAGCAGCGGCACCGTGCGCATCGCCGGCACCGACACCGCGCAGCTGGACGACCGGGAACTGTCGTGGCTACGAGCCCATGAGATCGGGTTCGTGTTCCAGCAGTTCTTCCTCGCCGAACACGCCACCGTGCATGACAACGTCGCCGACGGCCTGCTCTACACCGCAACCCCGGCTAGGCAACGCTCCCTACTCGCCACCGAGGCGCTGGAACGCGTCGGGCTCGCCGCCCGGGCCGCGTTCAAGCCCCCCACCTTGTCCGGTGGCGAACGCCAACGCGTTGCCATCGCCCGCGCGCTCATCGGTAGCCCCGCCATCGTGCTCGCCGACGAACCCACCGGGAACCTCGACAGTGCCACCGGCGCATCGATCATGACCCTGCTCCGCGAACTCAATAACGCGGGCACCACCATCATCATGATCACCCACGACGCCGGCCTCGCCGTGCAGCTACCCCGCCAGATCAGCGTGCTCGACGGCCAGATCACCGCCGACACCGCACAGCCGCCTGTGCCGTTCACCGTCGCCGCCCAGCCGTGAGCACCGTCGAGCGGCTCAGACCAAAAGACGCGCTGCGGGTCGCGAGCACCGGGCTACGCGCCCGCCCGCTGCGTGCCGGCCTGTCCGCGCTCGGTATCGCGATCGGCACCGCGGCCATCGTCGCCGTCCTCGGCCTGTCCTCGTCCTCCCAAGCCGGCCTGATCGCGGAAATCAACCAACTCGGTACGAACCTGCTCACCGTGCAAGCCGGGCAGAGTCTCACCGGCGGCATCGCCCAGCTCCCCACGCAAGCCCCCGCCCGCATCACCCTGCTGCCCCACGTCGAGCAGGTCGCCGATACCGCGGTGCTGAACGCGAAGATCTACCGCAGCTCGCTGATTCCGGCCGCCGCCACTGGCGGGCTCCAAGTGCAGGCCACCAGCCTGAACCTGCCGTGCGTGCTCACCGTCGGCATCGCCCAAGGCCGCTGGCTCAACGCCGGGACCACGCGGGAACCCGTCACCGTCCTCGGCGCCACCGCCGCCAGCCAACTCGGGATCGACCGGGTACTCCCCGGACAGCAGGTGTGGCTCGGCGGCCAGTGGTTCTCCGTTGCCGGGATCCTGCAGTCATCACCACTGCAGCCCGACATCGATGACAGCGCGCTGGTCGGCTACCCAGCCGCCGCGACCTACCTCGACTACACCACCATCGTCACCGGCCACCAGGCACCCGGCCCCGCCAGCACCATCTACGTGCGCGCCGAGACCGGCCACGAAACCGCCGTCCAGCCACTGCTCGCCCCCACGGCCGACCCGGAAGCGCCGTACCAGGCGGCCGTCAGCCAACCCTCCGCCGTCCTCACCGCTAGAGCCGCCGCGGCAGGCGCGTTCAACAGCCTGTTCCTCGGCCTCGGCATTGTCGCCCTGCTCGTCGGAGCCGTCGGCGTTGCGAACATCATGATCATCTCCGTACTCGAACGTCGCTCCGAGATCGGCCTACGACGCGCCCTCGGCGCCCGCCAAAACCAAATCCGTGCCCAGTTCCTCAGCGAGGCCATCCTGCTCGCCCTCCTCGGCGGAGCCGCGGGCATCCTCACCGGCGTAACCGCCACCGCGATCTACGCACACGCGAAAGGCTGGTCCACCGTGATCCCCACCCAAGCGTGGGCCGGCGGGATCATCGCGGCCATCCTCATAGGTGCGCTCGCCGGACTCGCACCCGCCATCCGCGCTGCCCGCCTGCCACCCACCGTGGCGCTGCGCACAGTCTGACGTCTTGCGGCGAGGCTTGACGAGCCCAAATAGATGGAGCAAGGGAGTCGCCAGCCACAGAACGGGCTGCCGCCCGCTGGGCGTCACCCTGTCAGGGCGAGGCTGGCCGGCCGTGGCTGGACTACCGTGGGTGTGTGAGCATGGGTAACGACCGGCGCGCCGAACGGGCCAACCCGCTCGGCGAATTTCTGCGCGCCCGCCGTCATCTTCTCGACCCTGCTGAGCTGGGCCTGCCCGACCACGGTCGTCGCCGCACTCCAGGTTTACGCCGCGAGGAGCTGGCGTTCTTAGCCGGGGTCAGTCCCCACTACTATGCCCGCCTTGAGCAGGGCCGTGACCGCAACCCGTCAGCTCCTGTCCTGGATGCCCTGGCAGGAGTTCTGCGCCTGGATGGCGACGCACGCGCACATCTGCGGCAGCTCGCCCAACCCTCCGCCCCGCGGCGCAAATACGTGCCGCGCCCTGAACGGGTTCGACCTGGGCTGGAGCAGCTGCTGGCCCGCTGGAGCGCGCAACCCGCTGTGATAATCGGTCGACACCGAGACGTGCTCGCCGCGAACGCCCTCGCCATCGCCGTGCATGATGGATTCACCCCCGGGCGCAATCTGCTCCGCGACGTCTTCCTTGACGACGGCGCGCGCGAGACGTACCTAGACTGGAACGAGGTCGCCGAAGGCGCGGTGGCCGGGGTCCGGGCAGCGGTCGGGAACGAGCTTGACAATCCTCGACTCGTAGAACTCATCGGCGAACTCTCCCTCAAGAGCCACGAGTTTCGCGCGATGTGGGCGCGCCACGACGTACGCGAGCGGACCTCTGGCACCAAGCGTTATCGAAATCCGCTGGTAGGACCGATCGATTTGCAATACCAGACGTTTTCCGTCACCGGCACGATAGGGCAAACCCTATTCCTCTTCTCGGCCGAGCCGGGAAGCGCTGACGAGCAATCGCTGCGGTTGCTCGCTGCCATCACCAGCACGACCATCGACGGCCCGGCGACGTCGATGTCCACCCCGTCTACGCTCCCTGGACCGCTGTAGCTTTCCGCCTCATCTACCCCGGGCCGCGTAGCACGTCCGCCTCGCGACTAACTTTCCTTAGCGGTCGCCGCGCACGTGCGAGGGCATTTTTCTTGTCACGGATCCGTCACCGCCGCCGACGTCAGGCTGTGCCCCGACCTGACGCGGCGCTTCTCGGCAGGCTCGCTGCGGGTGGTCGTACGCGCCGCGGCCACATTTGCTTGGTCGCCCGTACTAAACGCTCGACGCTGGCGATCAGGGGCCGCCCACGTCACTAGGGCGTGAGCGGCCCGATGCCGGATGGGGACTTTTAGGCGGTTAAGGCGTCGACGCCAGTCAGGTCGGCTGATAGCGCCCAGAGTCGAGCCGCGGCGCCAGGATCGGTTGCGTAGGGGTTGACGCCTGATTTCATCGCGTCGGGTGCGTCCATGTCGGTGATCGCTGCTACTTCACAATCTTCCAGATACACCCCACCCATGCCATCGAGCTGGGTCGAGCTGATCGCCCACGCGGCGGTGGCGGCGCCGCCCTCGGCAGATTTCCAGGTAATCAGGTCTGTGCCATTCTCATCGATCCAGCCGAGGCTGACCTGGTCTTCACGGGACACGTAGCGCTGCAGATTGCTTTTGATCCCGCCTGGATTGAGTGAAAACGCGCGCACCCCGTGTGGCTCGCCCAGAGCGTCCAACTGTAGCGCGAATAAGGCGTTGGCGGTCTTGGACTGTCCGTACGCTTTCCACTTGTCATAGTCGTCGTGGAAGTTCAGGTCATCCCATTGGATATCGGAAAACTTATGACCTCGGGAGGAGAACGACACGACCCGCGCACCGCGGTTTGCGGCCAGTGCGGGCCACAGCCGGTTGGTCAGAGCGAAGTGGCCCAGGTGATTGGTCGCAAACTGCAATTCCCAGCCCGGGCCGACCCGCGCCTCCGGCGGGGCCATGATCCCGGCGCAGTTCACGAGGATGTCGATACTTCGGCCGGTGGCCATGAACTGATCCGCGAAGGTATTCACGGACTTCAAGTCAGAGAGATCAAGTTCGCCGACTTCGACCCCTTCGATGCCGGCGACTACTCGCCGCGCCTCGTCCAAGCGTCGAGCCGGGACGACGACCTTCGTCCCGGCTTCCGCGAGCGCCCGTACCAGCGCCAGGCCGACCCCAGAGTAGCCACCGGTGACTACAGCCAACCGATCGGTCAAGTCGGCTCCGGTCAGTACGTCCGACGCGGTGCTTGTGGAGGAGAAAGGGCTTCCGATGGGTTGCTGAATAGATGTCATGATCCAAGCCTAGAAACCGTTACGGGCATCAACCACTCCCCACCAGGGCGCCCCTACGGGTCGATGCGACGCGCGTCGAGAGCGGTTCATGGCGTGTCCCCATCGGCGCCTATGCCCCCGCATCGTGGCCTTGGACAAGATTGTGGCCGAATGGCGAGCCCACGGCTGGGTCGGCCGCACCTTTGACGGGAAGCCCGCAGCCGAGACCAGGTCGCAGCGACTCGAAGTAGTCGAGTGAGCGAGCGGTTAGTGCGCTTCGACGGTCTCGCGCGATCGTTGCAGGTATTGACGTAGAGGTGTTTCAACACAGGCTCGGACGCAGTTCAGCAGCACTGACGCTCGACCTCAGCGGGCACCTCTCGAGAGCCTGCCGGGTTCCAAGATCCCGTCGGTGGTGGCGGAAGGTCCCTAGGTCCTGTGCCAAGCAGCGACGGGTTGGGCCGCGGGGTCGGGGGGTGTGGCCGAAGAGCGAACCCGAAGGGTGAGTCGATTCGGCAGAGCGTTCGAGGTTGTGACGGCGCGCGGTCAGCGGCGGGCGGCGAGCCTCCGGGCTGCTTCGACGACGAAGCGGCGGCGGCGGGCGCGTTCGCGCCTGTCGTCGCGTCCGGCGCCGGTGATCATTTCGGCCAGTTGCGGCACGGTCTGCCACCAGGCAGCCAGGGCGATGAGTGCGAAGACGAGGTGCGCTGCGTCCAAGCCGGGGTCGAGCAGACCGTCGCGCTGGGCGGCGGCGAAGCGTGCCACCTTCTCCCGGTAGTGCGCCGTGCGCACGGCTAGGTCTGCCGCCTGGCCGTCTTGGAGCCCTTCCCATTGGAGTAACCGCGCCAGCTGCGGATGATCCGCGTGGTAGTCGAAGGTCGCCCCGGCGAACTCGCCGATGTCCTTGAGCGACACTCCGGTGAGCGCCACCGCGGCCGCGAGCCGCTCGAGCTCGGTCGACAACACCAGCCGCCAGAGCGCCTGCTTGTCACCGAAATAGCTGTAGAGCCGCTCCTTGTTCACGCCGGCCCGAGCCGCGATCCCGGCGACGGTGGTTCCGTCCAGACCGTGGCTCGCGAACTCCACCAGGGCGGCGTCCAGGAGCCGGCGCCGCGTCCGCTCGGTGTCCCAGGCCACGCGACGAGGTTACCAACGCAACGGTTGGAAATTTCGATCCGACAGGGTAATCTCCAACCATATCGTTGGAGTTGGAGAAGCCGTGACCGTGATCGAGCAATTGCCCACCGAGATCGGCCCCGCTCTGCCGGGGTCGATCGCCCTGGTGACCGGAGCGACCAGCGGCATCGGCCTGGAGACGGCGCGGCAACTCCTCGACCGCGGTGTCACCGTGTGGGTCGGCGCCCGCGACCAGGCCAAGGGACAGCGCACGGCGATGGAACTCGGACCCGGTGCGCGCGATGTCCGGCTGGACGTCACGGACTCCGGGTCCGTCACCGCCGCCGCGCAGCAGATCGGCAACCTTGACATCGTGGTCAACAATGCCGGGGTCAACCCCGGCGGCGAGGACATCAACCGCACCGACCTCGAGCAGTTGCAGACCGCCTACGAAACGAACGTCTTCGGCCTCATCGCCGTGACCCAAGCCTTCCTGCCGGCCCTGCACCGCTCAACGCATCCCCGCATCGTCAATATCTCCAGCGGCACCGGCTCGCTCACCTGGAACAGCAACCCCAATCCGCAGTTCGACTGGGAACGAGTCCGCGGCAGTGGTCTGGCCTACCGTAGCTCCAAGACCGCAGTTAACGCCATCACTCTGCTGACCGCCCAAACCCTCGGCGACCGGTTCAAAGTCAACGCGCTCGCGCCCGGACTGCGCCGGACCAACCTGATCGCCGGCATGACGACCGGCGGCGACCCGGCCGAGGCCGCAACCGGAGCACTTCGTCTCGCGCTGCTGCCCGACGACGGGCCCACCGGAGCCCTGTGGTCCTGGGACGGCACCCGCGTGCCCTGGTGAACCGGCCAGGGGTCAAGGTCCTCGCGTCGCTGGGCGGGGACGTCTAGCAATCTGTCTCGCCTCGACGTGGGCGGACGGGCTCGCCTCGACCAGTTCGAGAACGCCCACAGCGCGTGGTCTACCCGCTCGGCGTCGCCGGTCGCCTCGAGATCGAGGATCAGGCCGCGGATCACAGCCAGGACCAGGGTGGCCTGCTCGGGTCGGCCCATGCTGTCCAACCCGTCGGTCGGCGGCTGCAGCCAGTCGGTCGTCGTCTCGCGCTTGGATCTGATCAGCGCGATGACCGGTTCGGCCGATGACAAGTTCACCGCCGCGTTCGACGCTGTGTTCGCCAGCATTGACATCAGCGTGCTGCGATCACCGGTGCGCGCACCGCGCGCGAACGCCTACGCCGAACGGTGGATTCGGACCCTGCGGGTCGAGTGTCCAGACCGGATGCTGATCGGGCCGCCCCACCTGCGTTTCGTTCTCAACGAGTACGTCGAGCATTACAACACCCATAGGCCTCATCGGTCGCTGGACCAGCAGCCACCCGCAGGCGCTCGACTCAGCAGCATCAGTGGTGGCGGCCCACCGCTCGACCGGGTCGAGCGGAAGGAGGTGCTTGGGGGACTGATTAACCAATACGTTCACGCCGCGTGACCCCGACCGGCACCCGTCGGCTGACGTTCTTGGCACCTACACGTGTCAACGTCCGGTAGGACACCGGCTCGATACCGGTCTCGGCCAGAACCCGCAGCGAGTCCAGCTTCGAGGTCGGCTCGATGATTCGCGCCAACACCAGATGCCGGAACACGTCGTCGTGACCAGTCGCCTCGGCGAACCTGAGCGTGTAGTAGGCGCGGCACAACGCCTGCCACAGATGCGACATCCGCGACGACGTGATCTCCAGCGGGCCAGAGCCGGTCGCGGCCTCCATGTCCAGGTCGAGTACGCCCTGACCCTCGACGAGGCGCCGTTGAGCAGCCGCCCGCAACACCGCCAGCTCCGCGTCATCGTGCGCGGAGCCGATGTGCTCGATATCCCGCGATCCGCGGCGAGACGAATGCACGATCTGCACCGCCGTCGCGCCCGATGCGGTACGCACCGTGCGCACACCAGGTCACAGGGTGCCGCGGGACGGAGCGGCACATACTGATTCGGCCATCCGACGCGAGGCGTCCGAACCTTCCCGGCGCTACACGACACCGACGGCGCCTTGTCTCACTGCAGGGAATCAGATAATCTGATGAGATGAGGGAAGTCACGGCCACTGATGCGGCCCGAGGATTCTCTGCGCTGCTGACCGCAGTCGAAAAGGACGGCGAGACCTTCTTCGTCACGCGCGGTGGCCGGGTCATCGCTCGCATCGAGCCTGCCGCCGGAACCTCAGGCGCTGCAGTCAAGGCGCTTCTGGGGCACTACCGACCGGACAAGGAATGGGCGGCCGACCTCAGAGAGGTTCGGGAGCTACTGACGACTCAGGACCGTCAGTGGCCCGCTTGATTCTCGACACGACGGTCCTCATCGATGCAGAACGGCGCGGTCGGCGGCTCGATCGTCTGATCGCCGATCAGGACGACGTCGCAATCGCCGCAGTGACGGCAGCAGAACTGCTTGTCGGTGTCGAGCTCGCAGACGACGCCCGACGTCCCGCGCGGACCGCCTTCGTGCGCAGCGTCTTGGACACCGTTCCCCTCGAGGACTACGACCTCCAGGTCGCCCGTGTGCATGCCACCCTCCTCGCACACTCCCGGCGTACCGGCAGACCGCGCGGCGCCCATGACCTGATCATCGCGGCCACCGCTGCAGCACGCGACAGGCTCGTCGTATCCACGGACACGACGGCCTTCGCCGATCTGCCCGGGGTCGCCGTCCGTACCTAACGTTGAATATGTGGAAGTTGCGCACGCCGGATGGCGGCCCCAGCTGCCAGCCTCTGCCAAGCGCTGAGGGCCGGGAATGGTTGCAAATCCTGGGAAAACCTCAACGGCTGGCTTGCGGTCGATCTCAGCTCGGGCAGTCGAAGAGGCGGGGTGGCCGTGGCGATCGTCGCCAGCATGTGTACCAAACGTGTACTCAACGCTAAACGACACATCGTTTCAAGCTCGTTAGCAGAGCCGAAAACCGCCTCTGACCTGCAGTTTCACAAAGTGCCCACGGCAGGATTCGAACCTGCGCTCCCGCCTCCGGAGAGCCCACGGGACGCGTTTGGTCGCGTTGACAGGCGACGGTACGGCGCGTTTCACGCTCAGCGAGGCGTTGGTTGTGACGGTCGGCGACGGCAGGGCACGGACGGGGTGTGTAGCGAATGTGTACCGGCGGGGGAACGTGCTCGGATCGGGTCATGCGGGAACTTCTAGTCGCTCGATCGGTTGGTTGGTGACCTCGGCGATGAGCTCGTAGTCCTTGTCGACGTGGAGCACGACGAGGTCGGCGAGCTCTGCTGTTGCTGCGATCAACAGGTCGGGTACGCCGGGCCCGCGGTGCTGTCCGTGGTCGGCAAGTGCCTGCTGGACGGCAATGGCGCGGTCTTCGATGGCGGGGGTCAGATAGACCAGCGGCATCTTCGACAGCGGTGCCCGCCGGGAGGCGGCTCGCAGGTCGCCGCCGGATCGTGCGGAGAATCCGACCTCGAGTCGGGTGACGCTGGTGATGCTGAGCAGGCCGCGATCGATCCGGTCCGCCCACTCGGTCGCGTTCTTGCTGTCGGCGAGTCGAACGAGGGCGGACTTGTCGATCAGCCAGCCGCTTACCGCCACGCCTGGTCCATGACGGCGGGATCGGCCAGGTCGGCAAAGGCTTCGGCGAAGTGAACGAGGTCCGCGACCTCGACCTTGCCTTCCGCGACGGCGGCGTCTTGAGCGAGGCGACGTCGCAGGTACTCGGTTCGGGACAGTCCGAGGCGGTTCGCTCGCGAGTCGATCGCGGCCAGTACGTCCTCCGGGACGTCACGGATCAGCAGGTCGCTCACCCAGTCAAGATATCACCTGATATCACAAGCGGGAGTAACGAAATCGTGTTCGGACAGAGCGCGCTCCGGCAGCGCCATGAGACCGAGTTGGATCGGCACCCAGGCGAACCTCTCGGATGGGTGTCTGTCCGTCGCTGCCGCCTTGTATCCATAGCGTCCGCGCGCTTAGGGTCATCGGGCCGGATGAGATCTTGGCGCGGGCTTCGATGTGACCGTCGGCGTCGATCCGGAATAGTTCCGGCAACGTCTCATCGGTGGCGAGGGCCGCGTTGCCGTCGACGATTGCCGTACCTAGGGTCGGTGTAGGCAGTAGGCGGATGGCGCCGCTCCGGTCGACACTGGCCAGCCGCGAGCCAGAAAGGTAGACGTGGGTCGGATTGGCGATGACCCCGAGGAACGAATCTCGTCCCCGCGTCTCAGGCACGCGTATCTGGGACTGACCCGCCAGGGTCGTCGGATCGAGCCGCACCAGCTGACTCTCGTGACCGTTGCTGACCAGTACCCAGATGCTGCCGAGGCCGATGGCGGGCTTGGACACGACGGTGGTTTGAAGCGGGGTTGCGCGGAAGTCAGGGACGCGGCGTGCCTTCAGGGTCTGCAAGCTTCGTGGGTCCAGTCTCAGGACACGCCCCCCGACGGTCGCCCACATTTGAGAGCCGCGCTCGCTTGTTGCAACCGCCCCGATGAACCGCGCTCGTGCCACGATCTTGAGTGTCTTCGGGTCCAGCCGAAGGAGTTCGTTTCGGGCGGCGGAGAACCGGCGGGGTACATCGGTGCCCAGGTAGAAGCCGAACCGTCCGGTGGACACGTCATCGAGGTCAGCACCCAGCGCGACATCAATCCGGCGACGCAGGGTCTTCGCGCCGCCGAGGCGCAACGCGCGAACGGTCGGGGCGCTGCCCGGGCCGATATCGACGACGAACAAGCTGTCGCCTTGGGCCGCCATCAGTTGGGTGCTCTGGCCCGAAAATTCGGTGATCCCGACGATCGACCCTATTCCGGGAAGCACGCGCGGGTAGGGGCCACTCGCGGCGATCAACGGCAACGCAGGCGAAGGTGAAGCGACCGATG
>DATJWM010000103.1:0-10281 GCA_035501255.1 Mycobacteriales bacterium | reverse complement strand
CTGCCCTGGCCATCGTTCGGCGACGGCGAACAGGTGATGTCGCTAATACCGCCGCAGCCACAGCTCGAAGCCGGCTTCGCGGACACACACCACTGCTCGTTCTGGGCTGACGCCACCGCTGCCGGGCCTCAGTAGGAACGTGACGACCGGCTCCACGGACCGACGCAACCCCGAACCAGCTAAACGCAACCTCCAGGAGATAGCCATGAGCACCAAAGCAGCCGACGCCACCTCAAGAGAGAGCGTGAACGCAATCGTGAACTCGGCGCAGAGCCGCACGTCCGACGTCGTCGGCAATGGCTCGCCGCCACCGATGCTGGACGACGCGATCGAACCCACGGAGGTCAACATGAGCGTCACCGCAGCAACCACCGGCAAGATGTCCCTGTTCCTCACCCGTGGCCTCGTCGCCATCGCCTGGGCCGTGGTATTCGCG
Organism: Mycobacteriales bacterium; assembly: GCA_035501255.1. Taxonomy (GTDB): domain Bacteria; phylum Actinomycetota; class Actinomycetes; order JAFAQI01; family JAFAQI01; genus JAFAZI01. The sequence goes on along the minus strand of DATJWM010000103.1, from coordinate 9,845 downwards.
GCGGTGTCGCACTCGCTGACGGCCGCCGTAACGGTCGGCGCCGGGGTCCTGCTCGTCCTCTATCCGCTGATCGACGTGGTCGCGTCTGTGATCGACGCGCGGAATCAACGCGGATCGGCTCGGCAGATACTCCTCGGAGACGCGACAGTCAGCACCGTCGCGGCCGTCGCGCTCGGCGTCGCCGCGACCGGGAGCGTCGCGAACGTCCTCGCCGTCTTCGGCGTGTGGGCGATCATCACCGGCGTGGCGCAGCTCGTCCTTCTGCGCCGCCGCCGGGCGCAGCTCGGCAACCAATGGCCGCTGCTGCTCTCGAGCGTCGGGTCCGCGTTGGTCGGGATCGCCTACGTCATGGTCTCGACCGGCGTGAATCCGAGGCTGGCGTTGCTCGCGATCTACGCGGCCGGCGGCGGGGCGGAATTCATCGTCCAGGCCTGGCTGCTCGCGCGGCGCCGTCGACGCCTGGCCCCCCTACCGGCCCGGTCCTGAGCGCAAGCTGGCCAACGACCGACCCTCCCAGCTCGCGTAACCAACCCTGGCGCAGAAAGGACCGGAACGATGACGACCTCAACCCCAGACCACGGCACACAGTCCGCCTCAACCTTCGCCGAACTGCACTTCTGGTGCTGGCCGTCTCTCGCAAACGGGCGCGCGAGCGCCGTGGGAGGCCCGCAGACGACCGACCCGGGGTGGCACTGGGGGATCCACTGGTGCGAAGCACCTCGTGAACCAGGACGGTGTGCTCATCGCACCACGAACTAAGGAGCAGCGATGAACGTCAAAGACAAAGTTGCCGTCGTCACAGGCGGCGCGAGCGGGATCGGACTAGCACTCTCCACGCGATTCGTCCGTGAGGGCGCGCAAGTTGTCCTGTCGGACCTGACCCAGGAGGCGAGCGAGGGCAAGGCCGCCGACATCGGCGCCCTGGCCGTGGCCGCCGACGTGGCCCGCGAGCAGGACATCGAGCACCTGGTGGAGACCACGGTCGAGCGCTTCGGGCGCATCGACCTGCTCGTCTCGAACGCCGGCATCGGCATCGACGGGGGGCTCGACACACCAACGGACAAGTGGCAGAAGATCATCAACATCAACCTGATGGCCCAGGTGTGGGGGGCCAAATACGCAGTCCCCCACATGGTCGAGCAGGGCGGCGGCTACATCATCAACGTCGCATCCGCGGCGGGGTTGCTCGTCATCCCCGACACCGTTTCCTACACAGTGACCAAGCACGCGTCGATCGGCTTCACCGAGTGGCTGTCGACGATGTACGCCGACAAGGGAATCGGTGTCAGCCTGCTCACCCCCGCAGCTGTCCTCACGCCGATCCTCGCCGGCAAGGAGGACACGCCGGAAGGCCAGGATGCGATCACCACCGAGCAACTGGCAGACATGGTCATGGAGGGGCTCGCAGATGAGCGGTTCCTGATCAACACGCACCCGTGGGTGCTCGAGAAGTTCGCGGTCAAGGGGCACGATTACGAGGAGTACATCGCGATGATGCGCGCCGACCAGGCAGCGGCCGACGCCAAGGCAGCGGCGGTCTGACCATGCATCGTGTCGTCATCATCGGGTGCGGCTTCGCCGGACTGTTCGCCGCCAAGGCCCTGCGACGCGCTCCGGTGGAGGTGGTGGTCGTGGATCGCACCAACCACCACCTCTTCCAACCGCTGCTCTATCAGGTCGCGACGGGCGTGCTCTCGGAGGGCGACATCGCGCCGCCCAGCCGTGACGTCCTGCGCCACCAGCGCAACACGCGGGTCGTCCTCGGCGAGGTCATCGACATCGACGCGGTCACGCGCGAACTGACGATCGAGACCCTGGGCCAGGCCACGAAACTGCCATACGACAGCCTGATCGTCGCGACCGGCGCGTCACAGTCGTACTTCGGCCACGACGATTACGCCGCGCACGCGCCCGGCATGAAGACGCTCGACGACGCGCTCGAGCTGCGCGGGCGGATCTTCGGCGCCTTTGAGATCGCCGAGCTCGAGCCGGACGACTCGGCGCGCGAGCCGTGGCTGACCTTCGCCATCGTTGGCGCCGGCCCGACCGGCGTCGAGCTGGCCGGCCAGATCGCCGAGCTCTCACGACGAGCCCTGCGCGCGAACTTCCGGCGGTTCGATCCGAAGTCAGCCCGGATCATCTTGATCGACGGGGTCGATTACGTACTCCCCCCATACCCGGACCGCCTCCGCCGCCGCGCGCGGCGCGACCTCGAGCAACTCGGTGTCGAACTGCGGCTCGGCGCACGCGTCATCGGGGTCGACGAAACGGGACTCGACCTCTCGACGGCCGACGGCGAGACGGGACGCATCGATGCGCGCACGAAGATCTGGGCCGCCGGTGTGCAGGCCTCGCCACTCGGCCGGCTGCTCGCCGAGCGCACCGGGGCAACCCTCGATCGCGCCGGCCGTGTGCAGGTCGAGCGTGACTGCTCCGTGCCGGGACACCCTGAGCTGTTCGTCGTCGGCGACCTCATGTCGCTCGACAAGCTTCCCGGGCTCGCCGAGGTGGCGATGCAGAGCGGACACCACGCCGCGAAGACAATCGTCCGCGGCCTGGGGGGGCGCGAGCCGAGGCCGTTCCACTACGTCGACCTCGGCACGATGGCGACGATCGCCCGATTCCGCGCAGTGGTCAGCATCGGACGCTTCGGATTCGGCGGGTTCATCGGGTGGGTGATGTGGCTCATCGTCCATCTCACGTTCCTGACCGGCTTCAAGAATCGCTTGTCGGCCCTCGCGAACTGGGTCGTCGCCTTCCTCGGCCGTGGCCGCCGCCAGCGGACCATCACAAAACAGCAGGTGCTCGCCCGAGTCGAGATGCAGCAGACCAACACACCCGAAAGGAGAAGTGACTCATGGCAACCCAAGTACAGCCCAACCCCCACACCCACGCGGACGTGAAGGTTGAAGAGCACCTCGCCAAGATGCGCGAGCTCTTCGCCGACGCCCCGGAGGTGGGCAAGAAGGCGCTGGAGAACGTCCTCGCGCGGCTGGAGGCCCAGGCGTCGTTGAACCCGCCGCCTCCAATGGAGAGCGCCGGACGCGTCGGCAGCCGCATCGGCAAGGTCTCCGAGCTCACGATCATCGTCCCGTTCGCCCCCGGGGGAGCGCGACGGCTGCGCGCATTCCTACAGCTGTTCGGCGGCAACCTCGCCGGCGCCGACGACGTGGGGACGGTCCACGACATGCGCTTCGTGTTCCTGGACAACGACACGAAGATGCTCTTCGCCACCGCTTACGACGGTGACTGGGACGCCTACATCGACGACTTCGCGTCGAAGATCCCGGACTTCCTGGACATCATCGACTCCGCCTGGGAGGGCTGGCCCGGGATCCGCAGCCCGGAGGCGAAGGATTACCTCGCCGCGCACCAGGTCACGGCCGAAGGGTGGTACGTGGCCAACGACCTGACTGTCGCCGAGACGCGCCGCCTGAGGCGTATCGGCGAAGCCGTCGACGAGTTCCTCGACAAGGTCGGCGACGCGTAGCGGGTCGCGCTGAGACGGCGGAGGAGTGGCTATGACGATCATCAAAACCCCCGACGTGGCCGCACCGATCACGATCGAGCTGGACGACGTCCAGGCAACCGTCTTGCGACAGCGGCCGGCCCCCTACTACGGGACCCACGTGCTTCTCCGCGTGGACGACGCTCGTTCAGGACGCGCGCTCCTCCGCCGTCTCACGCCCCATGTCGATTCCGCCGCAGAGTGGTGGCGGGCGTCCGACGCCTGGCTGGCTGTGGCGATCAGTTACACGGGATTCGATGCGCTCGGGCTTCCGCAACCGGCGCTGCGGAGCTTCCCGGACGCGTTTCGCGCCGGCATGGCAGCGCGCTCCGCCGAGCTACGTGACGAAGGCGTCAATGCCCCCAAGAACTGGGAGTTCCCTTTCGGAACTGGACAGGTCCACATCGGGCTCAGCGCCTTCAGCGGGTCGCTGGAGAAGTGGCACCGCATCGTCGAGATCGCTCGCGACCAGTACGAGAACTTCTCGGGCGTGGCCGTGCTGCAGGCCCAGGACTTCGGTCAGCAGCCCGGGGATCTCAATTCGCTTGGGTACAAGGACGGCATCGATCAGCCCCCGATCGAGGGGAGCGGCGTCGCGCCGCTCCCCGGCCAGGGACGACCGATCAAGGCGGGCGAATTCATCCTCGGCTACCCGGGCGAGACGGGCGCACCGCTCCCCGGACCTCGACCGGATGTCCTCGGTCGCAATGGCACCTACGTGGGCTTGCGCAAGTACCAGACGCTCGTCGGGTCGTTCAACCGCTTCCTCCAAGCGCATGCCCAGACCGACGACGAACGCGAGCTCCTCGCGGCCAAGCTGGTCGGTCGCTGGCGCAGCGGCGCGCCCCTCGCACTGGCCCCAGACGTCGACGACGCCGCACTCGGAAACGATCCGGAGCGAAACAACGACTTCGGCTACCGCGACGATCCGCACGGCTTGCACGTGCCGCTGGGAAGCCACATCCGGCGCATGAATCCCCGCGACACCGAGCTGGCGCTGTTGACCGACGTCAACCTGCATCGCGTCATACGGCGCGGGACGACATACGGGCCGCCGTACGACCCGACCGCGGTCTCGGTCGAGGACGACCAGATCCCGCGCGGCGCGTACTTCCTGTTCATGAGCGCGAAGGCCCCGGCCACGATCGAGTTCCTGCAACAGGAGTGGGTGAACTCCGGCAACTTCGTCGGCTTGGCGGAGGAGCGCGATCCGATCATCGGCCTGCAGGAGCAGGACGCGATCTTCACGGTCCCCAAAGCGCCGGTCAGGCGCCGCATTCGTGACATCCAGACGTTCAACGTGCTGCGGGGGGGCGAGTACTTCTTCATGCCGTCGCTCTCCGCGCTGCGCTGGCTTGGAGAGGAGCACTGACAGATGGCACCCGACTTCGTCCGCTACTCGCCGTACATCGAGACCTTCGACCCGAATCTCGAGGAGCTCATGGCGAAGATCATCGAGTTCTGGGAGAAGCGCGTCCGCGATACGCCTGAGACGGAAGGGACCGGGCGCGCGGTCCGTGGTGCTCATGCCAAGACGCTCGGCGTGGTGAGGGCCCAGGTCGAGATGCTCGGCGACGTGGCGGCGCCCTACGCGCAGGGCATCTACGCCGGGACTTCGCGGCATGACGCGGTGATCCGGTTCTCGAGCGCATCCAACCACCTGGGCCCGGACGCCGTGCTCGGTCCGGTCCTGGGCTGCGCGGTGAAGATCTTCGACGTCCCCGGAGGCAAGCTGATCGAAGACGAGCCGGACTCGAGCACGTTCGACCTTGTCCTGAAGAACAACCCGAACTTCGTTGCGAGCACGGCGAAGCACTACGTCGTCCTCCAGGAGATCGGCAACGACTCGGGTAAGTACCTCACCCGCGGCAAGGATGGGTTCCGCGATCTGATGACGGATCTGCTCACCGGAAAGGGCACCTTTGAGCAGAAAGACTGGGCGTGGGAAGAGGTCTTTGCGTTCGTGAAGGCGGCAACCCGGACGCCGCTGCGAAACCCCTTGCTCAACACGTACTGGACGATGGCCGCGGTACGCCATGGCGACTACATCGCGAAGATCCGCGTCGCTGCGGCGCCGGAGAACGCGGAACACGTGACCCACCATGAGGTCGATCTCAAGAGCGGGGCGGACGTGTTCGGACCGATGCTGGCGGACGAGCTACGAGCGCGGTCGTTCGACTTCGATCTGCAGGTTCAGCTCTGCGCGGACCTCGAGACGATGCCCGTGAACGACGCGATGGTCGAATGGCCCGAGCAGCTGTCGCCCTTCGTCACCGTCGGGCGTGTGCACCTGCCGCGCCAGGACATCTCCGAGGCCGAGCATTCTGATGCCGCCGATGCGCTCGCGTTCAACCAGTGGCGGGTGACCGAACCGCATCGACCGATGGGAGAGATCATGGACGTCCGTCGCATCTACAGCACCTCGGCGAGGATCCGCCGGGAACTGAACGGCCAGCCACTGACCGAACCCAGCAGCATCGACGAGGTGCTGCCCGGCCAACCGGCGCTGCAGTGACATGGTGCGATGCTGTCGCCCTCGAGCGGCTCCGTCATATCGCTCGTGCCGCCACAGCCAACGGCCGAGACCAACTTCTCCGCCATCCACCACTGCGCGTTCTGGGATGCCGCACAAGACTCGTAAGAAAAGCAGAGTCATCGCGGCGAGGTGCATCACGTCAACGGACATTCAACGAGGAGGTCTACAGTGATAGCGACGACATATCTGGGCAGCAGCGACGTGAGCAGGCACCGCCGGGACTATCGGCCGGATTGGCTTGAGAACCTCGCGGAGGACGTGACGATTGAAGGGTCGGTGTTGACCGGGATCGCTGAGGGCCCGGAGGCGATCCGGGCGATCCTCGGCTTCGCCCGGACGTTGTACGACTACCAGGAGTTCAACTACGTCGGCCGCTACGGGGACGACGGATTTGTCGAGGACTACACGTCGGTGGTGCGGGGTGAACCGATCGGCAGCGTGGTGGTGGTCCGCTTCAACGAGGCCGGCCAAACCGCTCAGATCGTGGTCAATCACCGGCCGCTGGGCTCGGTGCTGCTTTGGTCGCGGCTCATGGGCGAGCACTTCGCCGGGACTCGTTATGCGCAGTACTTCCTCGGCCACGACGCGGCGGAGGCGTTGCACGAGGTCAGGGCGACAGGATGAGCGGCACCATCACAACCACTCCAGCGCAGCAAACTGGCAAGTACTCCGGACTGCCGAACTTGCGCGTCAGCGCCGCCAACGGCATCGGCTACGCGTACCGCGATACCAGCCCTGGGAACACCGTGGATGTTCCGCTCGTCCTCCTGCAGCGCTTCCGAGGCAATCTCGACAACTGGGATTCGGCGTTTATCGATGCGCTCGCGTCGAATCGGCGCGTCATCGCGTTCGACAACGCCGGGGTGGGCGGCTCGACTGGATCGACGCCAGACACGATCGAGCAGATGGCGTCCGACGCGATCGCGTTTATCGCCGCCCTCGACCTGGCGCCGGTCGATCTTTTCGGCTTCTCGATCGGCAGTTTCGTCGCCCAGCAGATCGCGCTCACCAGGCCCGCCCTCGTGCGGCAACTCGTCCTCGCGTCCTCAACCCCGCAGGGCGCGGCTGGCATGCATGGCTGGGCGCCCCAGGTCAACGGCGCTGTGGGCAATCCGCAGACGAAGCCCGAGCAATATCTCGAGGTCTTCTTCACTCAGTCGGCGGCGAGCACGCAGGCTGGCCGGGACAACCTCAAGCGCATGTCGGCCCGAACGCAGGACAGGGACAGCGTGACTTCGTGGGCGACCCGGCAAGCGCAGTACGACGCGGTCTGCACGTGGGGGATCCCCGATCACGGGCTGCTGCAGCGGCTCAGTTGCCTGCAGATGCCGGTGTTCGTGGCCAACGGCGACAGCGACCCGATGATCCTGCCGCACTACTCCTACCTGCTGGCCGGCCTGATCCCGCAGGCCCGTATCAAGATCTACCCCGATTCGGCCCACGGGTTCCTGTTCCAGCACTACGCCGAGTTCGCCCGCGACGTCGACGGGTTCCTCACGGCGACGCTCTCGTTCCGCGACGACCGTATCCCAGGAGTCACAGCGTGAGCAAACAGCACCTGGCGGGACGCCCCGCATCACGACTCAAGGAGACTGCAATGTCCGACCCGTTGATTACCGCCCTGTTGGGACAAGACCCGCGGGCCCTCACGGAGGATGTTTCCCTCGCCACTCCCCTCACGTCGTCACGGATCACCGGTCGCGACGCGGTCGCAGCGGCGCTTGGCGCCTATGCGGACGTAATCGGCGCGACCGACGCCGACCTTCGCCTCAAAGGAGAGGAGCTTGAAGGGGCCGTTTTCACGACGACCGTTGACGGGCACACCGCACAAGTCGCGGCCTTGGTGACTCGCGGGGCGGACGGATTGATCGCCACCGTTGACATTTACGGTCGGCCGTGGCCGTATATGGCACTGGTTCGAGAACGGCTTGGGGAGATCGACCGGAGCCTCGCAGACCCAGAAATCGGCACCTCCCCTCCTGAAGGCCCGGGAACGTCCTGGACCGACCCGCCGGCCATCCCGCCGCTCGCCGACGACGTCATCCTCTTTTCCCCGGTCCTCACCGGCGAGCCGACTGGGAAGGCCGTCATCGCGCGGATCCTCGCGGCAGCGGCTCAGACTTTTCGTGACCCGAAGTTCCGCGCCGTGCTCGAAGTCGAGGGTCAACCGGGCTTTGCGGCCGTGATGGACGAGATCGTAGAAGGCAACGTCCTGCAGCTCGTCGAGATCTTCACACTCAACGCCGACGGCGAGGTCGCAGAAATCCGGATCTTCACCCGCCCGTGGGCAGTGACCGCCGCGCTTCGGCGCGGCATTCACGAGCATTCAGACAACGTCCTCGGCCCGGAGTTCTGGGGAAGTCCTCAGCAGGAAGCTCCCCTTCCTATCCGCCGGAGCGAAGTGAGCGCTTAGCCGTAGCGAGATTTACCGAGGAGACATGACCAGCGCAGTGATCGGCGCCACCGGCCGCGTCGGCAGCGAGATCGTCCGCGGCCTCATCGCGCGCGGCGAGCCGGTCACCGCGCTCGTTCGCGACCCCGACAAAGCCCGCCGCGCGTTCGGCGAACCCGGCGGGCTGCACATCCGTCCCACGCACTTGAACGACCCGCGCGACCTTACCGAGGCATTTGACGGGATCCGCACGCTGTTCATCGCGATGGGATCAATCGGCATCGAGGGCGTCCTGCAGCGGATCGCGATCAACGCCGCCGCCGCGACCCCCTCGATCGAGCAGGTCACTCGCCTCTCGGTGCTCAACACCTCGGCGGCCTCGCTGGGGATCAACCAGCGAGCCCACTACAGCATCGACCAGTTCGCGTCCTCGACCGCAGCGCCGTACTCGACGATCCGCCCCGCAATCTTCTCAGCGTCGCTGCTCGCCGCCGCGCGCGAGGTACGCGCCTCGCGCACCTGGACCGGCCTCGCCGACAGCGGCCGCACGGCCCTGATCGACCATCGCGACGCGGCAGAGGCCGGGCTGCGCGTGCTCACCGACCCGGCGCTCTGGGGCGCACACCACGACCTGACAGGACCGGCCCCCATGTCATGGCCGGAGGCCCTCGAGCTGCTCTCCGCGGAACTCGGCGAGCCCATCACCTTCCGAGTCGCCGGCGAGCGGCAGCTCCTCGAGCACCTCACCAGCGCCGGGGTACCGGCGGGCGAGGCTGAGCTGCTCATCACCCGCGAATGGGCGATCCTCGCCGGCGAGAACGACTACATGACCCCCACCTTCCAGCAGATCACCGGCCGCCCCCCACGCCCAGTCGCCGAGTTCCTTCACAACTACCGCGCGGAATTCGTCTGACGCCCCGTCATCCTCACCGATCGTCGGGCGCCCCGATCACGGGGGGCCGCCGCGGCTCAGCTGCCTGGATCGCCCCGATACTCGCGCGAAGACCTATGGGCAGGTCTTGACTGGCAGCAGGCGACGCACCTGCTCGTCGCCGCTTTCGCAACTCGGCGCGCCGTTGACCCGTCTGACGCGACGGCCTATGAGCCGAAAGCCCTGCTTTCCATTCACCGCGTATACGCGCCGCCGCCCGCGGCCGAAAGGACCCGTGGTCCTGCTTTGATTTCGCGAGAGGTCTTTCGGCTGAAATCGACAGCGCCCCGCTGTTCGCCAATCTCAAGTCGCAGGACGTTCCCGGCGCTCGGCAGCCCCGACTCACTCGGCCACGTCCCTGCTTTCTTGCGATTGCGAGAGCGGAGCCTGCCACGAGAACCTGATCGGCGGAGCTCGCCGAATTGTGCGCCGCGTACAACGGGCGCCCGCCGACCGTCGACCGGCGGGTCGACGCCGC
>DATJWM010000102.1:0-7784 GCA_035501255.1 Mycobacteriales bacterium | reverse complement strand
GCCGCGATCAAGGCGTACGTCGACGCGGCACGCTCGACCGCGAATGCCGAGTAAGCCTCCACCGTCGGAAGTCCTGGCGGCGCTGGTCACCCAGCGCTACCCGATCTCCGAGGAGGTTTGGGGCGACTTCTGGGATCGCCTCGGCGCCAAGAGCCTGCACCCGGGCGAGGCGCTCGCGGTGCTGGCGTCGCTGACCACGCGGATCCCCGACGGCGTGTCGGTGGCCGCACTGCTGAACTCGCTGAAGGAACGCAATCCCCGCCCGGATCCGCCGTCGCGTCGGACCGTCAACATCGTCGGCACCGGCGGCGGTCCGAGCACCTTCAACCTGAGCACCGCGTCCGCGTTCGTCGCCGCGGCGATGGGCGCGCGCGTGATCAAGACCGGATCGCGCGCGTACGCCAGCCGAACCGGGTCGGTCGATCTGCTCGACCGGCTGGGGATCCGGCAGACCACGAGCTACGAGCAGACCGAGGAGATGCTCGACGCGTTCAGCATCGCGTGCGCCGGACCGTTCGTGTACCCGAAGGAGCTTCGGATGCTGGCCCGGCAGATCCTCCCGTTCGACATGAAGACGGTGGGCAGGTTCTTCAACCTGATCGGGCCATTCCTGGCCGCGGTTCCGGTCTCGCTCCAGATCACCGGCGTATCGGATCACTCCGTGCTCGACACGTTCCGGTCGCTCACCTCGGAGGATCCGAGCAAGGACTACTGGGTGTGCTGGAACGACCTGGGCGCCGACGAGCTGATGAGCGTCGTCGACTGCCACGTGTACGACAGCGCGCGCGGCGAGGAGGTCATGCTCCGGCCGACCGAGCTCGGGCTGAACGAGCGGCCGTTCGAGGATCTCCTCCCCGTAACCGACCTCGACCAGACCGTCGATCACTTCCTCGCGCTGATCTCGGGCGACGGACCCGTCGGGGCGATCGAGAGCATCAAGCTGAACGCGGCCGCGCTCGCCATCAACGGCGAGGTCGCCCCCGACTGGCCGACCGCACTCGAGCTGGCCACGGACACGATGGCCGCCGGTGTGCCGGTGCGGTTGATCGAGCGGATCCGCGCCGAGGGCCCGGTTACCGCCCAGGCATGAGCTTCTTCTCCGATCGGCAACCCGGACGGCCCGGCCTGGCGCTGTTCCTGAACGCGGGTGACCCCCCGCTCGACACCTTCCGCGACCTCGTGCTGATGCTGGACGAGGCCAAGGTCGACTGCCTCGAGCTGGCGATCCCGTTCCCGAACTCGGCCAGCGACGGACCGGTCATCCGCGCCTCGGCGAGCCGCGCGCTCGAGGATGGGATCGACCGCGATGCGGTGCTCGAATTCGTGCATGGCATCCGCCCCGATCTGCGCCACCTCAAGATTGCGCTGCTGGCCGACTGGAGCTACTCGATCAAACCCGCGCCCTTGCAGGAGTTCCTCGAGCGCGTGCAGGCCGCCGGCGCCGATGGCCTGCTCGTCCACGGCCTCCCGCCGCGCTTGAAGCCCCAGTACTACGAGGCGGCGGAGGCGGTTGGGCTCCCGATCGTGACCACCTGCTACGCGACCTCGGATGAGCCCGTGCTACACGAGGCGGCCGATCACGGCTCCGCCTACATCTATCTGGTCGCCGCCTACGGTCGCAGCGGCACGGTCGGACCGCCCGACCACAGCTCGCTGATCCCGGTGATGGAGACGCTGCGCGCGCGGACCGACGTGCCGGTGGCGGTCGGGTTCGGGGTCAAGAACAAGAGCCACATCGACGGCCTGGCCGAGGTGGGAGCGGACGCCGCGATCGTCGGCAGCACCTGCGTGGCGCGCGTGACCGAGGCTCGCGACGCCGGCCGCGACGTCGTCGAAGACTTCCGCGGCCTGCTTGCGGAGCTAGGTCAAACCAACAACAACGACGAGGGGCATACATGATCATTCGTGATCTCGAGGACGTAAAGACGGTCGAGTGGGGCAACGGGCTGAGCCGTCGCTTCCTGCTCGAGGCCGACGGCATGGGCTACACCGTGACCGACACGATCGTGAACAAGGGAACGAAGACCCTGATCGAGTACGCGAACCATCTCGAGGCGTGTTACTGCATCGAGGGACGCGGCAAGGTCATCGAGATGGACGGGACCGAGCACGACATCTTCCCTGGGCGGATCTACGCCCTCGACAAGCACGACACACACTGGCTGCTCGGTGGCGAGGATGAGGACCTGCGCCTCGTCTGCATGTTCACCCCCGCGCTGACCGGCGACGAGGCTCACCGCATCAGCGAGTCCGGCATCCACCCGTCGGTGTACGGGGAAGTCACGGCCGGGAGCTAGGAGCTTTCCAATGGCACTGACCGCCCCAGCCGGTGAATGGACCGACGAGCAGAAGGCGCTGAGGAAAGGCCTCGACAAGCACTTCGACGCGCTCAACGCCGGTTACCTCGAGGACGACGCCGCGAACCGGTTCAACCGCGACAAGTGGCAGCTGATCCGGGACTCCGGTGTGCTGCGGATCCCGTTCGATCCGCAGTGGGGCGGTTACGGCCTGGACGTGCTGTCGCTCGTCTACGCGCTCGAGAACCTCGGCTACGGATGCCGCGACACCGGCCTCCTGTTCGCGATGGCGACCCAGGTCGTGAGCGCGGCGATTCCCACGCAGAAGTTCGGCTCCGATGAGCTCAAGGAGCGCTATCTGTCGCGGTTGATCGACGGAGAGATCATCAGCGCTCACGCGATCTCCGAGCCGAACGCCGGCTCGGACGCGACAGCCATGAGCACCACCGCGACCGAGGATGGCGACGACTACGTCATCAACGGCAGGAAGATCTGGATCACCAGCGGCCCGCTCGCCGACATCATCACGGTCTACGCGCAGACCGGGACGGAGGGCGGTGCCGCCGGTATCACGGCGTTCCTGGTGCCGACCGACACGCCCGGCTTCGTGGTCGGCGAGCCCATCGAGAAGCTGGGGCTGAACACCTGCCCGTTCTGCGAGCTCGAGTTCACCGACTGTCGCGTGCCGGCGGCGAACATGCTCGGCAAGCCCGGCGCGGGTTTCTTCATTCTCGAGCACGTCATGAACTACGAGATCCTGTGCATCTTCATGATGATGGTCGGCGAGATGCAGGAGCGGATGGAGCGCTGCATCAAGTACGCGAAGACGCGTCAGGCGTTCGGTGCGCCGATCGGCGCCAACCAGTACATCGCCGGCAAGATCGTCGACATGAAGATCGGTCTGGAGAACTCGCGCAAGCACCTGTACGACACCGCGCGCCGGTTTGCCAAGGGCCGCAGCGTCACGACCGAGATCTCGATGGCCAAGCTGATCACCAGCGAGGCCAACGTGGCCTCGGCGCTGTCGGCGATCCAGATCTTCGGGGCGCGCGGCTACACGCGCGAGTACGGCCTCGAGAAGGGTCTGCGCGACGCCGTGGGCGCGCCGATCTACTCGGGCACGAACGAGACGCAGCGCGTCCGGATCGCCTCGATGCTGGGCCTGTAGAGGTCTGCAGAGGGTCCACTCGGAAGAGTGGACCCTCTACGACACAGACTTCATTCAGGACGCGGCCATCCCCGACGTGCCGGAGGGCAGCGTCGCGGGTGTCGCCTGGATGTGGGTCAGGCTGCCGTCGCGGCCGACCCGGTAGACGTCGATGTGGCTCGTGTTGTTGTCGTTCGGCGCCGGCAGCATGCCGAGCGTCGGCGACACCACGTACAGGTACCGGCTGTCGCTGCTCAACGTCAGGTCGGTCGGGAACGCCGCCCCGGCCGGTGAGCTGGGCGTGACGTCGGTGTTTCCGAGCAGCGTCAGTGACCCGTCTCTCGCCACCGCGTAGCGCGCCACACCCCCCGTTCCGGTCCCGGGCGGGAACGTCGAGAGGCTGTTGGTTACGAACGCGTACTTGTGGTTGCCCGTGATCACGATCCAGCACGCGCCACGGCCGCCGCTCGCCACAGGTCCGCCGTTCGGCGTGACAGTGCCGAAGCGGTCGAGCGTGTACGGCGAGGTCGTGCCTGTGAACAGCGTCGGGTCGGCCGGGTCCGGCGGATTCGGCGCGTGGTTGATGTTGCCGGTGTTCGTCACCAGCAGCGTGCGCGAGCTCAGGTAGGCGAACCCGAACGGACCGTAGTCATCCGACGCGTTCTCCTTGGCCGGTCCGGCCCGGCCATCACGGCCGACCACGAACGTGTCGAGCACGCCCTTGGGCTGGTTCGCGCACCCGCCCAGGTAGCAGCGCTCGGTCACGGTCAGCACCCGACCGTTCGGGGAGAAGCCGATCTGCGCCGCGATCCCCCCCGGCCCCGGCGTCGAGAGCGACTGCGACGAGCCCGCGATCGGGCGGAGCCTGTCGTGTCGCGTGACCTTGAACCCGGCGATGTTGCCGCTGTGCGAGTTGAGCACGTAGACGACGCTTCCGTTGCTGGTCACGCTGATCGGCTCGGTGCCACCCGAGCCGACCTGGTCGACCTTCCTCAGGCCGTGCTTGGTCACCCCGAACACGGTGACCGTGTTGTCGCCCGCGTTCACCGCGAACAGCAGGCGCCCGTCCTCGCTGAGCGCCACCGCGGCCTGCGAATCCACGATCGGGAAGTCGAACGGCGGGTTCATGGCGAGACCCAGGCCCCCGGTGGGGACCGACGCCGTCTGGACGATCGTGCCGTCCCGGTGGCGCGCGAACACCAGCACGGCGTTGCCGGCGGCGTCGTTGGTCTCGGTGTACACCGCGCCCACGACCGACCTGTTGCCGTGGTCGTGGCCGCCCTTGTGCCCGTGGTCGTTGCCGCTATGCCCCCGGTCGCGTGCGATCGCGCCTGTCGCGCCGAATGCAGCGAGCGTGGCGGCCAGAATCGCCGCACCGGCCCATCGAGCCATACGGCGACGGGACGGAATGCCCCTCATGATGTGGTCCTCCTTGTTGATAGCCCTAAGCCCTCGCAAGCCCGGCCGTGGTCTTGCGTGCGCGGTAGGTTAGCAACCTATCGGGCCGCCATCACTGGGGCCGGGGGGCATCCCCCGGAGGAATATTGCGGCACTTTACGGATGCACTTCGATGGCACGTGCCGGATGTGGTGGGGCAGCCCATCGGCTACTTTTCCGCGCGACCGGGCTGAGGCGGGGCTGCCCCGGCCGGGCGGACTTCACACACCGAGCCTAAAGGGGGCTTAGATGCCGGGACAGAAGGCACTGTCGCGTAGCCAGCTGGTGAGGCGGCTAGGCATTTTCTACGCGATCATCGCCGTGGTCGGGGTTGCGGTCGTGATCTTCGTCGTCAGCAAGGGAGGCGACGAGAAGGCCCAGCCGGCGATCGCCGGCGGCTACACCATGGCCGCGGCGAGCCCGTGCATCGGTCCCGTCCCCAAGCCCGCCGGGGGCATCCCGCTCCCGCCGACCGCGCCGACGCAGGTGCCGGCCTCGGGCCCGTCCTTCAACCTGCTGCAGTCCGGGCAGTTCGTCAACTTCACCAACAACCAGAACACGCTGGGCGGCAAGCTGCGCCTCAACGAGACGACGCTTCCCGGGGGCGGACATCGGCTCACCGGCGACGTGAGCTGCGTGTCGGGCGGACGCTCGCTTCACCTCGACGCGATTGCGACCCCCGGCGCCAAGGCGACGATCAACGGCACCCTCGGCGGGGCGCCGTTCCTGGCCAACTTCACCAGCGCTCCGCCCGCAGCAGGCGCGGCCGCACCGAGGACGCCGACGAACATCCAGGGCACTTACGCGTTGTCTCCGGCCTCGACGTGCTTCGGTAGCTCGTTCTCGATCCACGGCACGGGCGCGGTCGCGCAGCTGTACTCGTCGGCCGACAAGCCGCTCGGGCCGGTCACCTACTCGAGCAAGACCGCCGGTGTGTTCGGTGATGTCAAGTGCGTCAAGGGCGGCGCCGCTCGGATGACCGCGACCGCCAACGACCTCCAGCTTCAGAAGGTCACGGTGATCCCGCTCAACGTGGCGACGCCGGTTCCGTCGACCGCCTCGCAAGCCAAGCCGGCGCTGACCACTCCGTCCGGCCTGTCGCCCGCCGGCGAGAAGTTCACCGCGACCAAGTCGCGGGCTGACTTCAACAAGCTCGTCGCCGCCGTGTTCCTGTCGATCGCGCTCGTGCTCATCGTTGCCCGCCTGTTCGGCGCCGTCGCGACCAGGATCGGCCAGCCGCGCGTGATGGGCGAGGTGATCGCAGGCCTGTGCCTCGGCCCGTCGCTGCTCGGCGCGATCTCGCCCAACCTCCAGGCGACCTTCTTCCCGACCGACGTCCTGCCCGCGCTGGGGGTCGTGGCCAACCTCGGGTTGATCTTCTACATGTTCCTGGTCGGGCTCGAGGTCGACCGTGGGTCGCTCAAGGGCAAGGTCGCCACGGCCACCGCGATCTCGAACACGAGCGTCGCGGTGCCGCTGCTGCTGGGCATCGCGGTCGCCTTGCCGCTGTACAAGCTGGTCGGGCCGGACAAGAAGTTCGTCGCATTCGCGCTGTTCGTGGGCGTGGCGATGTCGATCACCGCGTTCCCGGTGCTGGCGAGGATCCTCGCCGAGCGGCGGATGATCAAACGCCCGATCGGCTCGCTGGCGATCGCGTGCGCCGCGGTCGACGACGTGACCGCGTGGTTCCTGATCGCGCTCGCGATCACGATCGCGTCATCGGGGACGTTCGGGGACGTCGTCAAGACGATCGCGGAGGCGACCGCCTACACGCTGGTCATGGTGCTGATCGTCAGGCGCGTCGTGGCCCGTATGGCGGGGGCGTTCGACGAGGTCGGGCGGATGCCGAGCGGGTGGTTCGCGGCCATCATCATCGGCGTCCTCCTGTCGGCCTACGTGACCGAGGAGATCAACATCGCGTTCATCTTCGGCGGCTTCGTGTTCGGCATGATCATGCCGCGACACGCTCGTCTGAACGAGGAGATCACTCGCCGCATCGACGACTTCGTCGTCACCCTGCTGCTGCCGGTGTTCTTCGTCTACACCGGTCTGCGCACGAACGTCGGACTGCTCGACCGACCGGAGCTGTGGCTCCTCACGCTGCTGCTGATCGCGGTCGCGATCCTCGGCAAGCTGGCCGGCGCCGCGATGGCCGCCCGGGTCACCGGCTACGACTGGAAGGCCTCGTCGGTCATCGGAACGCTGATGAACACCCGAGGACTGACCGAGCTGATCGTCTTGAACCTGGCGTTGGACGTCGGAGCGATCTCGAATGTGCTGTTCGCGATGCTCGTGATTATGGCCGTGGTGACCACGCTGATGGCCGGGCCGCTGCTCAAGCTGATCGACCCGAAGAATGAATACGGCACGTCGGTCGAGGACGAGTTCGCCGATGCCGCGCTTGCCGCCGTCCAGGAGCATCCGGAGCTTCCGGTTCCGGACCGCTCGATCCTGGTCGCGCCACAGACTGATGCTGCCCTCGTGCAGCTGGTCGACCTGGCCGAGCCGCTTGCCCGCTCGGAGCCACCACGCGAAATGATCATCGCTCGTCTGGTGCGGCCGCCCAGGGGCGCGCAGGCCGGAGCGCGGGCCGGGCTCCAGAGCGAGAACCTGGCCCTCGAGCGGGCCACTCGGGAGATCAACGAGGTCCGGCAGCGCCTCGCCGACGAGGGCGTGGTCGCCCGTGGCGTAGCGTTGACCTCAAGCAGCCCCGGCTCAGACCTGGCTCACATCGTCGAGCGTGAGCCGGTCGACCTGGTGCTCACCGAAGGGCGCCGGCGCCTGATCGGCGGGGACGTGCCACTGGGCGACGTCGGCGAGCTGATGGAGCAGGCCGTCTCGGACGTTGCCGTGCTCGTGGCCAAGGAGGGCGATCCGATCGCGCTCGGGCCGGACAAGCCGAT
>DATJWM010000101.1:0-7602 GCA_035501255.1 Mycobacteriales bacterium | reverse complement strand
GGACGATGGCGACACCGACGGCGATCTCGAACAACGCGACCATCGGTAGTGCCATCAGGCACATCGAGAACGGGTCCGGTGACGGGGTCGCGATCGCGGCGAAGGCGAATATCCCGAAGATCGAGATCCGTTGGGATCTGCGTAGCCGGTTGGCGGGCAGCACACCGGCGAGGTTCGCCAGCACGATGAGTAACGGCAGCTCGAAGGACGCTCCGAACACGAACAGCATCAACATCACGAACGACAGGTAGGCGTTGACGGTCAGCAGTGCTTGCACGTCCGGTCCGGCTTGGGTCAGCAGCACGGACAGGCCGGTGACCAGCGCGTAGTAGGCCAGCGCCATGCCGGCGATGAACAGGGCGCTGGAGGTCGCGACGAACCAGACCGTGAACTTCCGTTCGCGGGCCTTCAACCCGGGAGTGACGTACGCCCAGATCTGGTAGAGCCACAGCGGCCCGGTCAGCACCGCTCCGGCGGTGATGGCGACTTTCATCCGGGTGGTGAACCCGTCAAGGACACCGTGGTAGACCAGCACGCAGCGCCCGTCGGAGCTCGCGAACCGGTATTTCGGGCTGACGTCGCAGTACGGCCGTTCGAGTAGGTGCATGATCGGCGCGTAGAGGAACCAGCCGATGACGGCGCCGGCTCCGATGATGAGGATGATCGCCAGCAGCCGGCGCCGCAGCTCACGCAGGTGGTCCATCAACGGCATCCGACCCGCATCGATCCCTAGGTCGTCCTGCGATCCCCAGTCGATGCTGACCATGGCAACTCGCTCCTCGGCGTCTGATTTCGTTGTGACGATTGGTGATTCCTAATCTCGTTGCGCGGGACGGCCACCACATCAGTCAGATGCCGCAGAGATTCGGGCCACCGATTTGCGGTCCAGCGCGCTGGCGACGATGGTGACCCGGTCGTAGGCTGCTGCCATGGGGAGGCCTCGGCGGCTCGCATCGAGGCGCGAGGTCGGACCGACGCTTGCAGCGCTTGTTCGCGGCGCGACATCGCAGCGGGGCCCGAGCACGGTCGTCCTGACTGGGCCGTCTGGTGCTGGCAAGACGCGTGTCCTCAGAGAATTGCTCGCCGCGTTAACGGTTCCCAGCCGTACGGCCCGAGGTGAGCTCGGCGCGATGAACGTCCCCTATGGCGTCGCCCGTCAGTTGCTGGGCGTCGAGCTGCCAGACCCGGTTCCTCAGGATTCCGAGATCCAGCTCCTGTCGCATCTCGATGCGCTCGCCGCATCGGGGTCACAGGTCTTGGTCGTCGACGATGCGCAGCGCTCCGATGCTGCGTCCCTGGCCATCCTGGAGCAGATTGCTGCGGCCGCCTCGGATCTGCGTCTCGGCCTCGTCGTTTCGCGGCAGCCCGAGCCGGAGCGCGCGTTCATCACCCGCATCCTTCAGCGGGATGACTGCGTCGAGATCGACCTGCCCCCATTGGACGTGCTGGACCTCGATGCGCTGGTGCGCGAGCACACCGGCCGCTGGCCCGGGGCGGGGCTCCGGGACCTGTTGGATGGCGCCCAACCGCTTGAGGCGTTGACGTTGCTCGACGATCTCGGTCCCCGGCTGGTTCGGACCGGCGACGTCGTTGAGGTGGCGCCAGAAGACACTGCGTCACTCGCCGCATCATCGATAGACAGACGCGTCGCCAGCCTCGACAGCCACACGCGCCAAGTCGCCCGCGCCCTGGCGGTTCTGGGAGTCGCCGCGACTGTGGACGATATTGCGGCGGTATTGGCTGCTGAGCCGGTGTCACTGGTCGAGGCCATTCAAAGCCTCATCGACGCCGACGTCGTCGCGTTCGACGGCCACGGCCGTGTCGAGTTCACCCACGTCACCTGGCGGGACGCGGTCTACGCCGACATCCCAGGTCCGCTTCGCTCAGTCCTTCACCGCGGTGCAGCGAGTCGAGTCTCGCCGATCGACGTGCCACGCCAACTGATATCAGCCGGCGCTCCAGTAGCCGAGGTCATGGTGTCAATCGGACCGGCCACCCAACCGCTGGACCACGCGCCGGCGGTCGAGGCCGACCTGCTCGACACAGTGGTAGGGACCACCCTGCCGGATCCCGACCTGGCGGCTGGGCTCGCCGCTCGCCGAGCCCGTGCGCTGGCCCGCTCCGGTCAGTTCCGACGTGCCGAGGAGGTCGCGCAGGCAGCACTTCCCAACGTGCACGACCCGCTCGTCGCTGGTGAGCTCCGGCGAGTGCTGATCTTCTCCCGCACCACCCGCGCCGATATCCCCGGTGTGATCGACGCGCTCAACGGCACCCTCGACCTGGAGTTGCCGGAGCGGGTCAGGCAGGTCCTGACGGACCACCGCGAATACGTCGCCCTCCTCGCGGGTGCACGGCCCGTACCGGAGACGGCTGCAGTGACAGACCCGCTGTCGCTCACGATCAACGGACTGATGACTGAGGTGCTGCGGACCTACCTGCTGGGGCACCTTGCGGTGTCGTCGGAGTTTGCGTGGGAGGCGTCACGACGGGTCGGGACCTCAGCGGTCGACCCGAACGAGGGCATGTCCGCCGATGTATGGCCACCGGTGGTGGAGCTTGCCCAGCATGGTCCGGACGCGGCCCGTACCGCGCTGCACGAGGTGATCGCTCTCCGTGAAGCCCGAGGCGCTGGCTGGCAGACCGCCAGTCATCAGATCGTGGCTGGCGCGATCGACTTTGCCTCCGGCCGCCTGGCCGATAGCGCAGCCACCCTCGACAGCGCGTTGGAGCTGGCGGCGACAACCGAGATGGGGTGGACGTCCCTCGCCGTCGGCACGCGGGCGCTTGTCGATGTTCTGCGCGGCGCCCTCACTGAGGCGGAGGAGCGCCTGGATCGGTGGGACGCAGAGGATCACGTGCTGCAGTTCGGTATCCCGCAGCCTGCCCGAGCAAGGGCCGCCCTACGTGAGGCGCAACGCCGATACGCACAGGCCGCGGATCTCGCTCTGGACACCTGGCGGCGCGCCGCGTCGTTGCGGCTGCGCAGCTGGATGGTGACGGTGGCGCCAGAATTCTCACGACTGGGGGTGCGTGCCGCCGCACCGAACCTGCTAGCCGCGATCAACGAAGGCTTGGCGACGGTTCCCCAGCCCTGCGATCCGGCAGGCGCGCCGTACTTTGCGCTGGCTGAAGCCATCATTGGTGACCCCCAGGAACTGGCGGGCACCGCGTACGCCGTCGCAGCCGAGGCGCATGCGCTCGGCGAGGTCTACCTCGAGCTGATGGCACGGGAGGAGGCGGCGGTCGCAACGGCGGTTTACGGTGACCGGAAGGTTGCCCGCGCTCTGGCGGCTGACGCTCTGTCGCTGGCCGCCACGTGCGGGGCGGAGGGAGTCGCGGTGCGGATCGCCGGTCGGCTGCGAGCCGCTGGCGTGCGCCTGGGGTCCACGGCGCCGCGGAGCCGACCGACCACCGGCTGGGACAGTCTGACTCCGACCGAGGAGCTGGTCGTGGAGCAGGTGGCGGCCGGGCGGACCGGACCGGATATCGCACGGCACCTCAATATCTCGCCGCGGACCGTGCAGACGCACGTCTCGCATGTGCTCACCAAGCTCGGCCTGTCGAACCGGGTCGAGTTGGCCGCGGCTGCGGCGACGTACTCCGCCTGAAGGGTCCATACCCGGGCGATCGCTGGCAGAAATCTCTGCGACATCCGACGGATGTTGTGGCGGCTCCGCGCGACGAGATTGGGATCTACCAACCTCGACAGTACGGAGACGCTGATGAACCCGACCAACATGCTCCTCGGACTCGCCCCCTGGGTCGCTTTTTCGATGATCGCCGACCGGGTCGGCCCCGACGCTGTCGGACTCGCCGCGCTGCTGGCCTGCCTGGGCTCGCTGGCCCTCGCGATCCGCGGCTCCCGTCGTACCGGAGTCACCGTCATCGACGCCGCCGGCGTCGTCACCTTCGGGATCCTCTCGGTGGTCGGGTTCCTCGGCGGACACCACACCGACCAGCTGCTCGTCGACTTCGGTCGCGGTGGCTCCGCGGTCGTCCTCGCCACCGTCATGCTGATCTCGGCCGCGACGGTGCCGTTCACCGAGCAGTTCGCCCGCGAGCACGTCGACCGCCGCTACTGGGGCAGCCCAGTGTTCCGCGCCGTGAACGGCAAGATCAGCCTGATGTGGGCCGGTGTCATCTACGTGATGTCGGTCTCCCACCTGACCTCTGGCTACCTGCAGCACCAGGGCAGCGACCCCCGCAACCTGCTGCTGAACTGGGCCGTCCCGGTCGCGCTCGTCCTGTTCGGTTTCAAGCAGACCGAGCGCATCGCGGACGACCTCGATGGCATCGCAGTCCGGGCGCAGGCATGAGCGCCGCGACGACGGTCGCGCCACGCGGGCTGGCTGGAACGTCAAGCAAGAGCTGGCTCACCCTCGTCGCGATGACCGGCGCGCTGTCGATGATCATGCTCGACCAGACCGTCGTCAGCGTCGCCCTCCCGACCATGAGCCGCCAGCTGCCACTGAGCCCCACTGGGGCTCAGTGGGTGGTCAACGCCTACGTGCTGGCGATGGCCGCGTTCGTCGCCCTTGGCGGGAAGCTCGGCTCCAAGCTCGGACCAGTCACCACCTTCCGCATCGGCGTCGCGACGTTCTTCCTCGCATCCGCGTGCTGCGGCCTCGCGCCCGTCGGGCACCTCGGCCAGTCCTGGCTGATCACCGCCCGGGTCGCCCAAGGCCTCGGCGCCGCACTTATGATGCCGGTCACCGCCACCATCGTGATGGCCGCCTTCCCCGAATCAGTGCGCGGCCGGGCCATGGGCACCTACGTCGGGATCAGCCAGATCTTCCTCGCGCTCGGACCGCTCCTCGGCGGAGCCTGCACCGAATGGCTCAGTTGGCGTGCCGTGTTCTGGATCAACGTCCCCGTCGGTCTCGCCGCTCTCGCCCTCGTCCACCTGGCCCGACCCACGAACAACCGTCAGCCCGCTCTGCGGATCGCGACCTCACACCTCGTTCTGCTCGTCGCCGGCGTCGGCACCACCGTCTACGCCCTCCAACAAGCCGGCACCTGGGGGTGGGAATCCACCCAGATGCTGGTCATGCTCTCGACCGGACTACTCGTCCTGACGGCGTTCGTCATCGTCCAGCTGCGATCCAAGGAACCACTCGTCAACGTCCGACTGTTCCGGCGGATCCCCTTCCTTGGGGACAACCTGGTGTTGTTCGGCACTCAGTTCGGACTGCTGGCCATCACACTGTTCGCCGCGCTCTACGCACAGAACCTGCTCGGCTACAGCCCGATCCAGGCCGGCCTGTCGTCCCTGGCGATGATCGTCCCCCTCATGATCGGCGCCCAGATCGCCGGTCGTTGGTACGACGCCGCCGGCGCCCGGCCACCGCTACTGCTCGGGCTGGCACTGTGCACCGTTGGTGCGCTGGTCTGGGCGTCACAGCTCACCGACCTTGCCTACCTCTCGAAGGTTCCGGGGATGGCACTGACCGGCCTCGGTCTCGGATTGGTCTTCTCACCGGTCAACACCGACGCGCTCAGCCGCGTCACCGGCCGCGAACGACCCCAAGCATCCGGGATCATCCAGACCGTCCGGCAGCTCGGCGGCAGCCTCGGCGTCGCCGTGATCGGCGCCATCATCGTCGCCCACGAACACCCCACCGCCTCGCTCCCCGCGCAGATCAACAACACCGCGCACGCCATGGCCATCGGCTTCACCGTCGCAGCGGCCGCGTTCGCCGTCTCGCTGGTCTGCGCCTGGTTCCTGCTCCCGCGGCGGCCCCGGCAGTCGGTCGCCGTTCCCGTGGAGGCATGACCATGACGCCGTTAGCGCCGCTCCAATGGCCACCCCGGGTAGATCGATCGTGGCGGCTTGCCGTCACGGTCCCAGCCCCGCGTCTTCACCCAACCCGCGAAACACCGGAGCCGACCCGACGGTCGTCGCTGAGGAGAGACCGTGAAGACAACGAGCTTGAGCGCACCCCCACAAGCGGGCATCCCCTTGATCGGTGGTGGTCAGGCGGGCGCGGCTAACCCCAAGGCTGTGGGGTTCTCGTGCGCGAGCTGCGTGAGTTCGTGTCTGGAGCCGACGTTCGTCTTCGCATAGACGTTGACCAGGTGGTAGCTGACGGTGCTGCGCGTGATGAACAGCGCACGCGCGATCTGCACGTAACTCATCCCGGAGGTCAGCAGGGTGACGACATCACGCTCGCGATCCGAGAGCCCGAAGATCGGCGTCGACTCGATGGAAGCAGTCTCGCTGCGTAGGGTGTTGACGTGACTGAGATACGCCGTCGCGCCGAGACTCCGGTAGAGCTCGGTGGCGCGGTCCAGCGACCGCGCTGATCCCGACGTGTCACCCATCACGGCGGCCACGCGGGCATGATCAAGGTGAGCGTGCGCGAAGTACAGCGGCACGTCCCGCAACTGGCTCGCGATCCGCCGCGCGCAGATTCCCTAGCCTCGATCATTCGTGATCTTCCCTGTTCGACACGGGCGGTAGAAGCACGGAAGTGCCTGTCCTGCTTGGGAAACTTGGGCTTGCGAAGGACCAAGAAACACCGAGCGGAAAGGCACTCCGTGGGTGAAGGGTAACCGAGGCAGGAGACGGGTTCGGGTAGTTGCGGGTGACGAGCCGTTGGTGTCGTCGGCTGGCGCGTCGCTGCTGATCGAGGCGGCGCGCGCAACCGGCGCTGATCGGGAGCTATCGAGGGCGCTGCGCCCGTGGCGTCGACGGCGGGCCGAGCATGATCCGGGCAAGGTGCTGCTCGATGTCGCGTTGGCGATCGCGCTCGGCGGGGACTGCCTGGCTGATCTTGGAGTGGTCCGGGCTCAGCCGGACCTGTTCGGTGTGGTCGCGTCGGATCCGACGGTGTCGCGGCTGATCGACACCCTCGCCGATGACGCCGAGGCGTCCGTGACGGCGATCCGCACTGCGCGCGCTGCCGCTCGCGCGGCGGCCTGGTCTCACCGTTCGCCGGTGAGCGGCGACGGTCCGGTGATTGTGGATCTCGACGCGACGATCGTGTTGGCGCACTCGGAGAAGGAAGGCGCGACACCGACGTTCAAGCGCACGTTCGGGTTCCACCCGCTGCTGGCGTTCGTCGACCACGGGACGGAGGGCACCGGTGAGCCGCTTGCCGCGTTGTTGCGTGAGGGCCGGTCTAACGCCAACGACGCTGCCGATCAGATCGCGGTGCTCGATGCCGCTATCGCCCAGCTCCCCGATGCCGTCCGAGGTCGGGTGCTCCTCCGCGGTGACACCGGCTCCGGTGTTCAAGGACTGCTGCACCACGTCACTGGCCTCGGGCTGAACTACTCGGTCGGGGTCTACGGCCGTCAGCCCGTGCTGGACGCGCTCGCTGCCACCCCACGATGCGCGTGGCGGTCCGCGATCGACAGCGACGGTAACCCACGCGATGGCGCGCAGGTCGCCGAAATCACCCGCTACCTGCCAGCGAACAGACATCGAAGTGGGAATTGGCGAACCGTCTTGGGCAGCGATCGATCCGATCGACGCTGGAACCGCGCGCGTCGCCGGAGACGGGTTGACCATCATCTATGACCCAACTGGATGCTTGTCGGCGCTTTTAGCGGCCGTCAGCGGAGGCGTCGTGTAGCGCCGATCCCGTGCGCTTGATCCGG
>DATJWM010000100.1:0-53255 GCA_035501255.1 Mycobacteriales bacterium | reverse complement strand
AGGCGGGACTTGGTACGTGGTGCGTCCGTAGTCCAGGCAGTGCCCGTCCATCGGGTCGAGGATCATCCGGCGCAGCGGGGAGTTGTCGGCGGCGAGCCAGCGGGCGGCCGCTGCGGGGATCGGGCCGATGCCGGGGATGTCGGCGGGGTGATCGCGGAGGCCGCGCAGGGTGGGGAGGTCGATGGTGACGTGCACGACTGGTGGGCGCCGGTGGGTGCGGGGGCTGGTTGGCGCGGCGGTGGCTGTTTCGGCCCAGTCTCGTAGGGCGGCGAGTTTGCGGGCGTCGGTGGTGCCGCCGAGGGTGTCGCGGGTGCGGGTGGCGGCGGCGGACAGGGCGTGGGAGATCGCGGTGGTGACTTCCAGGGGTCCGTGGGCGTAGAGGCTGCCGGTGCCGTCGGCGTGTGCGGTGTGTTCGACGATCACCTCGCGCCGCGCCTCGGCGGCGTGGGTGGTCCAGTTGGGGTCGAGCGCGGCGCGGGCGCGGCGCAGGCTGCGGGTGAGGTTCGCGATGGTTTGGGTTCCGGCGCGATCCAACACTCGCGCCTCGACCGCGCGCGCGATCGGTGCGGGGACGCCGGCGAGTTCGGCGTGGATGGTTTTGGCGTGGGCGGGGGTGAGCTGCCCGGTGCGTAGCGCGGCTCCGGTGGCACGTAGCGTTGCGGTCAGGTCCAGCGCGAGAGCAATCTGGCGGTCGGCGGCGTAGACGCTGGTTCGGGTGGCGAGCGCGACGTCGTGCGCGGCGGGGCAGGCGGCCTTGTCGGTGCCGGTGATCCGCCATGGCGCGCCGTCGGCGAGGCGGGCGGTGTAGCTGGCGCAGGTTGCGGCGAGCTGCCCGTTGACGGCGGTGAGCGCGGTCAGGGCTTGCACCGCGGCCGCCCGTGACAGCATCTGGGGTGGCACGCAGGTGAGCACGTTCAGCGCGGTGCCGCCGCCGATTGCGGCGGCGACCTCGACCAGCCGGTCCGGGTGGTCCGCGTCGTCGGGGACGCCGGGTTCGAGCGGGAGCGGGCCGAGCTCGTCGAGGACCGCGTCGGGGATCGGCTCCCAGTCTTCGGGTACCCCGAACACCATCGAATCGAACACGTATTCGATCCTGGCACACCCCGACGGCACTTTCCCGACCCCACCCAAAGATGTGGACAACCACGTCTGCGTCTGGGCGGACGGCCGGGCAGCGAGTATCGTCCCCGCCGTGACGGGCGAGGGGGAGCCGTGGGGTATGGCGCAGCCACAACCGCCGGGGCCGTGGCCACCGACCGCGCCGTGGCCACCAACGGCGCCGTGGCCACCGACCGCGCCGTGGCCACAAACTGCGCCGCCGTACCCGTATCACGGCGGTTACTACGGGCTAGGCCCACCCGGAAGGATCCGCTCGACCGGAACGTCGATCGCGCTGTTCTTCTGCACGCTTGGCATCTACGCCTTCGTGTACAACTTCAGCGTCCATGACGAGATGCGCCGGCACAGCGGCCGCGGGATCGGTGGCGGGGTGGCCCTGCTGTTGACCTTCATCGCAGGTGTCGCGATGCCGTTCGTCACCCCCGCGGAGGTTGGCTCCCTGTACACCCGGCGCGGCCAGGCGGCACCGGTGAGTGGCTGGACGGGCCTGTGGTATCTCGGGCCGATGGCCGTGGGTTACCTCGCGCAGTTCTTCATCATCTTTGCGGCGTTCGCTCTTGTCTCGGGCGGGGGGACCGGGACCGGGGTCGCATTGGGCACCCTGTTCTTCTTCTGGATCGCCTTGGTGATCGCCGGCGGGGTGACCTGGTTCGTCAAGACCAACAGCGCGCTGAATGCCTACTGGGCGTCGGTCGGTGTGGTCGGGTAGCCCCCGTTCAACCGGCATCGTGAGGGAGGACGGAACCTCTGCGCACAACTGTTCTGTCCGGCGCCTCGCCGCCGGACAGAGTGACCGTGACCGTCACGGGCGTGAAGGTAGCCTCGCAGCGGCGTCGGGTGAGCCGTTGTCTCGCGTCCTTCCTTGCGAGTCGTAGGAGAAACGCGCGAACACCGGAGCGGAGCGTGAAGCCGTCCCGTAGGTTGTGCGGGTGCGGCTCGTAGTTGCGAAGTGCTCCGCGGACTACAGCGGGCGCCTGAGCGTTCATCTGCCGCTCGCGACCAGGGTGCTAATGGTCAAGGCCGACGGCGGGGTGGCGATCTTTTCTGAGGCGAAACTTGCGCCTCTCATGTGGATGTCGCCGCCCTGCACTCTGCGCGAGGAGGCCGACAGCTGGGTCGTGGTCAACAACAGCGGTGAGCAACTCGTTATCGAAGTCGAGGAGATCCTCTCGGACGTCAGCCACGAGCTGGGAGTCGATCCCGGGCTGATCAAGGACGGCGTCGAGGCCCACCTGCAAGCGCTACTCGCGGACAACTGCGACGTGCTGGGTGTGGGCATGCGCTTGGTACGCCGTGAATACCCGACGGATATCGGCCCGGTCGACCTGCTGTGCCGGGATGCCGCCGGAGTCGCGGTCGCGGTCGAGATCAAGCGGCGCGGGGAGATCGACGGTGTCGAGCAGCTGTCGCGCTATCTCGAGCGCCTCGACCGCGATCCGCACCTTCGTCCCGTACGCGGAGTGTTCGCCGCGCAAGACATCAAGCCGCAAGCGCGGGTGCTCGCCACCGCACGCGGCATCGAGTGTGTGGTGGTCGACTACGACGAGTTGCGTGGGATCGAACCGGACGAGCAGCGTTTGTTCTAGTGCCGTGCACGCGTCAGGTCGCCGCTGACGGACAATGGACGACGTGGACATTCGCAGCGTCGGAGTCGTCGGGCTCGGCACGATGGGTGCGGGCATCGTCGAGGTGTTCGCCAGGGCCGGCCTCGAGGTCGTTGCGGTGGAGATCAGTCACGAGTTGCTCGCCCTCGGACGATCCCGCCTTGAGGGTTCGCTCGCCAAGGCGGTGGACCGGGGGAAGCTGTCGACCGAGGACCGTGACGCGCAACTTGCGCGGGTCCGGTTCACCACCGATCGCCGCGATCTCGCGAGCGTCGATCTGGTCACCGAAGCCGTCCCCGAGCGGCTGGAGGTCAAGACGGCGCTGTTCGCGGAACTCGCGACGATCTGCCCACCGTCGACGGTGCTGGCGACCAACACCTCGTCCTTGCCGATCACCGAGATCGCGAGGGCGACCAGCAGCCCGAGTCGCGTCGTCGGGATGCACTTCTTCAATCCGGCGCCGGTCATGCGCCTGGTGGAGGTGGTGCACACCGTCGTTACCGAAGGCGAGGTCGTCGATGCTGTCCGCGACCTCGCGAGCCGCTGCGGGAAGACTCCCGTGGTCGTGGGTGACCGGGCGGGGTTCGTCGCGAACGCGCTCCTCTTCGGCTATCTCAACGCCGCTGCCCGGGCGGCTGAGACCGGCCAGGCGTCGGTCGCGGACATCGACGCTGCCGTCGTCGCTTCCTGCGGTGTCCCGATGGGCCCGCTCACCCTGATGGACCTGATCGGGCTGGATGTGTCGCTCGACGTGCTCGAGACGATGTTCGCCGAGACCCGCGACCAGCGCTACGCTCCGGCCCCCCTGCTCCGACGACTGGTGATGGCCGGCCAACTCGGCCGTAAGTCCGGTCGTGGCTACTACCGGTACGACGTGACCCCGGCCGAGGCCGCGGTCGCGGCACCCGCATTTGCCTGCGCGGCACCCCGGCCGGTCGACAAGGTGGTCGCTGTGGTGGGTGCGGCCAAGTCGCCGATCGGCGACGCTCTCGCCTCGGTGCCCGTCGTCCCCGTCGAGGACATCCGTGACGCCGACGTCGTCCTGGTCGACGGCGGCTCGCGGGCCGGGACGTCCGAGCTCGTCGCCCGGGTCGCCGGACTCGCCAAGTCGGGCGCCGTGATCGCGGCCGCCACCACGGACGAGGCGCCGGTCGGGACACTTGCGGCGGGCACTCGACGGGCTGCTGACATCGTCGGTCTGCACGTCCCGCTGGCGCCGAGGCAGGGGGTGGTCGAGGTCGTCGCGACGATCGCGTCGGCTCCGGACTCGGTCGCCACGGCGGTCGAGGTGGTTCGCCGCGCGGGTTTGGTCCCGGTCGCCTGTAAGGACCGTCCGGGCCACATTGTGGAGATGCTGGTCCTGCCCCATCTGGGCGATGCCGTCCGCATGGTGGATGACGGGTACGCCGCAGTGGCCGACGTCGACGCCGCGATGAGCCTCGGCTGCGGTTATCCGGATGGACCGTTCGCCATGCTGGCGTCGGTGGGGGCGGACAACCTGCGGTCGGGCTTGCTGCATCTGGCTGCTGCGACCCACCTGTCGTCATTGGCTCCGGCGCCGTTGCTCGATGAGTTGGCGGCGTTCGGCCCGGCCGACGCCCGCGGTTAGCCGGTGAGTCCCCGCCGGGCGCGACGCCGCGACGACACGCCGCCTCCGCTGCGAAGCGGCGCGATTCCGCAGGCGGAGTCCCACCCCGACGGTGAGTGGATCGTGCGGCAAGTCGCGGCCGATCGCGCAGGCAAGACCTACCGCTGCCCCGGCTGTGATCAACAGATCGTCCCGAGTCTCGCGCACATCGTTGCGTGGCGACCCGGCGCCGAGGACGACCGCCGCCACTGGCACGCGCCGTGTTGGAATGCGCGGTTGCGCCGGCGGACCAACACCGTGCGGTCCCGAAACGCCCCCCGCTACGGCTGATCGTCTCGTGGTGGAGATTCGCGCCAACACGGTGCTTCCCGCTCGCCGGGAAGCCGTCACCCTCGAGACCGCCGACGGTCTGAGACTGATCGGCGAGCTCGCGCTTCCCGAGACCGCCGACCCGGTCGCCACCCTGGTGACGCTGCACCCGCTCCCCACTCACGGCGGGATGATGGACAGCCACCTGTTCCGCAAGGCGGCGAACCGGCTTCCGGCGCTCGCCGATCTCGCGGTCCTGCGCTTCAACACCCGGGGGACGTGCAGCGCGGCGGGGTGCAGCGACGGCACCTTCGGGAACGGCGTGTCCGAGCGGCACGACGTCGCGGCCGCCATCGACCTGGTCGAGGCGCGCGACCTTCCCGATCCATGGCTCGTCGGCTGGTCCTTCGGCACCGAGCTCGCCATCCGCTACGGCCGGGATCCGGGCGTCGTGGGCATTGTGCTGATCTCACCGCCATTGCGGCAGTCGACGGCGGACGACCTCGCTGCCTGGTCGGACTCGGGCAAGCCGGTCGTGGCAATCGTCCCCGAGTTCGACGACTACCTTCGCCCGGCCGCGGCCCGGGAGCGGCTTGGCGTGGTGGGGCAGGCGCAGGTCATCGCGGTGCCCGGGGCCAAGCACCTGTTCGTCGGATACGCCGACGTGGTCCTGGACGCAATCGTCGCGACCGTCAGGGGGTCGCGGCCTGCACCAGCTCGGTGAGGACTCCACCCACGCTCTTCGGGTGAAGGAAGGCGATCGACGCGCCCAGCGACCCGTGCCGCGGTGCCGAGTCGATCAACCGGATCCCCTGCCCGGCGAGGTCCTCGAGCGCAGCGGAGACATCCACCACGCCGTACCCGATGTGATGGACGCCCTCACCGCGCTGCTCGATGAACCTTCCGACCGGGGTCTCGATCGACAGGGGCTCGAGGAGTTGGAGGTACGACCCGCCGCCGGGGGCGTCCGCGACGTGCAGCATGGCCTCTTTGACCCCCTGCGGCTCGTTCACCTCGCGTCCGGCAACGGTGAGGCCAAACGTCGCCGTGTAGAACTCGATCGCCCGATCGAGGTCCCGAACGGCGATGCCGACGTGGTCGATCCGAGTTAATAGCGGTTCACCCATGACACGTATCGTGTCAGGTATGCCTGGGTCAGTAATTGTCGGTGGCGCGCGAACTCCGATCGGCAAGCTGTTGGGCTCGCTGTCCGGGTTCTCCGGCACCGATCTCGGTGCGATCGCGATCGAGGCCGCCTTTGCCCGCGCGGGTGTTCCCGGAGCGGCCGTCGACTACGTGATCATGGGTCAGGTCCTTCAGGCCGGCGCCGGCCAGATCACCGCCCGGCAGGCGGCCGTCAAGGGCGGCATCCCGATGGATGTGCCGGCGCTCACGATCATCAAGGTCTGCCTGTCCGGCCTGGACGCGATCGCGCTCGCCGACCAGCTGATCGGCGCCGGCGAGTACGACGTGGTGGTCGCCGGCGGCATGGAGTCGATGTCGAACGCCCCGCACTTGCTGCCGGACAGCCGGCGGGGGATCAAGTTCGGCGACGCCATGCTGGTCGACTCGATGTCCCACGACGGGTTGTTCTGTGCGTTCGACCAGCGCGCGATGGGTGAGTCGACCGAAGCCCACAACGCCAAACTCGGGATCGGCCGCGCGGAGCAGGACGTCTTCTCCGCCCGTTCCCACGAGCGCGCGGCCGCCGCCCAGAAGAACGGCCTGTTCGACGAGGAGATCGTCACGGTCTCGGTCGCGCAGCGCAAGGGCGATCCGCTGGTGGTGGCCACCGACGAGGGAGTGCGCGCCGATACGACGCTGGACAGTCTCGCCGCGTTGCGTCCGGCCTTCGCCAAGGAGGGCACGATTACCGCCGGCTCCTCCTCGCAGATCTCCGACGGGGCATGCGCCGTCGTCGTCATGTCGAAGGAAGCGGCCGAACGGCACGGCGCGACCGTGCTGGCCGAGATCGGGTACCACGGCGTGGTCGCCGGACCGGATGCCTCGCTTGCGGCGCAGCCTGCCAACGCGATCGCCAAGGCGCTCGCCCGAGCGGGGCAGACCGTCGACGCGCTCGACCTGGTCGAGATCAATGAGGCGTTCGCGTCAGTGGCGGTGCACTCGACGAAACTGCTCGGCCTGCCGCCGGAGAAGGTGAACGTCAACGGCGGGGCGATCGCGCTCGGCCACCCGATCGGGGCTTCCGGCGCTCGGATCGCACTCACCCTCGCACTGGAGCTCAAGCGCCGGGGCGGTGGACTCGGTGCAGCCGCGCTCTGCGGCGGCGGTGGCCAGGGCGACGCGTTGCTCCTGCGCGTGCCTTAACGTCTCTGGCTCTAGGGTGGGTGCGTGGCGCTCGCGGTTGCTGACCTCGTCGCGCGCGCCCGCGAAGGCGACCCACGCAGCGTCGGACGGCTGATCTCCCTCGTCGAGGGGGCGTCGCCGCAATTACGCGAAGCGATGGCGGCGCTCGCCCCGTACGCCGGTGGCGCCACGACGGTCGGCCTGACCGGGTCGCCCGGGGTGGGCAAGTCGACGACCACCTCGATGCTGATCGCCGCGTTTCGGGCGCAAGGTCGCAGGGTGGGCGTGCTCGCGATCGACCCGTCTTCGCCGTTCAGCGGAGGTGCGCTCCTGGGTGATCGGATCCGGATGCAGGAGCACGCCACCGATCCCGGTGTCTACATCCGGTCGATGGGCACGCGCGGCCATCTCGGCGGTCTGTCATGGGCGACGCCGCAGGCCGCCCGCGTCCTCGACGCGGCGGGATGCGACGTCGTGATCATCGAGACCGTCGGGGTGGGACAGGCCGAGGTCGACATCGCCGCGCTTGCGGACACCACGGTCGTCCTCCTTGCACCCGGGATGGGTGACGGGATCCAAGCGGCCAAAGCGGGCATCCTGGAGATCGCGGACGTCTTTGCCGTCAACAAGGCCGATCGCGACGGCGCCGATCTCACGGTTCGCGACCTGCGCAACATGCTTGCCCTCGCCGGGCCGAGGCCGCCGGACGCGTGGATCCCACCGATCCTCACGACGGTGGCGTCGGCGAATCAGGGATCGGACGAGCTCGTGGCCGCGCTCGATGCCCATCGCGCGTGGCTGGTGGAGTCCGGCACCCTCACCCGCCGGCGCCTCGCGCGCGCCAGTGCGGAGATCGAGACCATCGCAGTCACCGCATTGCGCGAGCAGATCGCTGACCTGCGCGACGGCACCATGCTCGCCGACCTCTCGGCCGCAGTCCTCGCGGGGGAGACGGATCCCTACGCCGCCGCCGATCGGCTGATCGCCGCCATCGGGGCAGAGGACCTAGGCTGAGGGCGTGAGCATGCGACCGACCGACGTCCGTATCCCCGGGGCCGTCGACCTTTCCGGGTTGCGCGAGGCTGCGCCCCCTCCACCGTCGAGCGGTGTTGTTGTCGACGTGACCGAGGGCAGCTTCGAAGCCGAGGTCATCAACCGGTCGATGCAGGTGCCGGTCATCCTCGACTTCTGGGCCGAGTGGTGCGGGCCCTGCAAGCAGTTGTCCCCGGTCCTCGAGCGCCTGGCCGCGGAGTACGCCGGTCGGTGGGTGCTGGCCAAGGTCGACGTGGACGCGAATCCGCGCCTGTCTCAGGCGTTTCAGATCCAGAGCATCCCGTCGGTCATGGCGGTGGTCGGTGGTCAACCGCTCCCGCTCTTTCAGGGGGCGGTCGGTGAGCAGGACGCTCGCCGGGTGATCGAGGAAGTTCTTCGGGTCGCCGCCACGAACGGGATCTCCGGGCAGGTGAGTGCGTCCGTCGACGAGCCGGCCGCGCCGCCGGTCGACCCGGCTCAGGCGGAGGCGCAGGCCGCCCTCGATCGCGGTGACCTCGACGCGGCCCTTGCGGCGTACCGGTCGATCGTCGCGCAGGACCCCGGCAACACCGCGGCGGTGAGCGCCCTCGCGCGATGCGAGCTGCTGCTGCGCACCAAAGGCGTCGACCAGCAGGCGGTCCGCACTCGCGCCGCCGATGCACCCGGCGACGTCGATGCGCAGATCGCCGTTGCCGATCTCGACCTCGTGCTCGGAGCCGTCGACGATGCCTTCGCCCGCTTGATCGAGACCGTGCAGGTCACCTCGGGTGACGAGCGAGAGCGCGCACGCGAACACCTGCTGACCCTGTTTGCGGTTCTCGATCCCACCGATCCGCGGCTTGCCGTTGCGCGGCGATCCCTCGCCAACGCCCTCTTCTGACGTGTCCGATTCCGTCCGGCTCGAACTCGACGGCGCCGTCGCGACCATCCGGCTGGACCGGCCGCCGATGAACGCGCTCAACCGCGAGATCCAGGAGGCGATCCGGGCGGCCGCGATCGAGGCGGGTGAGCGTCCGGAGATCAAGGCCGTTCTCGTGTACGGCGGACCGAAGGTCTTCGCCGCCGGGGCGGACATCAAGGAGATGGCCACCCTGTCCTACGCGGACATGGCGGAGCGCGCGGTCGGCCTGTCCGCCTGTTTCAGCGCGGTCGCGGCCATTCCGAAGCCGACGATCGCGGCGATCACGGGCTACGCCCTCGGTGGCGGCTGCGAGCTCGCGCTGTGTGCCGATCGGCGGATCGCCGCCGACAACGCGAAGCTCGGGCAGCCGGAGATCCTGCTCGGCATCATTCCCGGCGCCGGTGGCACGCAACGCCTGCCGCGGCTGGTCGGACCGGCACGAGCGAAAGACATCTGCTTCACCGGTCGGTTCGTGGACGCGTCCGAGGCGCTGGCGATCGGGCTGGTCGACGAGGTCGTGCCGGCCGAGGAGGTCTACGACGCGGCGATGGCGTACGCGAGGCGATTCGCCACCGCCGCGTCGCTCGCGCTACGCGCGGCGAAGGAATGCATCGATCGGGGGTCGGAGGTCGACCTGGCCACCGGTCTCGCGATCGAGAGCCAGCACTTCGCTTCGTTGTTCGCCACTGAGGACCAGGCGAGTGGAATGGCGTCGTTCATCGACAACGGTCCGGGGAAGGCGACGTTCGCGGGCCGGTAGCCGAAAAACCGGTTGCCGTGGTGGATACGGTCGGTTGGTGGCCGACCGAGGTGATGACCACCCTCCTGATACCAGCGTGCCGCCCACCGGGACGGCACACGGGTCACGCCTTGCTGCCCTCTGGTGGTTGCGGGGATATGCCCGCCCGTGGACCGGGCGGATCCTGCTCGGGTTCCTCGCCGCGTTGCTCGGGGTGGCGGCCAGCACGGTCGTCCCGCTTGCCATCGAGGCGATCGTCGATGGCCCGATCGCGAGCGGCAAGCGCTCCGAGCTCGTCCCGCTGTTCGGCCTCGTGCTCGCACTCGGGGTTGCCGAGGCGGGCCTGATCGCCTTCCGGCGCTATCTGCAGACCACGGTCGTCCTCACGATCGAACGCGACATGCGGGATGACTTCTATGCTCATCTTCAGCGGTTGAACGCGAGCTTTCACGACCGGTGGGGAACCGGTCAGCTGCTGTCCCGGGCGACGACCGACCTGTCGACGATTCGCCGCTTCCTGAGCTTCGGGGCGATCTACCTCGTGGTCAACTCGGTTCAGTACGTCGCGGTCATCACGTTGCTCCTCCTCACCTACTGGCCGCTGGGCCTGCTGGTGGCCGCCGGCACGATCCCGGTCATCGTGCTCGCCCGCCGGTTCGGCGGGGAGTACTCCGTGGTCTCCCGGCGGATGCAGGACGAAACCGGCGACCTGGCGACGGTGGCCGAGGAGGCCGCGAGCGGGATCCGGGTGACCAAGGCGTTCGGTCGGGCGCCGTGGCTGACCGAGCGCTACCTCGACCGGGCGGTGCTTGTTCGCGGCTCGCAGCTGGACATGGTCGGGCTGCTCGCCCGGTTCTGGTCGCTGCTCATGCTGATTCCGAACCTCACGATGGCGCTCGTCGTCCTCCTCGGCGGGCTCGCGGTGGTCCACGGCGCGATGACCCTGGGCGCGCTGGTGGCGTTCGTCGCTCTGCTGGTATTGCTTCAGTGGCCGGTCATCGACATCGGCTGGATCCTCGCCATGGCGGAGGAGGCGGCGACCGCGTCGATGCGGTTCATCGAGGTCTTCCAGACCCAGCCGGTGATCACCGACCCGGATCGTCCGCTGCGCCTCGTGCGCCCCCGTGGACGCCTGGTCTTCGAGTCGGTCGGGTTCCAGTTCGACGACGCGGACGAGCCCACGCTGCACGACGTGTCGCTGACGATCGAGCCGGGTGAGACCGTCGCCATCGTCGGGGCGACCGGGGCAGGCAAGAGCGTCCTGACCTCCTTGCCGAGCCGCTTGCACGACGTCAGCGCCGGGCGCATCACCCTCGACGGCGTCGATATCCGTGAGTTGAGCCTCACGGCCCTCCGGCGTGAGGTGGCGACCGCCTTCGAAGATCCCGTCCTGTTCTCGATGAGCGTTCGCGAGAACCTCACCCTCGGCCGGCCCGACGCGTCGGAGGAGGAGATCGAGGACGCGCTGCGACTTGCTCAGGCGACGTTCGTCCACGACCTGCCGTGGGACCTCGACACGAGAATCGGTGAGGAGGGGCTCTCGCTGTCCGGTGGTCAGCGCCAACGGATCGCCCTCGCTCGCGCGGTAATCGCGAGGCCGACCGTCTTGGTCCTCGACGACCCGCTGTCCGCGCTCGACGTTCATACCGAGGCGATGGTGGAGGCTGCGCTGGCCAACGTGCTCCGCACCACAACCGGACTCGTCGTTGTCCACCGGCCCTCGACCGTCGCGCTCGCGGACCGGGTGGCCTTGCTCAAGGACGGGACGCTGATCGCTATCGGCACCCATTCGGAGTTGATGCGGGTCCCGGCGTACGCCGAGATTCTCGCGGTCGACGACCCCGGCCTGGCGTCATGAGCGACCTCGACTTCGCGGACGTCGACGAGATCGCGCAGTGGCGAGGAGTAGCGGCGGACACCGACGACGATGTGCCCGCGTCGGTATCGGTTCTGTTGCGCCGGCGTACCCGCGCCCTGCTCACTTCGCTGCTCGGGCCGCACCGCCGTTCGATCACTCGGGTGTCGGCGGCGATCGTGGTCGGCACGGCCGCCTCGATGTCAATCCCGGCTTTGGTCGGTGTGGGAATCGACGCCGGCATCACCAACGCCCGCGAAGGCGACTACACCGCCCTGATCGTGGTTGCGGCGGCGATCGTCGGGTGCGCGCTCGTTCAGGCGTTGCTCACCCGGGTGTTCCTTCTCGGATCGGGGCGGATCGGCCAGGACGCCGTGCTCGAGTTGCGCCAACGAACCTTCACCCATTTTCAGCGCCTCAGCCTGTCCTTCCACGAGAGCTACACCTCGGGTCGGGTGGTGAGCCGACTGACCTCCGATTTCGACGCGATCAACGCGCTGCTTGATGCGGGGCTCGACACGTTGGTGACCTCGGTGCTCACGATCATGACGATCACCGTCGTGCTGTTGGTGCTGGACTGGCGGCTCGCGCTTGTCGCGTTGGCGTCGCTGATCCCGCTGCTGTTCCTGACCCGGTGGTACCAGAAGCGCTCCACGGTGGCCTACCGGCGTACCCGCGAGGCGATCGCGCTCGTCATCATCCACTTCACCGAGTCCCTGCGGGGCATTCGCGCCGTGCAGGCATTCCGGCGGGAGCCGCGAAACAACGAGATCTTCCGCGACCTCGACGAGCGCAACCGGGTCGCAACGACCACCTCGTTCAACTTGCTGACCGTGTACTGGCCCGGGATCCGGCTGGTGGGCAGCGTGACGACGGCCGCGGTTCTCCTCTTCGGGGGAGACCTGGTCATCCGGGGCGAGATGGGCGTCGGGGTGCTCGCGGCGTTTGTGCTCTACCTGCGTCAGTTCTTTGAGCCGATGGCGGAGGTGAGCCAGTTCTACGACGCATTCCAAGGAGCGGCGGCCGGCATCGAGAAGCTCGCCGGGGTTCTCGACGAGGTCCCCGCGGTGCCGATGCTGGCGGTCTCGCATCGCCTGCCGGCCGGCGAGTTCCGCGGCGAGGTGGACATCGACGACGTCACTTTCGGATACCGGTCGAAGCGCACGATCGTCGATCACTTTTCCTTGCATATCCCGGCCGGGCAAACGGTTGCCCTGCTCGGCAACACCGGTGCGGGCAAGACCACGCTCGCTCGCCTGCTGGCCCGGTTCTACGACCCGCTCTCCGGGGACGTGCGCATCGACGGGATCCCCCTGCGAGAGCTCGCCGAGAGCGACCTGCGTCGGGCCGTGGCGATGGTGACCCAGGAGTCGTTCATGTTCTCCGGATCGGTCGCGGACAACATCGCCTTCGGCCGGCCGGACGCCGGTCGCGGCGAGATCGAGGCGGCCGGCCGGGCTGTCGGCGTGGATGCGGTGGTGTCACACCTGCGGGACGGCTACGACGAGAACGTCGGAAAGAACGGTGCTCGGCTCTCTGCGGGTCAGCGCCAGCTGATCGCGCTGGCGCGCGCACTGTTGGCCGACCCGGCGTTGTTGATCCTGGACGAGGCGAGCTCCTCCCTCGATGCGCCGACCGAGCGGCTCGTGCAGGAGGCGCTGCGGACGGTGCTGCACGATCGGACGGCTTTGATCATCGCCCACCGGCTCTCGACGGTCGCGATCGCCGATCGGGTCCTCGTGATGGCCGACGGCCGGATCATCGAGGACGGCTCACCGCGCGACCTGCTCGCCCAGGGGTCGGGGGAGTACGCCGCGCTCACCAGGGCCTGGCGGGACAGCCTGGTCTGAGCTTCTGCCGCCACGGCGTCACCCCAGACACACAAACGATGCGGGTGTGGCGTCGTACGGCCGATTCGGGCGGATCGAGGCAACCCGCGTCACGGTTGTGTGTCGGGGGTGACCTCGGGGCGGTGGCGGTCGAGGAACTGGTAGACGTCGGTGGTATCGACGCCCGGGAAGGTGCCGGGCGGTAGCGCCGCGAGCAGATGGGTGTGGGCCCGTGCCGAGGGCCAAGCCCGTCCCGACCAGCGCGCGGCGAGCTCCGCCGGCGGGCGCCGGCAGCAGCTCGGCGCGGGGCAGGTGGACTTGCGCCGCAGTTGCGTCGTCGACGCCCGGAACCATTTGGCGTGCTGGAACGGTACGCCGACGGTGACCGCGAACTCCCCGCCGGGACCCGGCTGCACGTGTGCGGTGCAAAAGAAGGTGCCGCCCGGAGTATCGGTGTACTGGGCGTAGGTGCCGTAGCGCTCGGGCGAGGTGAAGACCTGTCGCGAGGAGTACGCCCGGCAGGCGAGCTGGCCCTCGATCGCGCCGACGGCGTCGGTCGGGAACGCGAGGCCGTCGTTCTCGTAGGCCTTGTAGATCGTGCCGCTTCCGTCGGTCCGGCAGAAGTGCACGGGCAGGTCGAGGTGGTGCGTCGCGAGGTTGGTGAAGCGGTGCGCCGCGGTCTCGTGCGAGACGGCGAAGACGTCGCGCATGTCGGCCATGTCGATCGCGT
The DNA here is from genome assembly GCA_035501255.1 of Mycobacteriales bacterium. Taxonomy (GTDB): domain Bacteria; phylum Actinomycetota; class Actinomycetes; order JAFAQI01; family JAFAQI01; genus JAFAZI01. The sequence continues at coordinate 39,242 of DATJWM010000100.1, read as the reverse complement.
GGTCGCGCCGGGCATCGGCGAGGAACCGAACGGCCGCTGACTCCGGCACGAGGGTCGCGGCCGCGAAGTAGTTGGCCTCGACTCGCTGCCGCAGGAAGTCGGCGAAGTCGGTCGGGTCGGTGTGTCCGAGCGCGAAGTGCCCGAGGGTCTGGAGCACGACGTACCTCGGGTCGTGGCCCGCCGGCTGTTGCGGAAGGTAGATCCGGCGGTGTTCGAGGTCGGTGACCGAGCGGGTCGAGTCCGGAAGGTCGGTCACCGTGTGGACGGTGAACCCGAAGTGCGCCGCGAGGTCGCTGATCGTGCGCTGTGGCAGGGCGCCGCCGGCGTACCCGGCGGATTTGAGGGCGAGACCGGCGGCGAGCTCGATGTCGGGGAAGTAGTTGTCGACGCTGCGCATGTGCCGCCGCAGCTCGACGTTCGCCTGCCGCGCGGCTTCGGGCGTGGCCGCGAACTGGGCATCGCGGCGGTGAAGCTCCTCGTGCAGGCCGACCACATGCTCGAGCACGTCCGTGGGGATTCGCGGGCTGGGACGTAGCGGGGGCAGGCCGAGGGAGGCGTAGGACGGGGATCGTTGGGCCCGCTCGAGGGCGATTTCCAGCGACGCCCGGCGGCTGGGCGGCTCGGGCCTGAGCAGGTCTTCGACCGAGACGTCGAGCGCATCCGCGATGCCGCGCAACAGCGACAGGCGGGGTTCGCGACGCCCGTTTTCGACCATCGACAGCGCGGAGCTGGCCGCGCCGACCGTCGTCGCCAGCTCCGCGAGGGTCATGCCGTGGCTGCGGCGCAGATGACGGATGCGCTGCCCGAGCGTGACGATGTCGAGTCCGCTCGGCGGCGGCGTGGAGGGCTGACGCACATTCTTCAGATTAGGTGAAGAATCGCGAATCTTCATCTACGAAACCCGAATACTTGTGAGTAGGTCGGGCAAGATATCGAACACCAGCGAAACTTCACGCACGAGTGTCAGGTACGAGGAGAGCGAGTCGTGACCACCAACCAGGAGCAGCAACAGGAGCAGGCCTCGGCGCTCGAGCAGGAGTGGGCGAGCAATCCGCGTTGGAAAGGCGTGAAGCGGACCTACTCCGCCGAGGCGGTGGTCAGGCTGCGCGGATCGGTCCAGGAAGAGCACACCCTCGCTCGGCTCGGGGCCGAGCGGCTGTGGGATCTGGTGAGTCTGGGCGAGTACGTCAACGCCCTCGGCGCGATGACCGGCAACCAGGCGGTGCAGCAGGTGCGGGCCGGCCTCAAGGCCATCTACCTTTCCGGCTGGCAGGTCGCGGGTGATGCGAACCTCGCGGGGCAGACCTACCCGGACCAGAGCCTGTATCCGGCGAACTCCGTCCCGGCGGTGGTTCGCCGGATCAACAATGCGCTGATCCGCGCGGACCAGATCAGTTGGAGCGAGGGGGTCGACCACGACGTCCACTGGCTCGCGCCGATCGTGGCGGACGCCGAGGCCGGCTTCGGCGGCGTGCTGAACGCCTTCGAGCTGATGAAGGCGATGATCCAGGCGGGCGCTGCGGGCGTGCACTGGGAGGACCAGCTGTCGTCGGCGAAAAAGTGCGGCCATCTCGGCGGCAAGGTGCTGATCCCGACCGCGCAGCACATCAAGACGCTGAACGCGGCCCGGCTCGCGGCTGACGTCGAGGGCGTGCCCACCGTCATCGTGGCTCGGACCGACGCGCAGGCTGCGACCTTGATCACCAGCGACATCGACGAACGCGACCGCCCGTTCATCACCGGTGAGCGCACCGCCGAGGGCTTCTACCGGGTGACCAACGGCATCGACCCATGTGTCGCGCGCGGCCTGGCGTATGCCGAGTACGCGGACCTGCTGTGGATGGAGACGTCGACTCCCGACCTCGAGCTTGCCCGGCAGTACGCCGAGGCGATCAAGAAGGAGTTCCCGGACCAGCTGCTCGCCTACAACTGTTCACCGTCGTTCAACTGGAAGCAGCACCTCGACGACGACACGATCGCGAAGTTCCAGCGCGAGCTCGCTGCGATGGGCTACAAGTTCCAGTTCATCACCCTCGCCGGTTTCCACGCGTTGAACTACGCGATGTTCGAGCTGGCGAAGGGGTACTCGACCAACGACATGACCGCCTACGTCGAGTTGCAGGAGCGGGAGTTCGCGGCCGAGGCGGTCGGCTACACCGCGACCAAGCATCAGCGCGAGGTTGGCGCCGGCTACTTCGACGCGGTTGCGACCGCGATCGACCCGGATGCCGAGACCCTTGCACTCAAGGGCTCGACCGAAGAGGAGCAGTTCCACTAGCCGGATCGGCGTCAGGTAGATTTGGCGGGAAGTTCACCGCGTTGGTGACTATTCGCTCTGTCCCGATTGCAGGAGGTCGGCCCCCGGCCATGAACATTGTCGTGTGCGTAAAGCAGGTGCCGGACACCTGGGCTGAGAAGAAGCTCAGCGACTCGGACAAGACCGTCGACCGCGAGAACGTCGAGGGCGTCATGAACGAGCTCGACGAGTACGCCGTCGAAGAGGCGCTGCGGATCAAGGAGGCGCACGGCGGCGAGGTCACGGTGCTGACGATGGGTCCGGAGAAGGCGGTCGAGACGATTCGCAAGGCGTTGTCGATGGGCGCCGATCAGGCCGTCCACGTTGTGGACTCGGGTCTGCACGGCTCCGATGCGCTCGCGACCTCCTACGCGCTCGCGAAGGCGCTCGGCACGCTGAACTACGACCTCGTGATCCTCGGCGTCGAGTCGACGGACGCGCGGATGAGCGTGATCCCGGCCATGCTCGCCGAGCGGACCGGTGCCGCCCAGCTCACCTTCGCCCGCAAGGTCGAGGTCGACACCTCGACGGTGAAGATCGAGCGTCAGACCGACAGCGGCTACGACGTCGTCGAAGCGTCCACGCCCGCGATCGTGTCGGTGATGGAGAAGATCAACGAGCCGCGCTACCCGTCGTTCAAGGGGATCATGGCGGCGAAGAAGAAGCCCCTCACCACGCTCACCCTGGCCGACGCCGGCCTCGAGGCGGCCCAGGTCGGCCTCGGTGGCTCCGGCACCGCGGTGAACGACTTCGCCGCGCGACCGCCCAAGCAGGCCGGTCAGATCGTCAAGGACGAGGGCGACGGCGGCGTCAAGCTGGCCGAGTTCCTCGCCGCGCAGAAGCTCGTCTGAGAAGGAGTACGACGACATATGGCTGAGGTCCTCGTTCTCGTCGAGCACGTCGACGGAACCCCCAAGAAGGTCACCTTCGAGTTGCTGACGCTCGCCCGGTCGCTCGGTGAGCCGGCGGCCGTATTCATCGGCCAGGGCTACGACAACGCCAAGGCGGCGCTCGCCGAGTACGGCGCGCAGAAGGTCTACGTCGCGGGCGACGCCGAGCTTGACTCCTACGTCGTGGCTCCGAAGGCCGAAGTCCTCGCGCAGGTGGCGGCGTCGGCCTCCCCGGCCGCCGTGCTGATCGCGAGCACCCCGGACGGCAAGGAGACCGGCGCCCGACTCGCGGTAAAGCTCAACTCGGGCATCATCACCGACGCGATCGGGGTCGACGGCTCGCTCGTTGCCGCCCAGTCCATTTTCGGTGGCGGCTACAACGTCTCGTCGTCGGTCACGAAGGGGACGCCGATCATCACGGTGCGCCCGAACTCCACCGCCCCGGAGCCGTCGCCCGCCACGCCGGCCGACGAGCAGGTGTCGGTCACTTTGTCGGAGGCGGCGAGGAAGGCGAAGGTGATCGACCGGGTCAGCGAAAAGAAGGGCGGTCGGCCGGAGCTCACCGAGGCCTCGATCGTCGTCTCGGGTGGTCGCGGTCTCGGCGGGGCTGAGCACTTCGCGCTGATCGAAAAGCTCGCCGACTCTCTCGGTGCTGCCGTCGGTGCTTCGCGCGCCGCGACCGACGCCGGTTGGTATCCGCACACGAACCAGGTCGGCCAGACCGGCAAGACGGTCTCTCCGCAGCTCTATGTCGCGGTCGGCATCTCGGGCGCGATCCAGCATCGGGCGGGCATGCAGACCTCGAAAACCATCGTCGCGATCAACAAAGACTCCGAAGCGCCGATCTTCGAGCTCGTCGATTTCGGTGTCGTGGGTGACCTGTTCGACGTGGTGCCGCAGCTCACCGAGGAAATCGACAAGCGCAAGGGCTGATCCCGGCGGGTCCGTAGTCTGGTACCCGATGGCCTACCTCGACCACGCGGCGACGACGCCGATGCTGCCGCAGGCGGTCGACCTGATGACCGAGTTGCTCGGCCAGGTCGGAAACGCCTCGTCGCTGCATGCCGCCGGGCGACGGGCTCGGCGCGTGGTCGAGGAATCTCGAGAGACCGTGGCCGCTGCGCTCGGTGCTCGGCCCAGCGAGGTCGTGTTCACCAGTGGGGGCACCGAGAGCGACAACCTGGCGATCAAGGGCCTGTACTGGTCGCGGCGGGCCGCTGACCCGGGCCGTCGACGGGTCCTCGTCAGCGCCGTCGAGCACCATGCCGTCCTCGACCCCGCGATGTGGCTCGCCGACCACGAGGACGCCGAGCTGACGCTGCTGCCGGTCGACGCCGTCGGCCGGGTCTCACCCGAAACGCTGCGCGCCGCGATCGACGAGGCGCCGAACGCGGTGGCACTCGCGAGCATCATGTGGGCCAACAACGAGGTCGGCACCGTTCAACCGATCGCGGAGCTTGCCGGCGTCGCCGCGGACGCCGGTGTCCCGCTGCACACCGACAGCATTCAGGCGGTCGGCTCGCTGCCGGTTGACTTCGGCGCGAGTGGTGTCGGCGGGCTGACGGTCACCGGTCACAAACTCGGTGGGCCGGTCGGTGTCGGCGCGCTGCTCCTCGGCCGGGACATCGAGTCCGTTCCGCTGCTGCACGGCGGCGGGCAGGAGCGCGACGTGCGTTCCGGGACCCTCGACGTACCCGGTGTCGCTGCGTTCGCGCTCGCGGTCGAGCTCGCGGTCAAAGACCAGGCGACGCGCGCGGAGCGGCTGCGCTTGCTTCGGGACGACCTGATCAGCCGGGTCCTCGCGGTCGTCCCCGACGCCCAGCTCAACGGCGATCCCGATCTCCTCGCCGGCGGGCGCCTTCCCGGCAACGCGCACTTCTCCTTCCCGGGGTGCGAGGGCGACGCGTTGCTCATGCTGCTCGACGCGCACGGGGTGGAGTGCTCGACCGGATCCGCTTGCTCTGCCGGCGTCGCTCGCCCGAGCCACGTGCTGCTGGCGATGGGTGATGACGAGGACCGGGCCCGGTCCTCGCTGCGGTTCTCCCTCGGCCACTCCTCGACCGACGCAGACGTGGTCGCGCTCGCCGCCGCGATCGGCCCGGCGGTGAGCCGGGCGCGATCGGCCGGACGGACCCGGGCGTGAAGGTCCTCGCGGCGATGTCCGGCGGCGTCGATTCCGCGGTCGCGGCGGCACGGGCGATCGACGCCGGGCACGACGTCACCGGCGTTCATCTTGCGCTGTCCCCGAGCCCGCAGGCACACCGCGACGGCGCCCGCGGCTGCTGCTCGCTGGAGGATTCGCGCGATGCCCGCCGCGCTGCCGACGTCCTCGGGATGGCGTTTTACGTGTGGGACGTCGCCGAGCGGTTCGCCCGTGACGTGATCGAGGACTTCGTGGCCGAGTACGCCGCGGGCCGTACCCCGAATCCGTGTATCCGGTGCAACGAGAAGATCAAGTTCGCCGCCGTCCTCGATCGCGCGCTCGCGCTCGGATTCGACGCAGTCTGCACCGGGCACTACGCCCGCTTGGAGGGCGGTCGGCTTTTCCGGGCGCGCGATGCCGGCAAGGACCAGTCCTACGTGCTTGCCGTGCTTCGGCCCGATCAGCTCGCCGGCGCGATGTTCCCGCTCGGCGGATCGTTGAAGTCCGACGTGCGGGCCGAGGCGGCTCGCCGGGGACTGGCCGTTGCGGACAAGCCCGACAGCCACGACATCTGCTTCATCCCGACCGGGAACACGAGCGCGTGGCTGCGCGATCGGCTCGGCCCGGCGCCCGGCACCATCGTCGACACCACCGGCGAGGTGCTCGGTCAGCACGACGGGACCTACGGGTTCACTGTTGGCCAGCGCCGCGGTCTTGCGCTCACCACGGCGGCCGGCGACCGCCAGCCCCGCTACGTCCTGTCCGTCGAGCCGCTGAGCCGGACCGTGACCGTGGGCGGGCGGGACGACCTCGCGGTGTCGAGGATCGAGTGCGGACCGCCGACCTGGTGTTCGGTGGCCCCGGACACGCCGCTTGCGGGAGTCAGGGCCCAGGTCCGCGCACACGGCGAGGCGATCGAGTGCCGGGTGGAGGTTGCGAACGGGAGGCTGGTCGCCGATGTCGGCGTAGGCCTCGCCGGGGTCGCGGCCGGGCAGACCCTGGTCGTCTACGACGGTGACGAGGTGCTCGGCTCGGCGACGATCGACCGAGCGGCGTGACGCGGTACGCCGTCCTGCTTCGCGCGGTCAACGTCGGCGGTCGCAACAAGGTCCCGATGGCATCGCTGCGAGGGATCGCCGACGAGTGCGGCTACACCGATGTTGGCACCTACCTCCAGAGCGGCAATCTGCTCCTTTCAGCTCGGGAGAGCCCGGCAGCGGTGGGAAAGGCCGTGGCCGACGCCCTGCGGGATGAGCTCGGGGTCAGCGTTGAGGTGATCGTGCGGTCGCTCGAGGAGCTCACAGCCGTGATGGCGGCCAACCCGTTCCCGGACGCGGTGGCGGAGCCGGCGAAGCTGCACGTGAGCTTCCTCACCGGCCCGCCGACACAAGCCGCCGCCGAGCTCGACCGTGCGCAGTTCGGCCGTGATCGTTTCGCCCTCGGCGATCGCTGCCTCTATCTCGTCTACGCCGACGGGGCCGGCCGATCGGCGATGGCGTCCGCACCGTGGGAACGCTGGCTCGGCGTTCGCGGTACCGCGCGCAACTGGCGGACGGTCGACGCGCTGGTCGGGCTGCTCGCGCAGGGATGAGCGAGTCCGTCGTTGGGCCTCACTAGTCTCGGCGCAATGGTGGTCGAGACGATGCCGACCGGCTGCGCGACCGGGCTCGGCTCGCTGCCCGGGGAGGACATCGACGCCGCTGTCGCCGTGGTCTTCGACGACCTGCCGGACCTGCCGTATCTCCCCGAGCTCCCGGCTCGCGGTCCGGGCGCCCAGATGATCGGGCGGACGGCGACCCATCTCGTCGGGCTGGCGGTCGACCTCCAGCCAGCGGGATGGCGCCTGGTCGATCGTGGCGGCATCGACCGGCAACGAGGTCGCGACCTGATGACCGCAGACCTCGACGCGCTCATGCCGGTCGCGGGTCCGGGCTACGACGGACGCCTCAAAGTCCAGCTCGCCGGGCCGTGGACGCTTGCCGCGGCGCTGTCTGTTCCGCGCGGCGGTCCCGCCCTCGGCGATCGGGGTGCGACCCGCGACCTGGCGGAGTCGCTCGCCGAGACGATCCGTGAGCACCTGGCCGAGGTGGCCCGCCGGCTTCCGCGGGCCGCCCTCGTCCTCCAACTCGATGAGCCGTCGTTGCCGGCCGTCCTCGCCGGGCGGGTCGCGACCGAAAGTGGCCTCGGCGCGCTGCGGGCGCCCGACGCGCGGGTGGCGATCGAGGCGCTCGCCACCGCGGTCGCCGGGGCGGGTGATGTCCCGGTCGTCGTGCACTGCTGCGCTCCGCAGCCACCGGTGACGATGTTGCGGGAGGCGGGCGCGGCGGCGGTCAGCATCGACGTGCTCACCCAGACTCCGCCGCGAGATGCGCTCGCCGAGCTGGTCGAGTCCGGCGCTGCGCTGTGGCTGGGGGTCCTCGAATCGCTCGGCCCGGGCGTGCCACCCTCGCCTCGGTCGGTGGCCGATCCGGTTCGGGCGTTGTGGCGCGAGCTGGGCTTCCCGGCGGAACAGTTGGCGGACACGGTCACGCTGACGCCGACGTGCGGGTTGGCGGGTGCCTCACCGGGGTGGGTTCGCACCGCCCACCGCCTGGTCCGCCAAGCGGCCCGCGCTCTGGCGGAGGCCCCGGAAGGGACCCGGCGGTGAGCCCGAAGAAGCCCTCGGCGGCCCAGGCCGCGCGCCGCCACGCCGAGCTCGCGCAGGAGGTCGAGGACCTGGCCTACCGCTACTACGTGCTCGCGCAGCCCACCGTGTCCGACGCCGAGTACGACGCGAAGATGCACGAGCTCGGGGACCTCGAAGCCCAGTTCGACGAGTTGCGGACCCCGGACTCACCCACCCAGAAGGTGATGGAGTCGCTGTCGACCGACTTCGCGGAAGTCACTCATCCGCAGCGTCTGCTCTCGCTGGACAACGTGTTCAGTGCGACCGAGTTCGACGCCTGGGCGCATCGCGCGGCCCGCGAGCTGCCGGTGCCGGCGTGGTTGTGCGAACTGAAGATCGACGGGTTGGCCATCGATCTCGTCTACGAAGGGGGGCGGCTCGCCCGGGCCGCGACCCGGGGCGACGGGACGACCGGCGAGGACGTCACGCTCAACGTGCGAACGATCGAGGGTCTGCCCGACCGGCTTCGCGGCGCCACCCTGCCGTCGTTGCTGGAGGTGCGCGGTGAGGTGTTCTTGCCGCACGCCGCGTTCGAGCAAATCAACGCCGGACTGGTCGCGGAGGGCAAGGCCCCGTTCGCCAATCCCCGCAACGCTGCGGCCGGGTCGCTGCGCCAGAAAGACCCGCGAGTCACCGCGACTCGCCCGCTGGCGTTGACCCTGCACGGCGTCGGTGCACGGGACGGGTTCGACCCGCCCAGCCAGTCCGCGGCGTACGCGATGTTGCAGACGATGGGACTTCCGGTGAGCGCTCGCTACCGGGTGGTCGATGACACCGCGGGTGTGCGGTCGTACGTGGACTACTGGGGTGAGCATCGCCACGACGTGGAGCACGACATCGACGGCGTCGTCATCAAGGTCGACTCCTTCGCGCTCCAGGCCCGCCTTGGCGCGACGTCGAAGGCGCCGCGGTGGGCGATCGCCTGGAAATATCCGCCCGAGGAGGTGACGACCCGGCTGAACAACATCTTCGTCAACGTCGGTCGCACCGGTCGGGTCACGCCGTTCGCGGCGCTCGAGCCCGTGCATGTCGGAGGGGTGACGGTCAGCACGGCGACTTTGCACAACGAGGAGGAGGTCAAGCGCAAGGGGGTGTTGGTCGGCGACACGGTCGTCGTCCGGCGGGCGGGCGACGTGATCCCGGAGGTCGTCGGCCCGGTCGTCGCACTGCGGACGGGGCGCGAGGTGGCGTTCGTCATGCCGTCGACCTGTCCGGAGTGCGGCACCGCGCTTACCCGCGGCGAGAACGAGAAAGACGTCGACTGGCGCTGCCCCAACACCGTCGGCTGCCCCGCCCAGCAGCGGGAGTCGGTCTTTCACCTGGCCGGGCGCGGTGCGCTCGACATCGACGGGTTGGGCTACGAGACCGCGATCGCGCTTCTCGGCGCCGGGCGGATCACTGACATCGGCGACGTCTTCCATCTCACCCCGGCCTCGTTCGACGGGCTGCGCGGGTTCGGGCCGAAGAAGATCGAGCAGGTCATGACCGGTCTCGAGGTCGCTCGCCACCGGCCGTTGTGGCGGCTACTGGTCGGCCTGTCGATCCGCCATGTCGGGCCGACCGCGGCCCAGGCGCTCGCGCGGCAGTTCCGCTCGCTGGATGCGATCGCGGCGGCGAGTACGGAGCAGCTGAGCGAGGTCGAAGGGGTCGGACCAACGATCGCCGCCGCCGTCACCGACTGGTTCGCCGACGAGCGGCATCGTGCGATCGTCGAACGGCTGCGCTCGGGAGGCGTCAGGTTTGCCGACGAGGGCGCACCCGCCGGGCCGGGTCCGCTCGACGGACTGACGATCGTGATCACCGGCACTCTTGCGGGCTACTCCCGAGACGCGGCGGCGGAGCGGATCACCTCCCTCGGCGGGAAGGTGACCGGTTCGGTGAGCAAGAAGACGTCGTACGTGGTGGTCGGGGCGGACCCCGGTGCTGCAAAATATGACAAAGCACGCCAACTCGGGGTGCCGATTCTCGACGAACCCGGATTCGAGGCGCTGCTGGGCGCACCGACCGACTGACCGGGGTCCGCGGGGCGTGGGCCGATCGGCGGTGCCTCCCTCACCCCAACGGCTCAAGATTTGCCCTCCGCTGCCGATTCTTCGCGAAGGGCGCTGCCCTTGTCGACTGCCGATTCCCCCGGGGGGCCGCGAATGCTCGCGCACGACGAGGCGCGCAACGTTGCTCCACCGATGGCCGCCCATGCGTTCTGGGTGTACGTGACCACGGTGATCGCCGTAGGCCTGTCGCTGCTCGGATGGCAGTTGACCAGCCTGGACGGCCACGAGCTGCGGCCGATGGCTGCGGAGCTGACCGTGATCGCGATCATGGTCGTGGTCGGGGAGGTGCGGCCGCTGGTCATCGCCGGGTTCGCGGACGTTACCGGCATCACCACGTCGACCGCGTTCACCTTCGCCTTGCTGCTGCACGTCGGCTTGCCGGTGTCGTTGTTGCTTCAGACGATCGCCACGGTGGTGGCTGCCATCGTTCATCGCCACGCGATCTGGCGGACGGCGTTCAACGTCGCCCAGTTCTCGCTGTCCTACGCCGCGGCCGACCTGGTCCTCATGCTGTGCGGACGCGCAGCCTCGGTCACCAACCCGCTGACCGTCACGGGCAGCGATCTACCGGCCATTGGCCTGGCTGCGGTCGCGTACTTCCTCGTGAACAATGCGCTGGTCTCGACCGCGCTCGCACTGCGCAACCGGACGTCGTTGCGACACGAGTTCTTCCTGGACTTCGGTTTCCAGGCGGTCGCGAACGCGGCGTTGCTCGGTCTTGCGCCGATCGTCGTCGTGGTGATGGAAAGCGGGCCGGCGCTCGTCCCCCTGTTGTTGTTCCCTCTCGGTGCGGTCTTTGCGACCGCCTCGATGTTGCAGGTCCGCGAGCGCGACAGCACTCACGACGCGCTCACCGGCCTGCCGAACCGGCTGCTGCTGGCCGAGGCCACCGACGCGGCAATTCGCGACGCCGCCGACACCGGTGCCAACGTGGCGCTGTTCCTGCTGGACCTTGACCGGTTCAAGAACATCAACGACACCCTGGGTCACGGCGTCGGTGACGAACTGCTCGACCTCGTCGGTCGTCGCCTGACCGACGTCCTTCGTCCGGGTGACCTGGTCGCGCGCCTCGGGGGTGACGAGTTCGGCATGCTCCTGGCGGACCTCGACGATCCGAGAATCGCCCTGGACCTCGCCGAGCGGGTGCGTACCGCGATGATCGAACCGTTCCGCCACGACGGTCTCGCCCACGAGATCGAGGGGTCGATCGGGATCGCGACGTCGCCCGCGCACGGCATGGACTTCGAGACGTTGCTTCAGCGTGCGGATGTCGCGATGTACGTCGCCAAGGAGCGCGGCACGGGCGTGCAGGTCTACTCCACGGAGATCGACCGGCACTCGACCGTCCGGCTCGGCATGAGCGCGGACATCCGCGCGGCGCTGGAAAACCACGACCTCGAACTGCACTACCAGCCGAAGGCGGATCTGCGCACCGGGGACGTTGTCGGGGTGGAGGCTCTGTTGCGTTGGCGCCATCCCGAACGCGGCATCATTCCGCCGGACGAGTTCCTGCCGATCGCGGAACAGACCGGCCTGATGCGGCACATCACCCGGTACGTGCTCGACGAAGCCCTGCGCCAGCTCTCGACGTGGTGGCACGTCGGCTTGCGCGTGCACTGCGCCGTCAACGTCAGTGCCCGCGACCTCTACGACCGCGGGTTCGCGGAGATGCTCCAGCGCAGTATCGAGACCTACGACCTGCCGGCGCGGGCGCTCATGATCGAGGTCACCGAAAGCGTCGTCATGGCGGATCCGTCCCGGGCCGCGTCCACGTTGCTGTCCCTCGCCGGTCTCGGGGTCGGGGTATCGCTCGACGACTTCGGCACCGGCTACTCCTCGCTCGTGCACCTGAAGCGGCTTCCGGTCAGCGAGGTCAAGATCGACCGGTCGTTCGTGATCCGGATGGACGTCAACGAGGACGACGCCGCCATCGTGCGTTCGATCATCGACCTGGCGGGTGCGCTCGGCCTGCGCACCGTCGCTGAAGGTGTCGAGACTCGCGACTCCTGGGACCGACTTGCGGTCTACGGCTGCGACGCCGCGCAGGGGTGGTATCTCGCGAAGGCGATGACTGCGGAAACGGCGACCTCCTGGCTTCAGGAGGTTCGTCACGTCGGTCCGGTGCTCCCGGCGGGCGGCGCGGCGGACGATGCGCCGGTGGGCGTCCCGGTGACCCCGATTCAGCGTGCCTACCAGGCCAGGTCGTCCTAGTCGGAGTGCGGTGGCGACCCGCCACTACGATTCAACTCGTGCCCGCCATCAGCCGTTCCGATGTGGCGCATCTTGCCCGCCTCGCCCGGATCGCCTTGAGCGACCAGGAGCTCGACGGGATGGTCGACCAGCTCGACGTCATCCTCGGCGCCGTGGGGCGCGTTCAGGAGGTCGCGGCCGAGGACATTCCGCCGACCTCGCACGCGGTCCCGCTGACCAACGTGCTGCGCCCGGACGAGCCTCGTCCCTGTTTGAGCGCTGCCGAGGCAACCGCGGCCGCGCCGGTGGTCGAAGACGACCGGTTCGTGGTGCCGCGGATCTTGGACGAGCAATGACCGATCTCGTTCGGCTGACCGCGGTCGAGACCGCGGCGCGAATCGCCGGGGGCGAGGTGTCGGCGGTCGAGGTCGCGCAGGCTCACCTTGACCGGATCGCCGCGGTCGACGACGGGCTCAACGCGTTCCTGCACGTCGACACCGGCGGTGCCCTCGCCCAGGCCGCGCGGGTCGACGCGGGAGAGGTCCGCGGACCGCTGGCCGGCGTACCGCTCGCGCTCAAGGACGTGATCGTCACGAAGGGGGTGCCGACCACTGCCGGTTCGAAGGTGCTCGAGGGCTGGATTCCGCCGTACGACGCGACGATCGTGACCAAGATGCGCGATGCCGGGATCGTGGTGCTCGGCAAGACGAACATGGACGAGTTCGCGATGGGGAGCTCGACCGAGCACTCCGCTTACGGGCCGACCCGCAACCCGTGGGACCTCGACCGCACGCCTGGCGGTTCGGGGGGTGGGTCCAGCGCCGCGGTCGCGGGGTTCCTCGCGCCGCTCGGGATCGGCACGGACACCGGCGGCTCGATCCGCCAACCCGCCGCGCTGACCGCCACCGTCGGCGCCAAGCCGACCTACGGCGGGGTCTCCAGGTACGGCCTGATCGCGTTCAGCTCCTCCCTCGACCAAGCCGGCCCGTGCGCCCGCACCGTGCTCGATGCGGCGCTGCTGCACGCGGTGATCGCCGGTCCCGATCCGCTGGACTCCACCTCGATCCACGCGCCGGTGCCGCCCGTGGTCGAGGCAGCCCGCTCGGGCGAGGTCGCGGGCCTGCGAATCGGCGTGGTCAAGGAGTTCGCCGGCGAGGGTTACCAGCCGGGGGTCTCCGCTCGATTCGCTGAGGCGGTGACCGCACTCGCCGACCTCGGCGCCGACGTTGTCGAGGTCTCCTGCCCGCACTTCGACTACGCGTTGGCGGCCTACTACCTGATCGCACCGAGCGAGGCCTCGAGCAATCTCGCTCGCTACGACGCGATGCGCTACGGCCTGCGGGTCGGGGACGACGGTGCTGCCTCGGCGGAGGAGGTGATGTCACTGACCCGCGAGGCGGGTTTCGGGGCGGAGGTCAAGCGGCGGATCATCCTCGGCACGTATGCACTCTCGGCCGGTTATTACGACGCCTATTACGGGCAGGCGCAGAAGGTCCGCACCCTCATCACCAGGGACTTCACCGCGGCGTTCGACCGGGTCGACGTACTCGTCTCCCCGACGACACCGACGACCGCCTTCCCGCTCGGCGCCCGGCTCGACGACCCGCTCGCGATGTACCTCGCCGACCTCTGCACGATCCCGGCGAACCTCTACGGCGGCCCGGCCTTGTCGGTGCCGTGTGGGTTGTCCGACGACGGCCTGCCGGTTGGGTTGCAGGTGATGGCGCCGGTGATGGCGGACGACCGGATCTACCGGGTGGCTGCCGCACTCGAGCGGGCGACCGGCAGCGACCGACTCCTTCTTGACCGTCCGGAGGGCTAGGGGCGCTCAGAGCGCTCGCGCCGCTCGTTGCGCCTCGCGTTTGATCTCCCCTTCGAGCAGGTCAATGTAGAGCTGTCCGTCGAGGTGCCCGCATTCGTGCTGGAGGCAGCGCGCCATCAGGCCGGTGCCTTCCACCGCGACCGGCCGCCCATCCGGACCGAAGCCCTCGACCCGCGCGAACTCGCTGCGGGCGAGCGGGTACCACAGCCCCGGGAGCGACAGGCAGCCCTCATCGCCTTCCTGCCGACCGTCGAGGGCGACCAGCGTGGGGTTCACGACCACCCCGAGATCACCGTCGACGTACCAGCTGAACGCGCGGATCCCGACGCCGATCTGGTTGGCCGCGAGTCCGGCCCGACCCTCACGCGCCGTCACCGTGTCGAGGAGGTCGGCGCACAACGCGGCAATGCTCGCGTCGAACGTCGTGACGGTGTCGCAGGGCGTCCGAAGCACCGGATCCCCCCACAACCGGATCTCTCGTTCGGGCATGCCGACAGTCTGCCCGAGGGGCGTCGGCGCTGTGACAGGCTGGGAACATGACCTCCGCTTCCTACGAGGACGTGCTCACCCGCTACGACCCGGTGGTCGGGCTGGAGACCCACGTCGAGCTCGGCACGCAGACCAAGCTGTTCTGCGGCTGCTCGACCGAGTTCGGCGGGGCGCCAAACAGCCACGTGTGTCCGACCTGTCTGGGGTTGCCCGGCTCGCTACCGGTGACCAACGCGAAGGCGATCGAGTTCACGATTCGGATCGGCCTCGCGCTGCATTGCGAGATCGCCGAGTGGTGTCGGTTCGCGCGCAAGAATTACTTCTACCCGGACATGCCGAAGGACTACCAGATCAGCCAGTACGACGAGCCGCTGTGCGTGGACGGTTACCTCGACGTCCCGGTCGACGGTGGCGTAGTCCGGGTCGAGATCGAGCGGGTGCACCTCGAGGAGGACACCGGCAAGACGCTGCATGTCGGGGGCGCTACCGGCCGCATCCACGGCGCGACCCATTCGCTGGTCGACTACAACCGGGCCGGGATCCCGCTCGTGGAGATTGTCACCCGCCCCGTGGCGGGAACCCGCGAGCGGGTGGCCGCGGTCGCGCGGGCTTACGTGAGCGAACTTCGTGACCTGCTGCGGGAGCTGGAGGTGTCCGACGTACGGATGGAACAGGGCTCGCTGCGTTGCGACGTCAACCTCTCCCTCACGCCGGCCGGATCCTCGGGCCTCGGCACCCGGACGGAGACGAAGAACGTGAACTCGCTGCGTTCGGTCGAGCGGGCGGTGACTTTCGAGGTCGAGCGGCAGGGCGCGCTCCTCGACGCAGGGGAGCGGGTCGTGCAGGAGACGCGGCATTTCCATGAGGACTCGGGGACGACCAGTCCGGGTCGCAGCAAGGAGGAGGCGCAGGACTACCGGTACTTCCCCGAGCCCGATCTCGTGCCGCTCGCGCCGCCTCGGGAGTTGGTGGAGGACATCCGGGCCACCTTGCCGGAACCGCCGAACCTGCGCCGCGCCCGATTTGCTGCCGACAACGGCTTCACGGCAATCGATGTCGAGCAGTTGACGAACGCGGGGATCATCGACCTGGTCGCCGAGACGATCGCGCTCGGAGCGCCGCCGAGCAAGGCCAAGGGCTGGTGGCTCGGTTACCTCGTCGGCAAGGCCGGCGAGCTCGACCTCGACCCGTCCGAACTTGCCGTCGGGCCGGCGCAGGTCGTGCGCGTGAGCGAGCTCGAGGACAGCGGCGAGCTGACCAACAAGCTCGCCCGCCAGGTCGTGGACGCGGTCTTGGACGGGGAGGGCGATGTCGATGCCGTGATCGAGGCGCACGGGTGGAAGGTCGCCGGCGAGGACGAGCTCGCAACCGCGGTGGACGCCGCGATTGCCGAGCTCGACGATGCCGCCCAGAAGGTGCGGGACGGCAACCTCGGTGCGGTCGGGCCGTTGGTCGGTGCCGTGATGAAGGCCACCGGTGGCACCGGCGACGCCAAGCGTGCCCGGGAGCTGATCCTCGCCCGCCTCACCCCGTAGTCCCCGTCATAACGGCGTGACGCCGTTTCGCTCTGGGCTCTACGGCGTGACGCCGTTAGGGCGGCCCTGAGCGCAGGACCGACACTCCTGGGGGAAGGCCGCGCCCTCGCGTGCGCAGGTAGCACGCTTCGAACTCGCGAAGCACCTCCGCGCCCTCCGAAGCGATTCTGCGCGGGGTGTTCTGGAGAACCGTGAAGCCCGCGGCAACGAGGGCATCCGCGCGTCGCTGCATGTCCTCGAAGGCGTCCTCGCCGGCTCGCTCCGCGGAATGCCCCGCGCGCCCGTTGGTCTCGTGCACGAGTGCGGCGTCGCAGATCAGCGCGTCGGGGCTGACCCGTTGTCCGCTGGGGAGCTCGATCAACCAATTCCAGTTGGGCTCCGGGACGATCTTGCTCGACAGCACGAGCCGTCGAAAGTCGTCCTCGGGACCAGACCGAACGCCATCGGCGATCGCGGCCGCGATTCGCACGAGCCTCGTTCGGCCACGATTCGGGCCGGACTCGATCTCTCGATAGATCGCGTGCAGCGGCACCCGCTTGAGCTGAACCGCCGCCGCGAGGACCGCGAGGGATTCGCGCTCGTCGGGGTGTCGGGCGCCGAGTTCACACAGCGCGCGAGCGAGGGGCGCCACCGGCAGACCGGCGATTCGCACCGCCTCGGGTGGGCGCTTCGTTCGTCGTACCACGACGAAGTCGCGCGACCCGGCTTGGACGCGATCCGGGACGAGGACTCGGCACAGCGGATCGGCCGGAACATAGGGGATCCCGTGTGCGAAGAGGGCGGAGGAGTCGTTCAGCATCGCATCGGGTCCTGCGTGCAGGAGAGCCGCCCGCGTGCGATGCCGCGACGTGAGCGCGCCGGAGAAGGTGGCATAAATGCCGGGCAGCATGACCTGCCAGTGCCGGCCGAGCTGGGTCGAGATCTCCGGCTGCGAGATCACGGCCAGTGCCTGCTGGCGCGTGATCACGCCGTCCTGAGTTCGCGACAGCTGTTCGAGAACGGGGTGCATCCGGCCAGAGTCGTGAATCTCCCGCGGCCGCGGTTGCGACCGAACCGTTCTGGGGACACCGCGTGACGCCGTACCGCACTGTGCACAACGGCGTGACGCAGTTTCGCTCTGGCCTATACGGCGTGACGCCGTTATCGGAGCAGCGCATAGTCTCTGGGCGTGGACAACAAGCCGCGCAGCCGCGAGGTCACTGACGGATACGAGCGGGCTCCCGCGCGGGCGATGCTGCGCGCGGTCGGTCTGACCGACGCTGACTGGGACAAGCCGCAGATCGGCGTTGCGTCGTCGTGGAACGAGATCACCCCCTGCAACCTCTCCCTCGACCGCCTCGCCAAGCGGGCCAAGGACGGCGTCCGGCAAGCCGGTGGCGTACCGCTGGAATTCGGCACGATCTCGGTCTCCGACGGGATCTCGATGGGCCACGAGGGCATGCACGCCTCGCTCGTGTCGAGGGAGGTGATCGCCGATTCGGTCGAGACGGTGATGTTCGCCGAGCGCCTCGACGGGTCGGTCCTGCTCGCCGGCTGCGACAAGTCGCTGCCGGGCATGCTGATGGCGGCCGCCCGCCTCGACCTCGCCTCGGTCTTCCTCTATGCCGGTACGACGCTGCCCGGCCGCCTCGACGATCGGGATCTGACCATCATCGACGTGTTCGAGGGCGTCGGCGCGTGCGCCCGAGGTCTGATCACGAAGGACCGGCTCGAGGAGATCGAGCGGGCGACCTGTCCGGGCGAGGGTGCCTGCGCCGGGATGTACACCGCCAACACGATGGCCAGCGCCGCGGAGGCGCTTGGCATGTCCCTGCCGGGCAGTGCCGCGCCACCGGCGGTCGACCGGCGCCGGGACGAGTACGCGATCCGGTCGGGTGAGGCTGTCGTCGGGATGCTCGAGGTCGGCATCACCGCCCGCCAGATCCTGACCAAGGCGGCGTTCGAAAACGCGATCACGGTCGTGATGGCTTTGGGTGGATCCACCAACGCGGTCCTGCATCTCCTCGCGATCGCTCACGAGGCGGGCGTCAGCCTCGAACTCGACGACTTCAACCGGATCGGCGCCCGTACGCCGCATCTCGCGGACGTCAAGCCGTTCGGCCGCTACGTGATGAGCGATGTCGATCGGGTTGGTGGCATCCCGGTTGTCATGCGGGCGTTGTTGGACGAGGGCCTGATCCATGGCGACTGCCTGACGGTGACCGGCAAGACCGTGGCGGAGAACTTGGACGACATCCGTCCGGCTGCCCTTGACGGCGCGGTGATCCACGAGATGGCAGATCCGATTCATCACACGGGCGGGCTGGCGATCCTGCGCGGCTCGCTCGCCCCCGACGGTGCAGTCGTCAAGACCGCCGGTTTCGACCAGGCGGTGTTCGAGGGCACCGCGCGGGTCTTCGACCGGGAGCAACCCGCGATGGACGCGGTGAAGGACGGGACGCTCGCGCCCGGTGACGTCATCGTGATCCGCTACGAAGGCCCGAAAGGGGGGCCCGGCATGCGCGAGATGCTCGCGGTCACCGGGGCGATCAAGGGCGCGGGCATCGGCAAGGACGTGTTGCTGCTGACCGACGGTCGCTTCTCCGGAGGGACCACGGGGCTGTGCATCGGGCACGTCGCGCCTGAGGCGACGGATGGCGGGCCGATCGCGTTCGTCCGCGATGGCGACCGGATCAGGCTCGATATCGATGGCCGGACGCTCGATCTGCTCGTCGACGACGCCGAGCTCGAGCGTCGGCGCACTGGCTGGACCCCACCCCCTCCCCGCTACCCGACCGGCGTGCTCGGCAAGTACGCGAAGCTGGTCGGCTCGGCAGCGTACGGGGCGGTGACGAACTGAGCGTTCGTCGGCAGTTTGCTTGACAGGCGACCGGTCGTGGTCCACCGTTGAGTAATGCGGCGAATTCTCGTAGTTCCGGAGCACGTGATCTGATCCTTGGATCACGTGCGACCCCTCAGCGCTCCGGCGCACGAGGGGTTTTTTGTTGGACGCAGGTTTTTTGTTGGACACAGGGTTTGGTTGGACACAGGGTTTTGTTGAACACAGCACTGAGGAGTGATGACGGTGGAGCGCATGACGGGCGCGCAGGCGATGGTGCGTGCTCTCGAGGAACTCGACGCTGCGGTGGTGTTCGGCATCCCGGGGGGCGCGATCCTTCCGGCGTACGACCCGCTGTTCGACTCGACCAAGGTCCGTCACATCCTGGTGCGCCACGAGCAGGGTGCCGGGCATGCGGCGACCGGCTACGCCCAGGCAACGGGTCGGGTCGGGGTATGCATGGCGACGAGTGGTCCGGGCGCGACGAACCTGGTGACGCCGATCGCGGATGCCTACATGGACTCGGTGCCGATCGTGGCGATCACCGGCCAGGTCCCGTCGGCGGCGATCGGAACCGATGCGTTCCAGGAGGCCGACATCTGCGGGATCACGATGCCGATCACCAAGCACAACTTCCTCGTCCAGCACGCCGAGGACATCCCGCGCACCCTCGCTGAGGCGTTCCACATCGCCGCGAGTGGCCGACCGGGACCGGTGCTCGTGGACATCGCCAAGGACGCGTTGCAGTCGATGACCGACTTCGAGTGGCCGGTGGAGTTGGCGCTGCCCGGCTATCGGCCGGCCGCGAAGCCGCACGGCAAGCAGGTGCGCGAGGCGGCGAAGTTGATCGTCGAGTCCAAGCGCCCCGTGCTCTACGTCGGTGGTGGTGTGCTGAAGGCGCACGCCACCGACGAGTTGTTGGTGCTCGCCGAGCTGGTGGGCGCGCCACTTGTGACGACGTTGATGGCGCGCGGATCTTTCCCCGACTCCCATCGCCAGCACCTGGGGATGCCGGGAATGCACGGGACGGTCGCGGCCGTGACCGCTCTCCAGCGCGCCGACCTCCTGATCACCCTCGGCGCGCGATTCGACGACCGGGTGACCGGCAAGCTGTCGAGCTTCGCCCCGGACGCGAAGGTGATCCACGCCGACATCGACCCGGCCGAGATCTCCAAGAACAGGGCCGCGGACGTGCCGATCGTCGGCGACGCCCGCGAGGTCATCGCCGACCTGATCGTCGCGGTGCAGGCCGAGTACGACGCGGGCAATCGCGGTGACTACGCCGACTGGTGGAAGCAGTGCGACGGCTGGAAGCGCACGTATCCGCTGGGGTACGACATGCACACCGATGGCACGCTCGCCCCGCAGTACGTGATCGAGCGGATCGGCAAGACCTGCGGGCCGGACACGATCTTCGTCGCGGGCGTCGGTCAGCACCAGATGTGGGCCTCGCAGTTCATCGGCTACGAGAAGCCGGGCACGTGGATCAACTCCGGCGGGCTCGGGACGATGGGGTTCGCGGTCCCGGCCGCCATGGGTGCGAAGGTGGGCCAACCCGAAGCGTTGGTCTGGGCCATCGACGGGGACGGGTGCTTCCAGATGACCAACCAGGAGCTGACCACCTGCGCGATCGAGGGCATCCCGGTCAAGATCGCGATCATCAACAACGGGTCACTCGGCATGGTGCGGCAGTGGCAGACGCTGTTCTACGACGGGCGCTATTCCAACACCGACCTGCTGGCCGGTCGGTCGAACTACGTTCCCGACTTCGTCATGCTGGCGGAGGCGATGGGCTGCGTCGGTCTGCGATGCGAGACCGCCGCCGACGTCGACGCGACGATTGAAAAGGCGATGGCGGTGACCGATGCGCCGGTCGTCATCGACTTCGTCGTCGGCAAGGACCACATGGTCTGGCCGATGGTCGCGGCCGGTACGTCGAACGACGACATCAAGATCGCGCGGGAGACCGCACCGGACTTCGACTACGAGATGGGCGAGCTCGATGAGTAGGCACACGCTGTCGGTACTGGTGGAGAACAAGCCGGGTGTGCTCGCCCGGGTTTCCGCGCTGTTCTCCCGGCGCGGTTTCAACATCGACTCGCTCGCGGTCGGGCCGACCGAGCACCCTGACGTGTCCCGGATGACGATCGCGGTCAACGTCGAGGACCTCCCGCTCGAGCAGGTGACCAAGCAGCTCAACAAGCTCGTCAACGTCCTGAAGGTCGTCGAGCTGGACGTCGCCGCGTCCGTGCAGCGCGAGTTGCTGCTCGTGAAGGTCAAGGCGGATCTCACCACCCGATCGCAAGTCCTCGAGATCGTTCAGCTGTTCCGAGCCAAGGTCGTTGACGTCGCGTCCGACGCCGTGACGATCGAGGCGACCGGTACGGCGGATAAGTTGGAGGCGTTCATCCGGGTGCTGGAGCCGTTCGGGATCCGTGAGCTCGTCCAGTCCGGAATGGTCGCGGTTGGCCGCGGCGCACGTAGCATCACCGACCGCACGCTTCGCTCAGTGGAGAGGACCGCATAACCGCCATGCCCGAGATCTTCTACGACGACGACGCCGATCTCGCGCTCGTCCAAGCCCGTAAGGTTGCCATCCTTGGCTACGGCTCACAGGGGCATGCGCACGCGCTGAACCTTCGCGACTCCGGAGTCGACGTCCGCGTCGGGTTGCCCGAGGGGTCGAAGAGCCGCGCCGCGGTCGAGGCGGAGGGGTTGCGGGTCGTGACGCCCGGCGAGGCGTGCGCGGAGGCCGACCTGATCATGGTGCTGGCCCCGGACACGGTGCAGCGTCATCTCTACCAGGACGACATCGAGCCGAACCTCAACGCCGGCGACGCGTTGTTCTTCGGCCACGGCTTCAACATCCGGTTCGGCTACATCACGCCACCTGCCGACGTGGACGTCTGCATGGTGGCTCCCAAAGGTCCCGGGCACCTCGTACGCCGACAGTTCCAGGAGGGTCGCGGCGTGCCGTGTCTGGTGGCGGTCGAACAGGACGCCACCGGCAATGCCTTCGCCCTGTCCCTGGCCTACGCGAAGGGCATCGGCGGCACCCGCCCCGGCACCTTGAAGACGACGTTCACCGAGGAGACCGAGACGGACCTCTTCGGCGAGCAGGCCGTGCTCTGCGGCGGCATGTCCGCGCTCGTCCAGGCCGGCTTCGAGACCTTGACCGAGGCGGGCTACCAGCCCGAGGCGGCGTACTTCGAGTGCCTGCACGAGCTGAAGCTGATCGTCGACCTGATGTATGAGGGCGGCCTCGCGAAGATGCGCTGGTCCATCTCCGACACGGCCGAGTACGGCGACTACACGCGCGGGCCGCGGGTCGTGAACGCCGAAACCAAGGCGGAGATGAAGCGCATCCTCGGCGAGATCCAGGACGGCACGTTCGCGCGGGAGTGGATCGCTGAGGACGACGCGGGACGTCCGGCATTCGAGAAATATCGCGCTGAGGGCGCCGCCCATCCGATCGAGGAGGTAGGCGCTCGGCTGCGCGGTCTGATGTCGTGGATCCGCACCGACTGATCCCAGCCTGACCAACTGACACCGCTAGGGTTGTCCGGTGGCCAAACCGGTAGTCCTGATCGCCGAGGAACTCGCTCCCAGCGCGCTCGAGGTTCTCGCCGAGGACTGTGAGCTGCGCAGCGTCGACGGGGCAGACCGCGATGCGCTGCTCCCCGCGATCGCGGACGTCGACGCGGTGATCGTTCGGAGTGCGACCCAGATCGACGTGGAGGCGTTGTCGGCGGCGACTCGGCTCAAAGTCGTGGCACGGGCCGGTATCGGGTTGGACAACGTCGACGTCGACGCCGCCACCGCCCGCGGCGTGTTGGTGGTGAACGCGCCGACTTCCAACGTGGTGTCAGCGGCCGAGCACGCGGTCGCGCTCTTGCTCGCGACCGCACGCCAGATCCCGGCCGCCACCGCGAGCCTGAAGGCGGGGGAGTGGAAGCGCAGCGCGTTCACCGGGGTCGAGGTGAGCGAGAAGACGGTCGGCGTGGTCGGACTCGGCCGGATCGGAGTGCTCTTCGCGCAGCGGATGGCCGCGTTCGGCACCCGGTTGGTCGCCTACGATCCCTACGTTCCGCCGGCGCGGGCCGCTCAACTCGGGATCGAGCTCGTCGCTCTCGACGAATTGCTGGCCGAGAGTGACTTCATCTCCATTCATCTGCCGAAGACGCCGGAGACCACCGGCCTGATCGGGGAGCGCGAGCTCGCGCTGGTGAAGCAGGGCGCCATCCTGGTCAACGCGGCCCGCGGCGGCCTGGTCGACGAGCACGCCCTCGATCAGGCGCTCAAGGAGGGGCGGCTCGGTGGCGTAGGGGTCGACGTGTTCGTGACCGAGCCGTGCACCGATGCGCCGTTCTTCGATCATCCCCGGGCGGTCGTCACGCCGCACCTCGGTGCGTCGACTGCGGAGGCGCAGGACAAGGCGGGGCTGGCGGTCGCGCGATCGGTCCGGCTCGCGCTGGCCGGGGACTTCGTCCCCGACGCAGTCAACGTCCAGGGCGGGGCGGTTGCCGAGGAGCTGCGGCCGAGTCTGCCGCTGATGGAACGGTTGGGGCGGCTGTTCACGGCGCTGGCGGGGGGTGTGCCTGCCGCGCTGACGGTAGAGATCAAGGGCGAGCTCGCAGCCTTCGACGTGTCCGTGCTCCAGCTTGCCGCGCTGCGGGGGATCTTCGCCGACGTGGTCGAGGAGCAGGTCACGTTCGTCAACGCGCCGCTGCTCGCGGCCGACCGCGGCGTCGAGCTCGACCTCGCCAGTACCCAGGACAGCCCCGACTACCGCAACGTCCTCACCATCCGGGGTGCGCTCGCCGACGGCCGCTCGGTGTCGGTGAGCGGCAATCTCACCGGACCTCGGCTGATTCAGAAACTGGTCGGCGTCAACGGCTTCGACGTCGAGGTGGCGCTGTCCGAGCACATGGTGTTCCTCACCTACGACGACCGACCCGGCATCGTGGGAACGGTCGGAAAGCTACTCGGTGATGCCGGGGTCAACATCGCCGGCATGCAGGTGGCCCGCACGGCCGAAGGTGGGGCAGCACTCATCGTGTTGACCGTCGACTCCGCCGTACCGGCCGGCACCCTCGAGGAGATCGGCACCGCGGTCGGCGCGGAGCAGATCTCCGCCGCGTACCTGCCCGACGATCAGTGAGCGACCCGAACTACGTCACCGTCACCGCGACCGACGGAACCCGGCTCGCGCTGCACGTGCTCGGCTCCGGGCCGCCGCTCGTGTGCCTGCCCGGGGGCCCCGGTAGGGCGTCGGCGTACCTCGAGGACCTCGCCGGGCTCTCGGCCAGCCACACGCTCCTGCGGCTCGACCTGCGCGGGAGCGGCCACTCCGAGCTTCCCGCCGATCGCGACTCGCTCGCCTTTCCCCGGCTCGCCGACGACGTTGAGGCGCTGCGGATCGACCGCGGCCTCGACACGGTCGACCTGCTCGGTCACTCCGCCGGTTGTTTGGTCGCGTTGGTGTACGCCGCCCGTCACCCCGAGCGGGTTTCGCGGCTGATCCTGGTCACGCCGTCGGGCAAGGGGTTCGGCGAGATCAGTGCGGACATCAAGCGCATCCGGGCGAGCCGTTCGAGCGAGCCCTGGTACGCCGAGGCGGCGGAGGTCGAGGCCGAGCTCGAGTACGCGCCACCGCACCGACGGCAGCGTTTCGATCGCGGCTTGCGGGTGTTCGGTTACGGCACGTGGGATGAGCGGGCGCGCCAGCATGCGGACTCGACCGACGCTCAGATGTCGTTGCGTGCCGCCGCGGCCTTCCCGTCGGATGACTTCCAGGCTCAGGCCGAGGCCTTCCGGGTCGAGCTACAGGCTGTCGGGTGCCCGGCGTTGGTCATCGTGGGCGGGCGCGACGGCATGACCGGAGTCCAATCGGGGCATCTCGTGGCCGCGACCCTGCCCAATGCCCGGGTCGTGGAACTGCCTGACGCCGGGCACTATCCGTGGGTCGACGCGTCCGGGGAGTTCCGAGAGGTGCTCGTCAGCTTCCTGTCCGGAGCGCGCTGAGCAGCTCGCTCGTCGTTTCCGGGTTGGCCGCGTACGGCTGGTAGAACGCGAGGCGGGTCGCGAGGTCGCCGTATCGGGCCAGGATCTGTTCGGCGCAGTGGCTCGGGCTCCCCTCGACCGCGAGGGTGCGCAGCATCGTGTCGTCGATCAGGGTCGGCATGGTCGTCCACTGCCCCTCTTTGGACAGCCGGTTGAGTTCCGGCTGGAGGTCCCCCCACCCGGCGACCTCCAACACCGGGCGATAGGAGGGGGTGGATCCGTAGAACGCGAGCAACGACCGGGCACCCGCGTGCGCTACCGCGAGCTCGGCCTCGTCCCGCCCACACGCCACGATGACCTCGGCGACGATCTCGAACCGGTCGTCGGCGCTCCCGCGCGCGGGACGGCCCGCCGCGGCGAGTCCGGCGTCGATCGCGGGAACGGTTCGCTCGAGAAGATGGTCCCGGCTGTTGAACGGCATGACGAGCAGACCGTCGGCCACCTCCGCCGCCATCCGGGTCATCTGCGGGCCGAGCGCGCCGAGCAGGATCGGTGGCGGGCCGAACGGGTTCGGCCCGGGGGCGAACATCGGCGTCATCAGCGTGTGGGCGGTGTGCTCGCCGCGGTAGTCGAGGCGCGCACCGCCCTCCCAAGCCGTGAAAATCGCCCGGATCGCCTCGACCCACTCCCGCATCTGACCGACCGGTTTGGTCCACCGGGTCCCGTAGCGGCGCTCGATCTGCGGCCTGATCTGGCTGCCCAGCCCGAGGCGGAAGCGCCCCGCGGACAGCGCCTGGAGGTCCCATGCGGCGTGGGCGAGATGGATCGGGCTGCGCGGGAGCGCAATCGCCACGTTGGTCATCAGGTCGAGGTCCGCGCCCGCGAGGGCGGCCGTCACGAGCGGGAAGAAGACGTCGTGCGGGCCCTCGAAGGTGAACACGCCGTCGAACCCGACGTCGGCGAGCCGATGGGCCGCCTCGGCCTCCTGACCGAGTGCGGCGACGAGCTGGGTGTCGACGGGCAGACGGCGCACGCGGCGAAACCTACCGCGTTCGGCTGACCGGGCCCCCTCGCGTCTGCTCTGATGATGGCGTGGACGGGGTGGGGACCTGCCCGGCGTGTGGTGCTGCGATCGAGCAGATCGACGGGTGGACGCCGTGGTGCCCGGCCTGCGGGTGGAACGTCGACCCGCATCCACCCGTGGTGCGCTCCACGTGGGGATGGCGTCTTGTCCAGAAGAACGTCGACGCCGCCCTACGACGCGAGCACGGGCGTCTGATGCGGTCACCGGATCGCGTGCTGTCCCGGGATTGGCTGTCGGCGGTCGCGATCGTGGTCGCGTTGGCCGTCCACCTCGTCACGGTGCTCATCGCGGCGGCGGCCGTCGCGGTCTGGTTCACCGGCCTTGCGCTGTTCGTCCGGGCCGTGCTGTCGGCGCTGTTGGCGATGACGTTGCTCGCAGTGCAGCCGGTCGACCGGCGCAGGCGCCGACGCCGAGTGCCATCCGGCTGGACCCGGGAACAGGCGCCGACGTGTTTCGCGCTGCTCGACCAGATCACCGCGGCGATCGGGGCCAAGGCGCCACAGCTGCTTGTCCCCACGGCGAAGACGAGCGCCTTCAGCGTCACGATCGGCGGCACCACCTGTCTTGCGATCGGCGTGCCGCTGTGGGAGAGCCTCGACGACGGCGGTCGGATCGCCCTGCTTGCGCACGAGCTGGGGCATCAGGTCAATCGCGACATCGGGCGGCACTGGTGGGTGCGGAGTGCGCTCGTCTCGGCACGGAACTGGCGGGTGCTGTGCTGGCCGGGCCAAGACGGCGTCGAGCAGGCGATGGACGATCTCCAGGGCGTGGTGCTCGTGCTCCCCGATGCCGGTCGCCGGTTCGGGAGCGGGCGGATCTCTCAGGTCGGGCAGTTCGTCGTCTTCCTGCCCTTCTACCTGCTCTCGATCACGGTCGGGACCGTCCTCAGCGTTGGTGTCAGCCGCGCGGCCCAGCGGGCTGAGTATCGCGCTGACCGGATGGCGCTCGGTCTCGCGGGGCATTCGGGGCTCGCCGACCTGTTCGACTCGCTCGATCTCGCCGGCTATGTGCGCGAGGGGATGCGGTCGGGTGCGATGCGCCGGGACCCGGACATCATCAGGGCTATCCCCGACCGGGTGGCCCAGGTGCCGGCCAGCGAGCGGCAGCGGCTGCGGCGTCGGGCGAGCGCACGGCTCACCCGGGTGGACGGCGGCCACCCGCCGACCGCCTTTCGGGCGGAGTACGCCGAGAAGGTGACGGTTACCGGTGGCTCCGTGGTGGACCAGCACCTCGCCGGCCCCGCCACCGAGGAGTTGCTGCGGGCCGCGCCCGAGCTGGAGCGTGGGATCAGGACCGCGCTGGGCGTCACCGACCACGGCTCAGGTCGTTCACCGGTTCGGTCGATACCCCCAGCGTGACCGATGTTGCCCTCACCCCGCCGACGTGGGTGTGTGTGGGCTGTCGGGCGCGGGTGGCCATGGCCTTCGACGTCTGCACCGAGTGCGGGCGTTCATTCGGCGAGGGTCTGGCGTTCGAGAATCCCGACGAGCATGCGCGCACGACTCAGCGGCTCGGTCGGTGGGGTTGGGTCCTGCGCGAGGTCATCGTCCTCAACGTGTTGTTCATCGTGTGGCGGATCGTCGGTCAGGTCTCGCTCTTTCACGAGGCGGGCGCGTTCAGCCGCGGCCGGTGGATCTGGAACGCCGAGCGGACGATGCACCTCCCGAGCGAGGCCGCGCTCGAACGGTCGATCTTGCCGCACGCGACGTTGTCGAGGGTGGTGAATGGCTACTACGCCTACGCACACGCGCTTGCGCTCGTCGCGATGCTGGTGTGGCTGCTCTGGCGGCATCGCGAGTCCTATCCGCGGTGGCGCAACCTGGTGGTCCTGTTCACCGGGGTGAGCCTGTTGATCGGGTTGCTCCCGGTCGCCCCGCCGCGGCTCGTTCCCGGCCTGCCGGTGGTCGACCTCGCCGCCCGCTATCACCAGTCGGTGTACTCGGGCCTCGGCGCCGGGATCACCGACCAGCTCTCCTGCATCCCGTCGGTGCACGTCGGCTGGGCGGTGCTCGTCGCGGCGGCTGTCATCGGCGTGAGCGAGAGCCGATGGCGATGGGTCGCGCTTGCCTACCCGGCCATGACCGGGTACGTCGTGGTGGTCACCGCCAACCACTACTGGCTCGACGGAGTGGCCGCGCTGATCGTGCTCGGACTCGTGTGGTCAATCCCGCGCCGCTTCATGCCGAAACTGCTACCGTGAACGCAATGCGCACCACCCTGCTCCTTAGTCGCCCGTAGCGGGGCCACCGGACCGGCCCCCCGCTACGGGGCTTGGCTGCGTCCAGCATCAGCTGTCAGCATCAGCAGAGCGCCGGTTTGCCACCCGATCGAATCCGACTGGAGCAGACCTCATGACCCGCCCGTTTACGCCCCGCATGCCCAAGGCTTCTCGCTACGTCCCGTTCCCGCCCATCGACCTGCCCGACCGCACCTGGCCCAATCGGGTGATCGCCGGACCGCCGCAGTGGTGCAGCGTCGACCTCCGCGACGGCAACCAGGCTCTGATCGACCCGATGGACGCCGAGCGCAAACGGCGGATGTTCGATCTGCTTGTCGACATCGGCTACACCGAGATCGAGGTCGGCTTCCCCGCGGCCAGCCAGACCGACTTCGACTTCATCCGCAGCCTGGTCGAGAACGACGACGTTCCCGACGGCGTCACGATCCAGGTGCTGACCCAGGCGCGCGAGGAGCTCATCGAGCGCACCTGCGAGTCGTTGGTCGGCTTCAGGGGAACCGCGCTGATCCACCTGTACAACTCGACGTCGACGCTTCAGCGTCGGGTCGTGTTCGGCATGGACAAGGACGGGATCAAGGACATCGCCATCCGCGGGGCGCAGTGGTGTGAGAAGTACGCGGAGTCGTTGCTGCCCACCACCGACGTGCGTTGGCAGTACTCCCCGGAGTCCTTCACCGGCACCGAGCTCGACTACGCCGTCGAGGTCTGCGAGGCGGTGATGGACGTGTGGGCGCCGACTCCGGACCGCCCGGTCGTGCTGAACCTCCCGGCGACCGTGGAGATGGCCACACCGAACGTTTACGCGGACTCGATCGAGTGGTTCGGCCGCACCGTGAGCCGCCGCGACGCGGTGATCCTCAGCCTGCACCCCCACAACGACCGCGGCACCGCAGTCGCGGCGGCCGAACTCGGCGTGCAGGCCGGCGCCGATCGGGTCGAGGGATGTCTGTTCGGCAACGGCGAACGGACCGGGAACGTGTGTCTGGTGACCCTCGGACTGAACCTGTTCAGCCAGGGCATGGACCCGGGAATCGACTTCAGCGACATCGACGAAGTCCGCCGGACCGTCGAGTACTGCAACCAGCTGCCCGTGCACCCGCGTCACCCCTACGGCGGCGACCTGGTCTACACGGCGTTCTCCGGGTCGCACCAGGACGCGATCAAGAAGGGATTCGAGGCGCTCGCCCGCGACGCCGACGAGGCGGGGGTCGCGATCGAGGACTTCCCGTGGGCGGTGCCCTACCTGCCGATCGATCCGATGGACGTCGGCCGGACCTACGAGGCGGTCATCCGGGTCAACTCCCAGTCGGGCAAGGGCGGCGTCGCTTACGTCATGAAGCACGACTACCACCTCGACCTGCCCCGCCGGATGCAGATCGAGCTCTCCCGGATCGTGCAGCAGGTGGCTGACGCGGACGGCGGCGAGATCGCGCCGAGCCGGATCTGGGAGTTGTTCGAGCAGACCTATCTCGCCCGCACTGCGCCCGTGCACTTGGAGTCCTACTCGATCGACAGTGCGAGCGACGGGACCGACGCCATCCGGGCGACCGTGACCGTCGACGGTGCTCGCCACGAGATCGCGGGCGAGGGCAACGGGCCGATCGCGGCGTTCGTTCACGCCCTGGCCAACGTCGGGATCGATGCTCGGGTCCTCGACTACCACGAGCATGCGACCGGCGCGGGTGAGGAGGCGCAGGCGGCGGCGTACCTCGAGGTCACGGTCAACGGAGTCGTGCTGTGGGGCTGCGGGATCTCGCCGAGCATCACGACGGCCTCGCTGTACGCGCTCGTGAGCGCGATCAACCGGGGCTAACGACCGGCTCGGCCGGCTGGTCCGTGCCGGCAGTGCTCGCGGCGCCACTGTGGGAGGTCGCGAGCACCGAGCCAACCAGCACCAGCGGGAACCCGACGATCATCCCCGTCGTGAGCGACTCGCCGAGCACGCTCACGCCGAGGGCGATCGCGACCGCCGGGTTCACGTAGGTGATGACGGTTGCTCGCACCGGCCCGACCTCGGCGATCAGCGCGAAGAACACGAGGAACGCGATCGCCGTGCAGACGACAGCGAGCCCGATCACCGACCAGATCGCCTCTGCGGGAACGTGCTGGGGATGGCTGGTCGCGGCGAAGGGCGCATAGAGGAGCGCGGTCAGTCCGAGCGAGGCGGTCACGACCGCGAGGCCGGGCGCCGTTGACAGCCGATGGCTGAGGATCAGTGGACCGGTGGCGTAGCCGACCGTCACGATGAACACCTGGAGGACCGCAGTCAGGTCGACGTCGCCGAACTGGAGCCCGACCAGGGCCGCAACCCCGGCGAGGCCGACGACGAGCCCGGCCCAGCGCCGGCCCGTCATGACCTCGCCCAGCCCGAAGATTCGGCTGATGCCCACCCCGACCAGCGGAACGGCCGCGACCAGCAGGCCGGTCAGCGAACTGGTGAGGTGCTCCTCGGCCCGAGTGAGGAGAAGCCAGGGGATCGCGAGCTCGACAACGGTGTAGGCGAGCAGCCAGCCCCAGTGACCTCGCAGACCGGGAAGCACTCGCCGGGCGAGGGCGATAGGGAGGAGCAGAAGCGCGGCAATCCCGGTGCGGGCGAACACGATCGTGGTCGGGCTGAGGTCGCGGACCGCGATCCTGATCAGCAGGTAGGGCAGGCCCCAGATGAGGCACATCGCAACGAACAGGACCCAGCCACGTCGCGACACCCGCCCAACCTACGTTGGCGGTCGACTACCCTCGCCACTCGTGACGGACAGCGTGCGGATTGCGGTCGTGCCCGGGGACGGAATCGGGACGGAGGTGGTCGCCGAAGGGCTGAAGGTCCTCGACGCGGCGCTGGCCTCGGACGGCGTCAAGGTTGAAACGGTCGATTACGACCTCGGTGCCGCGCGCTGGCATCGCACCGGCGAGACCTTGCCGGACAGCGTGCTCGCCGAGCTTCGTGACGTCGACGCGATCTTGCTCGGTGCAGTAGGGGACCCCACCGTCCCACCCGGCGTGCTCGAGCGGGGGCTGTTGCTGAAGATCCGCTTTGCCTTCGAGCACGCCGTCAACCTGCGACCGGTGAAGCTTTACCGGGGGGTCCGGACCCCGCTCGCGGACGTCAGCCCGCAGGACATCGACATGGTCGTGGTTCGCGAGGGCACCGAAGGTCCCTACGCTGGCGTCGGCGGATCCATGCGGTTCGGGACGCCGCAGGAGATCGCGGCGGAGAACAGCCTCAACACCAGGTTCGGGGTCGAGCGGGTGGTTCGGGACGCGTTCGCCCGCGCGGCCGCCCGACCGCGTCAGCACCTCACGCTGGTCCACAAGACCAACGTGCTGACCCACGCCGGGTCGTTGTGGATGCGAACGGTCGAGGAGGTGGGCGCCGAGTTTCCCGCCGTCACCGTCGACTACGCCCACGTCGACGCTGCCTGCCTGTACTTCACCACTGGGCCGCAGCGGTTCGACGTAGTGGTGACCGACAACCTCTTCGGTGACATCATCACCGATCTCGGCGCGGCGATCGCCGGTGGGATCGGGCTGGCCGCGAGCGGCAACCTCAACGTGGACGGCACCGCGCCGAGCATGTTCGAGCCGGTCCACGGCAGTGCTCCGGACATCGCCGGTCAAGGGATTGCGGATCCGACCGCCACCGTCTTGTCGGTCGCGATGCTGCTCGACTCGTTGTCCCTGTCCGCGGCAGCCTCCAGGGTCGAGGCGGCCGCGGCGGCCGACCTGGCCGAGCGCGGCGCAGCGCCCCGCAGCACAAGTGAGATTGGGGATGCGATCTGCGCTCGGCTCGCCTAACCTGGATCGATGGGCCTTGAGTTCAGCGTCGAGCCGACCCCGACCCCGACCGCAGCGCAGCGCCTCGCGGAGATCCTCGCCGCCCCGGGGTTCGGCAAGTACTTCACCGACCACATGGTCACCGTCCGCTGGACCGCCGACGCCGGGTGGCACGATGCGCGGGTCCACCCCTACCGGCCGCTCCAGATCGACCCGGCGACGCACATCCTGCACTACGGCCAGTCGATTTTCGAGGGCTTCAAGGCCTACCGCCAGCCGGACGGCGCAGTGGCCACCTTCCGGCCCGAGGCGAACGCCGCCCGCTTCCAGCGTTCCGCGGCTCGCCTGGCGTTGCCCACCCTCGACGTTGAGGACTTCCTCACCGCCTCGGACCTGCTGATCCGCCAGGACGAGGCCTGGGTCCCGTCGCAGGACGAGCAGTCGCTGTACCTGCGCCCGTTCATGATCGCCACCGAGGTCGGCCTGGGGGTCAAGCCCGCCGGTGACGTGACGTTCATGGTCATCGCCTCGCCGGCCGGTGCCTACTTCGCATCCGGAGCCACCCAGGTGGCGATCTGGCTCTCCGAGGACTACACCCGGGCCGCGCCCGGCGGCACCGGGGCAGCCAAGTGCGGAGGCAACTACGCCGCGAGCCTGGTCGCGCAGCAGGAGGCGATCGCCAACGGCTGCGAGCAGGTCCTGTTTCTCGACGCGGTGGAGCGGCGGTGGGTGGAAGAGCTCGGCGGGATGAACCTGTGGTTCGTCCTCGACGACGGTTCGGTCGTGACACCGGAGCTGACCGGAACGATTCTCGAAGGCGTCACCCGCGACACGATGAAGACGCTCGCCGGGGAGTTCGGGCACCGAGTCGAGGAGCGGCGGGTCGACATCGACGAGTGGCGCAAGGGAGTTGATGACGGTCACATCAGCGAGGTCTTCGCCTGCGGAACTGCTGCGGTCATCACCTCGGTCGGGTCGTTGCGCTGGCGCGGCGGCGAGGTCCGGCTTCCGCGCGAAACCCCGGTCGCCAGCGCGCTACGAACCGCGCTCGTCAATCTCCAGCACGGGCACAGCGCAGACCCGCACGGGTGGCTGCACCACGTGCCATGATTTGCGGTAGGTGACCCCCAAGGGTCGACTCAGGAGGCGTCAATGGCGACGCAAGGATCAACCGAACTCCGCTCCCGACGTGAATTGACCGCACGCGACGCGATGTCGAGCGTCGTGCTCACCCTCGGCCCCGCGCACACCCTTCGGGAGGCGGCCCGCCGGATGTCCGAACGCCGGGTCGGGGCGGTGGTCGTGATGGATCCCGACCACGACCACCCGGGCATCCTCACCGAACGCGACGTCCTGGACGCGGTCGGTCGTGGCGAGGACGTCGACACCGAGGTGGTGGGGGCACACCTGACGAGTGACATCGTCGTTGCGGCCCCACAGTGGTCGCTCACCGAGGCGGCAGCCGCCATGATCAACGGCGGATTCCGTCACCTCGTGGTGTGCGAGGACGGCGCGGTCGTGGGCATGCTCTCGGTGCGTGACATCGTCGGCGCCTGGAGCAAATGACCTCGCGCCACGGCCGCGAACGAAGAGAATCTCGCCGAATGACTTGACCGCACGTCCGGACCTGCCGAACACTGGAGGGTGATGACCGCGCTTTCGATCATTCGCGAGCGCGTCGGCTAACCGCAACCCAGCCGACGCGCAACCCCTCGCTGCCCATGTGGGCCGGGGGGTTTTCTGTTGGCTCGAAGGGAAAGGTACGACGGTGTCCTCAACCACCGACCTGCATGTGTATGACACGACGCTGCGCGACGGCTCGCAGATGGAGGGCCTCTCGCTGTCGGTCGAGGACAAGCTGGCGGTCGCCTTGCGCCTCGACGAGCTCGGAGTCGGCTTCATCGAGGGGGGCTGGCCGGGGGCCAACCCGAAGGACAAGGCATTCTTCCAACGGGCCGCGGCCGGTGACATCGCCCTGCGGCACGCGGTGCTCGCGGCGTTCGGCGCGACCCGCAAGGCGGGGGTCGCCGCGGCGGACGACCCCCAGGTGCTAGCGCTGGTCGAGGCTCGCACGCCGGTCGTCACCCTCGTCGCCAAGTCCCACACCGGGCACGTCGAGCGCGCGTTGCGTACCACGCTCGCGGAAAACCTCGCCATGGTCCGAGACACCGTGGCGTTCCTCGTCGCGGAGGGCCGGCGGGTGTTTCTCGACGCCGAACACTTCTTCGACGGCTTCCACCTCGACCGGGCCTATGCGCTCGAGGTCGTTTCGACCGCCGCCGAGGCCGGCGCTGAGGTGGTCGCGCTGTGCGACACCAACGGTGGCATGCTCCCCGGCCGGCTCGGCGAGATCGTCAACGAGGTGACGGCCCGCTTCGCCGGGTCCTCGACGCGGGTGGGTATCCACGCCCACGACGACACCGCTTGTGCGGTCGCCAACTCCCTCGCCGCGGTCGAGGCCGGCGCGACGCACGTCCAGGGAACCGCCAACGGCTACGGCGAGCGGGCCGGCAACGCCGACCTGTTCTCCGTCGTGGCGGGCCTGGAACTCAAGCTCGATCGTCCCGTTCTCCCGGAAGGCTCGATCAGCGAGCTCGTCCGGGTGAGTCACGCCATTGCCGAGCTGGCGAACATCGCACCCGATGATCACCAGCCGTGGGTCGGCGCGAGCGCATTCGCCCACAAGGCGGGTCTGCACGCGTCGGCGCTGAAGGTCGACCCCGACCTGTACCAGCACATCGATCCGGCAGTGGTCGGCAACGACATGCGAGTTCTCGTCTCAGAACTCGCCGGTCGGGCCAGCGTGGAGCTCAAGGCGCGGGAGCTCAACATCGAGGTCGACCGTGAGGTCGTCGGGCGCGTCATCGAGCGCGTCAAGAGCATGGAGGCGGAGGGCTACTCGTTCGAGGCCGCTGAGGCCTCGTTCGAGTTGCTTCTCCGCGAGGAGGTGGACGGGCGCCGGACCCGGCCGTTCGCGCTCGAGTCGTACCGGGTGATCAGCGACGGGCGGTCCGACGGCGGGATGGCCTCGGAAGCGACCGTGAAGATCGTCGTCGGGGAGGAGCGCATAGTGTCCACCGGCGAGGGCAACGGCCCGGTCAATGCCCTCGACATGGCGTTACGACAGGCGCTCGAGCGCTTCCACCCGCAGCTGGGCAAGTTCGAGCTGGTCGACTACAAGGTGCGGATCCTCGAGGGCGCGCACGGCACCGGCGCGATCACCCGGGTGCTGGTGCGGACCTCGGACGGTGAGCGGGAATGGGACACCGTCGGGGTCGACGAGAACGTGATCGCGGCCTCCTGGCAGGCGCTCGACGACGCCTACACCTTCGGGCTGCTCCACTCTCGCGTGGGAGCATCGACGGATGCGAACCCGTCAGCTCGGTAACTCGGGCCTCGCCGTTTCGGTTGTCGGCCTGGGATGCAACAACTTCGGACGCCGGCTCGGGCTTGAGGACACCCGCGCCGTGGTGCGCGCGGCCATCGACTGTGGCATCACGCTGTTCGACACCGCCGACATCTACGGCGAATCCGAAACGTTCCTCGGCGAGATCCTCGGCAAGGAACGAGACGCGATCGTGCTCGCGACCAAGTTCGGGATGTCGATGAGTGGCGCTCTCGGTCCGGACTGGGATGCGCGCGGCTCGCGTCGCTACATCCGGCAGGCGGTCGAGTCCTCCCTTCGCCGTCTGCGCACCGACTGGATCGACCTCTACCAGTACCACGTGCCGGACGGCCGGACCCCCATCGAGGAGACGTTGGCCGCTTTGCATGAGCTCGTCGCCGAGGGCAAGGTCCGCTACGTCGGGCACTCGAACTTCGCCGGTTGGCAAACGGCGGACGCCGACTGGATCGCCCGGACGGCCGGCTACACGCGCTTCATCAGCGCGCAGAACCAGTACAACCTGATCGAGCGCGGCGTCGAGGCGGACCTTGTGCCGGCCTGCGAGCGGTTCGGCCTGGGGCTGTTGCCGTTCTACCCGTTGGCGAACGGTCTGCTCACCGGGAAGTACAGCCGGGGTGCGGCGGCTCCGGCGGGCACCCGGCTGGCGACCCGCGACGGGGTCCTGACCGACGCGAACTTCGACCGGGTGGAAGCGCTCGAGGCCTACGCGGCCGATCGAGGGCTGAGCCTGCTCGACGTGGCGATCGGCGGCCTGGCCGCCCAGCCCGCGGTCGCCTCGGTCATCGCCGGAGCAACCAAACCGGAGCAGATCGAGGCCAACGTCGCTGCCGGCATGTGGCAGCCCACCCCCGAGGACCTCAAGGCGCTGAACGCGGTCTAGCGCATTACGCTGCCTCCGGTGCGAATCGTCAGGTTCTCCTACGGCGAGGGTGTCGCGTTCGGCGTGATCGAGCCCAACCCGCAGGGCGAGGTCGTCGAAGCGATCGCTGGGCACCCGTTCGCGCCGATCGAGCGAACCGGTGTGGCCGTGCGCCTCGAGGAGGTCCGGTTACTGGCACCGGTGCTGCCCAGCAAAGTGGTGGCGATCGGGCGAAACTACGCCGCACATGCCGCGGAGATGGACTCCGACGTGCCCGACCTGCCCCTGATCTTCCTCAAGCCTTCCACCGCCGTCGTCGGCCCGGGCGAGCCGATCTTCGCACCGCCGTCGTCCACCCGCGTCGACTACGAGGGGGAGCTCGCGGTGGTGATCGGCCGCCTGTGCCGAGACGTGCCCGAAGAGCGCGCGATGGACGTGGTCCTGGGCTACACCTGTGGGAACGACGTTACGGCCCGCGACCAACAGAAGACGGATGGTCAGTGGTCACGGGCCAAGGGCTACGACACGTTCTGCCCGCTCGGACCGTGGATCCAGACGGACCTCGACGTCGCCGACCTCGCCATCCGTACGCGGCTCAACGGTGAGCTCAAGCAGGACGGGCGAACCTCGCAGATCATTCACAAGATTCCCCGGCTGATCGCTCACATCACCTCGTGCATGACCCTGCTGCCAGGTGACGTGATCCTCACCGGGACGCCGGAGGGCGTCGGTCCGATGCAGGTCGCAGACGAGGTGAGCGTCGAGATCGAGGGCGTCGGGATGCTGGTCAACCCGGTGCGGGCGCGATGAGCGTCCGGCTGCGCGTGGCGCCGTCGCCGACCGGCGATCCCCACGTCGGTACGGCGTACATGTCGCTGTTCAACCTCGCCTTCGCCCGCCATGAAGGTGGCCAGTTCATCTTGCGGATCGAGGACACCGACCGGGCGAGGTTCCGGGCGGACAGCGAGCAGCAGGTCTATGACACGCTGCGCTGGCTCGGCTTGGACTGGGACGAGGGGCCTGACATCGGCGGACCGCACGCGCCCTACCGTCAGTCCGAGCGGTTGGCCACCTACCAGCCGGTCGCGCAGGCGTTGCTCGACTCCGGGCACGCCTATCACTGCTGGTGCACACCGGAACGGCTCGCCGAGATGCGTACCGAACAGCAGCGTGCCAAGCTGCCCACCGGTTACGACCGGTTGTGTCTCGGCAAGACCCGCGACCAGCGCGCGGAGCTTCCCGGCTTCACCCCGACCCCCGTCGTCCGGATGCGCATCCCCGATGACGTTCCGCTCACCTTCTCCGATCTGATCCGGGGCGAGGTCAACACTCCGCGGCCCGACGACCAGGTCCTGATGAAGACCGACGGGTTTCCCACCTACCACCTCGCCAACGTGGTCGACGACCACGAGATGGGGATCACCCACGTCGTCCGCGGCGAGGAGTGGATCGCGTCCACGCCGAAGCACCTCCTGCTCTACCAGTGGCTGGAGTGGGCCGCGCCCGCGTTCGCGCACATGCCGCTCCTGCGCAACCCCGACAAGTCGAAGATCTCCAAGCGAAAGAACCCGGCGGCCCGGCTCACCTGGTTCGTCGAGCAGGGCGTTCTCCCGGAGGCGCTACGCAACTTCCTTGGCTTGATGGGGTACTCGCTCCCCGACGGTCGGGAGATCTTCAGCCTGGACGACATGGTGGCCACCTTTGACTGGTCGCGGGTGAATCCGGTCGGGCCGGTGTTCGATGTGGACAAGCTGATGTGGCTCTCGGGTCACTACATGCGCGAACTGGACCCGACCGACCTGGCGATCCGCATCGTGGACTTCATGGGCGTCAGTGGCGACGCCGCGCAGGTGGTGACCCGCGCGACGCCGCTCGTCCAGGAGCGGGTCGCGACCCTCGCCGAGGCGGCGCACATGCTGACGTTCCTCGTCGCGGGCGAGGACTTCACGGTCGACCCCGACGCCGCCGCGAAACAGCTCGGTGCGGGTGCCCGGCCCGTGCTCGAGGCATCAAATGCGGCGCTCGACGCGTTGTCGGAGTTCTCCACTGCGCGGATCGAAACGGCGCTGCGCTCGGCCCTCGTTGACGGTCTCGGTCTCAAACCGAGACAGGCGTTCGGCCCGGTACGGGTCGCGGTGACCGGCAGCACGGTCTCGCCTCCGCTGTTCGAGTCGATCGAGCTGCTCGGACCTGCGGCGACGCATGCTCGGCTCACGGCCGCGCTGGATGCGCTGGGCTAGAGTGAATGCGCGTCCGCGCGGCGCACCACCATGGGGTATGGGGTAATTGGCAGCCCGGCTGATTCTGGTTCAGCTAGTCTAGGTTCGAGTCCTGGTACCCCAGCGATTCACGCCCTCGTCGTCTAGTGGCCTAGGACGCCGCCCTCTCAAGGCGGTAACGGCAGTTCGAACCTGCTCGAGGGTACGGGCACGCCGTTCATGCGGCGGTGAGGAACCGCGCGGCGGCGAGGACGGCGTCGGCATGGACCCGGCCAGGGTGCCGGGTGAGGCGGTCGATCGGTCCCGAAACCGAGACCGCCGCGATGACCCGGCCGTCAGGGCCGAAGACCGGTGCGGACACCGAGGCGACCCCCGGTTCGCGTTCGCCGACGCTGGCAGCCCATCCCCGCCGGCGTACCGCCGAGAGCATCGAGGTGGAGAACCGAGCCTCGGTCATGAGGCGTTCGTTGTCCGCTTCGGGCTCCCAGGCGAGCAGAACCTGAGCCGCGGATCCGGCCGTCATCGGCAGCTCCGCGCCCACGGGTACGGTGTCGCGCAGCCCGCTCGAGCGTTCGGCCGCGGCGACGCAGCGGCGCACGTCGCCGATTCTGCGGTACAGCTGCGCGCTCTCGTGGGTGGTGTTTCGCAGCCGTTCGAGGATGGGTCCGGCGGCCTCCTCCAGCGGATCCGCGCGGTTCGTGCCGGCGAGCTCGGCGAGGGCGGGACCGACCCGAAACCGGCCGTCGCGGTCGCGCTCGGCCA
>DATJWM010000099.1:0-7603 GCA_035501255.1 Mycobacteriales bacterium | reverse complement strand
AGGCGCTGCGCGGCTGGGCGGTCGGGGTCGGGATCGACCCCGACGACGGGTACGCCGTGATGCGCGGGATCGACGAGCATTTCGGGCACCCGGCCTTCCTGCCCCGCGCCGGTCGACCCGAGGAGATCGGTCCGGTGATCGCGTTCGTCGCCTCCCGCCGCAACAGTTACATGACCGGGGCGAACATCAACGTCGACGGCGGATCGGACTTTTGCTGACACTCGCTCGCGAAGAGTTCGGCGCGAGGTCGACGACGAGCCGATCGACGTACGCGCGGATTGTGCTCGCCAGATCGACCTCGCCCGGATTGATCAGCCACTGGGCTTCGATCCCCATCAGCATGCCGATCACCTCCCGACTGACCTGATCGAGGTCGACATCCGCACGGACGGTGCCTGCGCGCTGCTCGGCCTCAAGGATGTCCCGCACGAGCCGGCGTGCGGTCGCTTGACGTTCGACGAAGAACTCGTGCAGCGGCTCGTCCGGGTCGATACTTTCGGTGCCGAGCGTCACGTACAGCCGGGTCAGGGTGGCGTTTTCGGCGTTGTGCCGCCCGATCTCACCGAGGTTGGCGAGCGTGAGCTCCTCGGGCCGAAGTCCCGGAGCCCGGTCACGCTCGCTCACGACCTCGTGCAACAGCCGTTCTTTGGTGCCGAAGTAATACAACAACCCGGTGGCGGTCATCCCGACTCGCTCGGCGAGCGCGTTCACCCCGGTACGCCGAAAGCCCCGGCTCGCGAACAGGTCGACGGCCGCATCGAGGATCTGCTGACGCCGCCGGCTGCCGCGTTCGTGCCGGGCATGCCCGTCCGCGACTGCAGGCGAGCGGTCCACGGTCGGCGTCCTCACGCCGGTCCCGCGGCGTTCTCCGGCTCTCCCGGGTATCGCACCCCGATTTGCTCGCGGATCGTGTCCATCGTTGCGGCGAGCTCGAGAGTCTTGCGCAGCGGCCACACCGTGCTCTCGCGCACACCCCGAGCGAGGCAACTGTGCACCTCATCGATCTCGAACCGCATCCCGTCGCCCACGTAGGGCGCGTCGATCACCTCGGTCTGCCTCTCGACGGTGACCCGCACCTGGTCCGGGCAGTGCATGAAGGCAGGTAACTCGATCACCCCCTGTGTCCCGGCGATCCGTGCGGTGCACGCCATCGCCA
Organism: Mycobacteriales bacterium; assembly: GCA_035501255.1. Classification (GTDB taxonomy): domain Bacteria; phylum Actinomycetota; class Actinomycetes; order JAFAQI01; family JAFAQI01; genus JAFAZI01. The sequence continues at coordinate 6,447 of DATJWM010000099.1, read as the reverse complement.
CCCGCACTGCCGCCTTGATCACTGCGAGACCGCCGCCGGGGTGATGCAGAACCGCGGCCGTGTTCTCGTCGACGCCGGTGGCGCCGAGCGTCGCGTCGGCCGAGATCCGGTCAGGCGCCCCGAACACGAGGTCGCACAGTTGTAGTGGGTAGATGCCGAGATCGAGCAAGGCCCCGCCGCCCTGGGCGGGATCGAACAGCCGATGCGCCGCGTCGAACGGCGCGCGAAAGCCGAAGTCCGCTTCGACCAGCAGCGGGTCACCGATCCGCCGGTCGGCCAGCAGGTCGCCAAGGACCCGGTATGCCGGCAGGAAGCGGCTCCACATCGCTTCCATGAGAAAGATACCGGCGTCGTGGGCTGCCGTGACCATGCGCTGACCCTGTGTCGAGTTGAGGGCGAACGGCTTCTCGCACAGGACGTGCTTGCCGCCCCCGAGGAAGAGCAGCGTGTCGGCCTCATGGCGGCTGTGCGGGGTGGCGACGTAGACGGCGTCGACCTCACTGTCGTCGGCGAGCGCGGCGTAGTCGGCGTACCGGCGAGGGACACCGAAGCGATCCGCATAGGCCTCGGCCCGTTCGAGCGACCGGGAGGCGACCGCCACGATCCGTCCGCCGTCGACCAACGACATCGCGTCGGCGAACCGGGCAGCGATCCCGCCCGTACCGCCGACCCCCCACCGAACGGTCATCGGGCGTCCCGTGGTTTCGGTTTTCTCACACTCATGAGAAAATCATCCCCCAGATTGACCCTGGAGGCGAGAGTGGCCGATGTCGAGGAAATCCTGCGCACGCTGACGCTGGCGGAAAAGGCGGCGCTGACCGCAGGCGAAGACTTCTTCTCCACTCCGGCGATCGAGCGCGTCGGGATCCCGAAGGTCCGGTTGACCGACGGACCGAACGGGGCCCGCGGCACCGACGCCTTCCCCGGCCTCGGCGGGACCCCGTCGGCCTGTGTGCCCTGCGGCTCGGCGATCGGGGCGTCGTGGGATCCGGAGCTCGCCGAGCAGGTGGGCGCCCTGCTCGCCCGCGAGGCGCGGGATCGCGGATGTCGGGTCCTGCTCGCGCCGACCGTCAACCTTCACCGCTCACCCCTCGGTGGCCGCGACTTCGAGTGCTACTCGGAGGATCCGCTGCTCTCCGGTCGGCTCGCGGTCGGTTTCGTCCGCGGCGTGCAGTCCGAAGGCGTCGTCGCAACCGTGAAGCACTTCGTGGCAAATGACGCCGAGTTCGAACGCATGACGATCAGCTCGGTCGTCGACGAGCGATCATTGCGCGAGCTCTACCTGCTTCCCTTCGAGCTCGCGGTCAAAGACGGCGGTGCCCTCGCCATCATGTCGGCGTACAACCGCCTCAACGGGCGATACCTGAACGAGCAGGGGGAGTTTCTCCTTGAGATCCTGCGCGGTGAGTGGGGGTTCGCGGGGTTGGTGATGACCGACTGGTTCGCGACGGTGATGACCGACCGGTCGCTGGCCGCCGGCCTCGATCTCGAGATGCCGGGACCCGGGCGCTCCTATGGCGCCACGCTCGTCGACGCCCTCGACCGCGGACAGGTGAGCGAGGCCGACCTCGACGCCGCCGTGCGCCGGGTGCTCAGCACGTGGGAGGCGATCGGCGTGTTGGGCGAACCGACCCCGCCGATCGCCCCGAAGCCTCCGACCGAGGCCGACGTCGCCCTGATGCGCCGAGCGTCGGCGGAGTCGAGCGTCCTGCTCACCAACGACGGCATCCTCCCGCTGTCTGTGTCCGCCGGGTCGCGGGTGGCGGTCATCGGGGCGAACGCGGTCCGGCCGCAGATCATGGGAGGTGGATCGGCCGGCGTGATCCCGCACAAGCGGGAGGCCTTCGCTGACGCGCTGTCCGAACTCCTCGGCCCCGAGGTCGAGCTCGGCGTCGCGCGCGGGTGCGAGATCGACCTGGCGGCGACGGTGATCGGCACCGACGTGCTGCGTGCGCCGGAGGGGTTCGAGGTCGAGGTGTACGCCGGCACCGAACTCGCCGGTGATCCGGTCTCGACCCGTCGCATCGACGATCTGCGTGTGGTGGCGTTCAACAGTTTGCGCTCCGACTGGCCGGACGACGACTTCTCGTTGCGGGTGACCGGGCGGGTGGTCCCGGACGAGGGCGGGGCGTTCGCGCTCGCCCTCGCGCAGGCAGGGCGAACCCGGGTGTTCCTCGACGGTGACTTGGTGCTCGATGGTGTGATGAACCCGCCACCTCCGGGGGGCAGCGACTTCTTCGGATTGATCAGCCAGGAGCTGATCACCGAGGTCGAGCTGAGCGCAGGCGTCGCGGTCGAGATCGTTGTCGAGTACGCCAAGGTCGAGACGATGCTTGCCGGGTTCCGGGTTGGCTTCCGCACCCTTGCCGGGGACGCTTTGATCGAGCAGGCGGTGGCGGTCGCTCGAGACGCGGAGGTCGCGATCGTGGTCGTCGGGACCTCCGCGGAGTGGGAGACCGAGGGTCGTGACCGGACCTCGATGGCCTTGCCGGGACGCCAGGACGAGCTGATCGTTCGGGTTGCCGCGGCCAACTCGCGCACCGTGGTAGTGGTTAACGCGGGCGCGCCCGTGGACATGCCGTGGGTCGATCAGGTCGCGGCGGTCGTTGTGTGCTGGCTCGGCGGCCAGGAGATGCCGGGCGGGATGGCCGACGTCTTGGTGGGCAGATCCGACCCGGCGGGACGACTGCCGATGACGATCCCGGTCCGCCTCGAGCACAACCCTTCCCACGACAACTTCCCGGGCGAGAACGGGGAGCTCCGTTACGGCGAGGGCCTGTTCATGGGCTATCGCGGCTACGAGCACCGGCGGATCGAGCCGCGTTTCCCGTTCGGCCACGGGTTGTCGTACACGACGTTCGCGATCGACAGTCCCGCGGTATCGGCAATATCGGTGGCGGCGGGGGAGACCGTCACCGTTTCGGCCAGGGTCACCAACACAGGGAAGCGAGCCGGGTCCGCGGTCATCCAGTGCTACGTCGCGCCGCCAGCCGGCCCCCTCGTTCGCCCGCCCAAGGAGCTCAAGGGATTCGCGAAGGTGACGCTCGCCCCCGCTCAGTCGACCAACGTCGACGTCGTGCTCGACGCGCGCGCCTTCGCGGCATGGAACCCGGCCCGCCGCGACCGAGAGGCGAAGGCGAGCCAGACCATCGACATCTTCGGTTCAGCGACCGAGGAAGCGCCGCCGCCGCAGGGCTGGGTGATCGAACCAGGCATCTACCAAGTGATGCTGGCGACATCGTCGGCAGACGTCGTGGCGACGCTGCCCGTGACGATTACTACGGCCATCGCCGACTCGCTATGACGCGCACCCTGTTCAACGACGGGTGGAGCTATCGGCCGGCGGCGACAGCCTTTCACGAGCTCGCGTCGGCCGGGGTCGATTGGCAAGCGATCAGGCTGCCGCACGACGCGCTGATCTCGGTGGCCCGGCAGCCGGGCGTCGAAGGCGGCGAGACGAGCGGGTACTTTCCGGGTGGCGCGTTCCAGTACCGGCGCACGCTGAACCTGCCCGATCAGGTACCCGGCACCAGGGTCTGGCTCGACTTCGACGGCGTCTACCGCGACGCGATGGTCTACGTCAACAACGCGCTGGCCGGTCAGCGGGCGTCGGGCTACTCGCGGTTCAACGTGCGGATCGACCCGTATCTCAAGCCCGGCATGGACAACGAGATCAGGGTCGACTGCCGGACGCATCTCGACAGCAGGTGGTACGCCGGCGCCGGGATCTACCGCGACGTCCACCTCGTGACGAAGCCCGCCGCGCACCTCGCCATCGACGGAGTCCGCGTGACGACCCCGGATGTCGATGCCGAGCGGGCGGTGGTCATGGCCGCGGTGACCGTTGACAACACTGACCTTGCATCGAAAACGCTCACCGTTTCTGTCGAGGTCGTCGATGGGTCCGGCCGTGTCGTTGCGACGAGCAAGGCGCCAATCACGCTGCTCCCCACTGAGTCGGGAACGGTCCGTCGCCGCCTGTACGTCGAGAACCCGCTGCGCTGGAGTGTCGACTCGCCGAATCTCTACCAGCTGCGCGTCGAGTTGCGCGATCGCGAGGAGGCGATCGACGGTGAGGTCGTGCCCTTTGGCGTGCGCTCGATCCGGATCGACCCCGTTCACGGTTTGCGGATCAACGACGAGATCGTCAAGCTGCGCGGCGCGTGCATTCACGCGGACAACGGCCCGCTCGGCATGGCCGCCTTCGCCCGCGCTGAGGAACGCAAGGTGGCGGGGTTGAAGGTGGCCGGTTTCAATGCTGTGCGCAGTGCGCATCATCCGATCAGCTCTGCGTTCCTCGATGCCTGCGACCGACTCGGCATGATCGTGATGGATGAGACGTTCGACGTCTGGACATCACCGAAGACCAACGACGACTACGCGGTTGACTTCCCGCAGTGGTGGGAGCGCGACGTTGAAGCGATGGTGGCGAAGGACCGGAACCATCCCAGCGTCGTTTTCTACTCGATCGGTAACGAGATCCCCGAGACCGGCAACGAGATCGCGGCTGCCTGGAGCCGGCGCCTCGCTGAGAAGGTTCGCTCCCTGGACGACACGCGGCTCGTCACGAACGGCGTCAACGCCTTTGTGGCGATGCTCGACCTGGTGATCCCGGCGATGCGCGAGCGCCGACGCGGGGAAGGTCAGGCCGACGGCGGAGTCAATGCGCTGATGGCCGGGTTCTCCGAGATCGCCGCGATGATCCAGACCTCGCCGGAAGCGACCAACCGCACCGAAGAGTCCTTCGCGGTCCTCGACGTGGCGGGCATGAACTACGCCGCCGATCGCTACGAGCTCGATCGTGAGCTCTTCCCGGACCGGGTGATCGTCGGGACCGAGACCTGGCCGACCCACATCGCGCGAAACTGGGCCCTCGTGGTCGACAACGGTCACGTCATCGGAGACTTCACCTGGACCGGGTGGGACTACCTCGGCGAGAACGGAGTTGGTGTCGTCCGGTACGTCGACGACTTCGACGTCTCGGCGGGCGGGTTCGCGACGCCGTACCCGGGCCTGACCGCGTACTGCGGAGACATCGACATCACCGGTTTCCGTCGGCCGGTCTCGTACTACCGCGAGATCGTGTTCGGCCTTCGTCACGACCCGTACCTTGCCGTTCGTCCGCCGCAGCACTTTGATCGCGAGCTCGCGGTCACGACGATGTGGGCGTGGAGCGACGCGATCGAGAGCTGGTCGTGGGCCGGTGAGGAGGGCCGGCCGGTCCGGATCGAGGTCTACAGCGCTGCGGACGAGGTCGAGCTCCTGCTGGACGGACGGCCGGTCGGGCGCCGGGCGGTGGGTGGCGAACTCGCGTGCCGAGCGGTGTTCGAGCTCACCTACCACCCCGGGGAGCTCGAGTGCGTCGCGTACGCCGACGGGCAGCCGACCGGTCGGGCCTCGTTGCGAAGTGCCGCGGATCGACGCGTGGTGGTGGCCACTCCTGATCGGGACATGCTCGATGCCGAGGGCGGCGACCTCTGTTTTGTCGACGTCGCGCTCACGGACGGCACCGGAATTGTGCACACTGGGAGCGACCGCGCGGTGCGGGTCAGGGTCGCTGGCCCGGCCGTTCTTCAGGCGCTGGGGAGCGCGAATCCGATCACGGAGGAGACCTTCTGCCAGCCAACCCATGAGACCTACAACGGCCGAGCGCTTGCCATCATTCGACCGACCGGCGCGGGTGAGATCACCGTCGTGGTGGGCGCCGACGGTTTCGAGCCGGCGACGTGCGTCCTGCGGGCGGTTCAGAGCTAGCGCGTGTGGCATAAGTAGTTTGACGGTGAGGTTTGAGAGAACCCGTCATGCGAGATGCCACGGGCCTCGCCAGAGTAGTCAAGTGATCGCGCAAAACGGCGCGTCGTGGGGCCCGGTTGGGCTCCCGGCATATTGAGATCACTGTGGCAAACGGGCAGGTCTAACCTGTGTATCGACCAGCCGTCAGAGCATCTGGCAATGGACTCCGCATCTATGGCACCTTGATAAGGATGTGCGGCTTCGCGGTCGCACCCGTCAGCCCAAGTAGCTCGTGTCTGCCGTGACTGTCGAGAATGATCTGGTTCAGTGCCCTGATCGGGGATGCGTCAGGGAATGTACGTTTGGAGCCTTGCAGCGCGCCGTTGGCGTCGAGCTGCCAGAGTCGCGAGGAACACCCAATCCAGACCACGCTCGCGCCGTGGACAGCCGGGGGCGCATCGCCGGAACCGCAGTCGTGTTTACTGGTCGCGGCTACTTGACCGGCGCTGAGCTTAAACAGCCGCATCGACGCGCCGTCGAACCCGCCGCAAGCGACATACTTCGCGTTCGGTGCTCCGCAGTTGGCGGCACCTGCACGGGCTGCCGGGCCGAGCACCGTATGGAAGTGACCCGGGCTGTTGAACCTGGCAACCTTGATCCCGCCGCGCGTGGCGTCGGTTTTATATGCAACAAACTCTGTTGAGGACACGGCAA
>DATJWM010000098.1:0-25193 GCA_035501255.1 Mycobacteriales bacterium | reverse complement strand
GGCGGATGCTCACCACGCGGGTGTTCATGATCACCTTGCAGCCACGCGCCTCGACCAGGTCGCGGCAGCGCTCCCACATCATCCCGGGCCCGAACTTCGGGTACTGAAACTCCTCGATCAGCGTGGTGATGTCCGTCTGGTTGCGCTTGGGCATGAGCGCGTTGACGACCGCGGTAAACAGCGAGAGGTTCTTGATTCGCTGCGCGGCCCAGTCGGCCGCGATCTCACTTGCCGGTACCCCCCAGACCTTCTCGTTGTAGGTCTTGAAGAAGGTGCGGTACAGGCGCCAGCCGAAGCGGGCAGCGACCCAGCCTTCGAGCGTCGACTGGTCCTTCGGTGGGTGGATCCGCACCCAGATGTAGGAGAGCACGCACTTGATCGCCTCGATGACTCCGAGGTTCTTCAACGCGTTGGACGCGCGAAGCGGGTAGTCGAAGAGCTTGTCGTCGTAGTAGATCCGGCTCATCCGTGGGCGGAGCAGGAAGTCCTCGTCGGGCAGAATCTCGTGCCAGAGGTCTTCCACGGTGTGCACCTTCGTGAAGAACCGATGCCCGCCGATGTCGAAGCGCCAGCCGTCCCGTTCCACGGTTCGGCTGATCCCGCCGACGACGTCGTCGGACTCGATGACGGTCACCGGGTGCGACTTCTTGGTGAGGGCGTACGCCGCGGTCAGGCCGGCCGGCCCTGCACCGACCACCACGATCGGATCGGTGGGGGATGGCACAGCGTGGGGTGACACCGAACTCCTCGTGGACGCGATCGGAACGAGCCGAGCAACGCGGTCAGACGGCCATGGGCGGGCACTCCATGCTATCCGCCGTGCGGTCTGGTCGACGGATAAGGTGAGGTCTGCAATGTCGCCCGAGGACCGGCGCCGGCCCGCTCCGGCGACACGCTGGTGGTGGATGCTGGGCGGCTCCTTCGCCCTCGCTGGCCTGTCATTGCTGGTTCTCCCGCGCAGCGTGGCCTATGACCCGTGGTCGTGGCTGATCTGGGGCCGGGAGATCACCCACCTCGACCTCAACACCCGGGCCGCGGCCACCGCGGTGAAGCCACTGCCGATCGCGTTCACGACGCTGTTCGCCCGCACCGGAGTCGCACCGATCCTGTGGCTTGTCGTTGCGCGTGCGGCGGCGTTGCTGTCCTTCGCGGTGACGTTCCAGCTTGCCCGCCGATACGCGGGCGTGTGGGCCGGTCTGGTTGCCGCCGTCTGCCTGGCAAGTGCCGACCAATACCTCGGCTATCTGTTCATGCGCGGGATGTCGGAACCGATGGCGACCGCGGCGGTGCTCGCGGCGATCGACAATCACCTGGACGGTCGGCGGCGGGTTGCGCTCGGGGCGCTCGTGGCCGCGGGGCTCCTTCGCCCCGAGGTCTGGCCCTTCCTCTTCCTGTATGCGCTGTGGCTCGCCTGGCCGCGAACGTGGCGATGGCGGGTCGCCGCGGCCTGCCTGGGGATCGCCGTCCCGCTGTCGTGGTTCATGATCGACGTGGTCGGTGCGCACCAGTTCTTCCGGTCCGCGAGTGCGGCGACGCACCAGAGCCAGGGAGGACCGCTCCTGTCACGGGAGCCGGGCCTCGCCACCATTCGGGAGACCTGGCAGTTGATCTCTCCCGTCGTCGTCACGCTGTTCCTCCTCGCCGTTGCGGTGGCGATCGTGCGCTGGTGGCGCACCGGACGGGCAGGTCCGACGATCTGGTTCAGCGCGGGGGCGGTTTCCTGGCTGCTCGTCGACGCGGTACTCGCCCAAGGCCATTTCGCGACCGGCGCCTCGCGCTACTTGCTCCCGGGCGCGGCACTCGCGTGTGTCGTCGTCGGCATCTTCGTCGCCGATGCGGTCCGCTGGGTGGCCGGAGCGCTGCATGGTCGGCGGGGGGCAGCCGTGGCAACGGTCGCCGTCGCCGTGGTTGTCGCGGCAGTGCTGGTGCCGGACATGGTGACCACCGCTCGCCAGGTCCGGCAGGGCGCCTTGCTCGGACGCCGATTCGAACGGCTTCAATCGACCCTGAAGCAGGCGGTGACGCTCGGGGGCGGACGGGCGGCGATCCTGCGCTGCGGTCCGGTCAGCACCCAGAACTTCCAGGTCCCGATGGTGGCATGGCAACTCCACCTACATCTCGACCAGGTGCAGTACACCGTCCCGGATCCGGCGGACGGCACGGTCATCGCCCAGGGAACCACCCCGCGAATCCCGGCCCAGGTCTCCTCCGGCTACACCAAACTGGGCACCGTGGGCTCCGGCGACCACGCCTGGACGGTCTTTACGGCCTGCCCGCCGCGTTGACCGCCTGATCTGCCGGGAACTCCACCACCCCGTACCGTTCGAAGGCCGCGTGCGGTTTGAGCCGTGTCGTCGGACGCCCGCGAGCGAGCGTGAACGATGTCAGCAGTGAGGCGCAGCCACCCGAGAGCGTCGGGTAACCGGTGTCGTAGACCAGCCAGATCCGGTGCCCGTCGGACCGTTCGAGCGCCTCGTTCGCGAACGCGACCGGGTGGGCGTTCTCGTTGCGGTTCTTGTAGTTGACCCAGTTGACAATTTCGGGCGATCCGAACGTCGGGTAGACGACCTGGCGGCCGGCATGGGGGGCGAGCCGATACACCGCGGGGCCTAGCTGATCCGGACAGTAGACGACGAGGTCGTTCGGCCCGGCATCCTTGAGCACGCTGGCGACCTGGGCGGCCTGGGTGCGCAAGTTGAACGGGAGCAGGATCGATCCCGCGAGACCCAGGACGCACACGACCGCAATCGCGACCGGCCGGGCCCGGGCGGGGATTGCGGCGAAGCCGCTGGCTGCGACCAGCAGCATCAGCGGGAAGACGATCATCGTGTAGCGCGGCGCGTACGCGCTGGCCGAGATCTCGCTCGCGATCGTCGCGAGTGCCAGCGTGACGATGGAGAAGGTCACGATGAACAGCGGTTTGCGCCGCGCCGGAGTGCGGAAGGTCACCCCGCCACCGGAGGCGGGATAACCGAGGATGGCGATCACGAGGAGGAGGTACAGCGACCATTGGAGAAGCGGCGCCGCGACGCCGCTTCCGGTCCAACTGCCGACCGACAGCACCGCGGTCAGCAGGCCCGGCGGGCTTCCCCAAGGTGCGCCGGTGTGCTTGCTCTGGTAGAGGAACGTCGGCAGCCAGGGGACGAAGACGACGGCCCCGATGACGAGCGGGAGGACCAAGACCGTTGCGCGCCGCACACCTCGCCACACCGCGATGAGTACGGCGATTCCGGCCGCGACCGCCATGAACATCGCCCAGTACTGCGTGAGCAGGAGAGCGCCGGTGACGAGTCCCGCGCCGAGCACCGGCCACGCACCGCCGTCGCGCCACACCTTCTCGTAGGCGATGAGGGCAACAAGCACGAGGAACAGGACGAGGGAGTACATCCTGGCCTCGGTCGCATAGCGGATCGCGAACGGGTTCGTGGCGAGCAGCAGCACAGCGGGCCAGGACGCACCATCGACCAGCCGGTATCGCTTCGCCGCGATACCCATGAGCGGCAAGGCGGCGATGCTGAACGCGGTCGACAGGGACCGAGCTCCAAGGTCTCCGGTGCCGAAGACGTCCATCCAGTAGTGGAGAAGCAGGTAGAACAGCGGCGGCGCGCCGTCGATTCGCAGGGTGTGGAGCAGGCTTCCGACCGAGCGCTGGGCGATGGCGACCGTCTGCGCCTCGTCGAGCCACATCGGGGACGTGCTGAACAACCGCAGGACGATTCCAGCGACGAGTGCGGCTGCCGCGGCGGGACGTGCCCAGCGGACCGCCGATTCAGTCGTCGCGGTCACGAACCGTAGGGTAGGGGGTGTGAGCGCGACCAACCGCAAGGACCGGCCGTATATCCCCGCCGTCCGGTCCGCCGCGCTGGAGCAGTTTCGCCGCGAGCACCCCGATCTGAAGTTCGCCCCTACCGTCGCGGTGATTGCCGCGCTGGATGAGCGCGACTGCCTCGGCGCCGTTGTGGAGGCGATCCCTTCGGCCGCCTGCGACCTGGCGATCGACACCTTGGTGGTCGACGACGGCAGCACGGATGGAACGGCTGAGGTCGCGCGTGCCTACGACGGCGTCCACGTCGTTCGTCTTGAGCGCAACTGTGGCCACGGGGTCGCGCTGCGGCTCGGCTATCAGATCGCCGCCGAGTTCGGCGCGCAGTACGTCGTGACGCTCGACGCGGACATGCAGTGGGACCCGGTCGAGATCCCGACCGTTCTTGAGCCGCTCGTGCGCGACGAAGCCGACTTCGTCATCGGGTCTCGGGTGCTGGGCACCGCGGAGACCGATGATGCGTTTCGCTCGGCGGGGGTGACGTTGTTCGCCAAGCTCGTCAGTCTGTTGACCGGCACGAACGTGACCGACACCTCGAGCGGGTTCCGGGCGATGCGGACCGAGGTCACGCAGGAGGTGCCGCAGGTCCAGGTGCAGTACCAGACCTCCGAGCTGCTGATCGGCGCGATCTACCACGGCTATCGCATCGCGGAGCGCCCGATCACGATGCACAAGCGGCTCGCAGGTGAGAGCAAGAAGGGGCACAACGTCCTCTACGCCGGCAGATACGCCCGGGTGATTCTGACCACGTGGGCTCGGGAACGCCGCTCGGCGCGCCGAGCCGGGCGTGACTCCGGGCGCTAGCGAGCCCGATGGTCCACACGGCGGTGAACCGCGACGACGGTGAGGTGGTGACCTCCGAGGCACCTCCTCCGCACCGTCTCGTCGTGCTCGGACACACGTGGTGGCTGCGCTGCGAGAGTGCGCTCCGCGATCTGAAGCAGCGAGCACCGTTCATCATCGCCGTCCTGCGGATGACCTACCTGCCGCTCGCGATCCTGCTGGTCGGCTACTACGGCTATCGGTCCTATTCCAAGATCGACCTGTCCACGATCCGCGGCTGGCCGCTCGTTCTTTCCCTGTTCACGGCCCTCGTGTGGTGGGTTGCGCTGGCCTGCGGCTGGTCGACCCTGATCACCGAACGGCTCGAGCGGGCACCGATCCGGGCGTGGTGCCAGACCCAGGTCGCGCGCTACCTGCCCGGCGGGATCTGGGCGCCGCTGGCGCGCGCCACGACCGTCCAAGGGCGGGTTCGGGACAAGGCCACGGCCGTCGTTGCGGAGAACGTGATCGTGCTCGCAGCCGCCGTTGGTGTGGGCGCACTGTGGGCGACGGTGCACAACCCGGCCTGGTTCCCGCTGGTTGTCGTTGCCTTCGTGCCGGCCGTGTTCAGCCGCTGGTTGGAGCGGCGGTCGAAGGTGACACGGACCGCGGTCGTTCGGACGACGGCGACGTACTCGTTCGGGTTCGTTGCTTACGGCATCACCTGTGTCCTCACTCAGCTCGCGGTTTCCGGAATCCGGCACCCGACCTACCCGCTCTACGTTGCCGGTGCCGCCTGCCTGGCCTGGGCGGTCGGTCTGGTGGTCGTCTTCGCACCCGGTGGGGTCGGAGTACGCGAGGTCGTCTACGTGTGGGCGCTGCGCGACCTGTATCCGAAAGCCGATCTTCAGGCCGCTGCCGTGACGACGCGACTGGTGACCGTTCTGGCGGAGCTCATCGTGCTCGCCGTCGTGTCGATCGGAGCGACCCGGGAGGCGGCGGTTCCCGAGACCTCGACGCAGGTCTGAGCACCTAGCCGTCCGGACTCACCGTCAACCGAGCGTGCAGGCCCTCGATGAGGGACCGAACCGCGAGCTCGAATCCGGCTTCGCGATCGCGCGCAACGCAGAACAGAAGTCGCGCGTTCGGCATCATCGCGAGCATTTCCGCGGGCGGCGGGTCGAGGTGCTCAAGCCCTGCCTCTGCCTCGACGAGCCCGATGACGGCGATGCTGCTGACCGATGCGGCGGTCAGCGCCTGGTCCAGCGGCAGCCCGCTCTGTTGCCAGACGCTGACCCAGCGCTCGCTCATCGGAAAGATCGACGGCGTCCAGACTCGGTGGGTCATCCGGAGTCGCCCGATCGCCGGGTGGGCGCGCGAGTTGTCTCGCACCCAGCGGGCGACCTCCCACAGATCGTCCTGCCAGAACCCGGTCGGTGGTGGCAAGGGAGACTCGCAGATCGCGGCGTCGACGGCCAGCGCGACCAAGCCCGCCTTGTCTGCCACGTGGTGGTAGAGCGCCATCGGGGTGACCCCCAGAGCCTCCGCCACCGCCCGCATCGTGAAGCCGGATGCGCCCCGCTCGTCGGCGACGCGGAGCGCGGCCGCGGCAATGCGCGGGCGATCCAGTTCCGCCATCGTGCGCCCGTCAGCCGACGACGACCCGGACCCGGCCGAGGTTGTGTACCCGCCCGAATGGGGAGTGGATGTCGCCGTGCCGGTGGGAGGTCGCACGGACGGCGGGGAAGTACGTGCCCGGCTCGGAAAAGGCGTAAGTACGGGTCAGCGGCATCCGGTGTTGAGCGGCGGTCGCGTCGTCGATCTCCTCGACCACCGGATAGTCACCCCTGCCCTCGAAGTCCCACTCCACGGCCACGATCGTCCCGGTCGCCGGTGGCACCTCGATGAGTGCGGAGAACTCGACCGGCTCGCCCACCGCGACGTCGGCGCGGTCGTGGCCGTTGGCGCGCACCGACACGACGGGCTGGATGCCTTTGCGCGCTGCGGCGCTGGCCGGCACCCGGATCTGAGCGTCGTCGACGTCGTACACGGTGCTCTCGGGCGGGATGATCCCGTGCTCGACCCACGCGCTGACGTCGCGGAGGGCTTGCTGGAGGACGCCGACGTAGCTGACGACCCGGGTGGTGCGGGCCGGGAGTGGATCTCCGGGAAGGTCCATCGGCGTGGTGTGCATCGCGTGGTCGATGAACCACAGCCGGTAGGAGTCATCAAGGCGCCGGCCGAGCGTCTGCTTGACCAGCGTGCGGTACCAGTCCGCCTGCCAGGGGAAAGCGGCTTCGTCCATCAGGGCCTCGACGACGATCATCTTGCCGGCGAACCGCCCGCTCATCGATGACCCCGAACCCTGCCGCGCGAACCGCTCGCCGAGCTGCGCCGACCGCTGCGGGTGTATCGGTGTGCCGGCCACGAGGAACTGGTCCCAGGGATAGAACTCGCGTCCCGGCATCTGGTGGCGGTGGTAGGTCTGCGCCGCCAGGTAGTGCTCGTTGTCGATCTGCACCTCGTCGCCGACCTGCACGCCGCGGAGTGACTCGAAATGCTCCTCACCGAACCCGGTGAGGACGAGGTCGCCGATCACGCCCGCGATGTACATGACGTGGCCGGCGGCCGCGCCGCTCGTGAAGGTGAGCGCGGCACCCTGCAGGCCGGACTCGGGCGGGTTCTCGACGCGAACTGCCGCGGGCAGCTCGGTGTGGGTGTCTCCGTAGCGTGCGGACATCGAGATCGGCAGGCCCATTTCCACCGCCTCGGTGGTGGTGACGATCTTGCTGATCGTCGTCTTGTGCTCGATCCGGGCCTGGATCAGCGAGTCCGGCGGGTTGGCGCCGAGGTAGCCGGGCTTGGTCCAGAAGTCCTCGAAGTAGGTCGGGTCCCACGCCACCACCTTGTCGAGAAGCGCGGAGAACACGCCCGTGTAGCCGACCGAGATCCGGTTCACGTCGAACCACGAGCGAGGGGGGAACCCCAGCCGGGTCACCTCGGCAAGGGCCTCGCGTTCCTCGACGTTCAGCCCGGCGTACATGTCGCCGCTGCCACCCGGTTCGATGGCGTCGACGATCTGCGGGAACTTCTCCCGCAGGATCCGGAACGCGTGCGCCTGGACGGTGAACACGTTGGGCATGCTCACCGGCGATCCGTGCACGAACGGCACCGAACCGTCCCAGACGTCGTTCGTGCTCTCGACGCAACTGATCGTCTTGAACGCGCCGCCGCTGCCGCCGAAGACGTAGCCGAACGGCCGGTGCTCGCCGTACATCCCCGCCGCGATGGTTCGTGAGAAGCGCGCAGTGGCCGCGCTCGCCCGGAAGCCGGCGAGGGTCGAATCCTCGCCGGGGAACATGACGAACCGTCCCTGGTTGGACTCCACCAGGTATCCGCCGCTGGCGAACGCGAACTGGATCGACTCCCCCATCATCAGCGCCAGCGGGTTCGTGGCCCCGGTCTCCATGCCGGAGATCGGCATGAGGGGGTGGAAGAACCGGCCTTCATAGCGCTCGGGGGGCGGTAGGTAGATCGAGAACCGGGTGTCGGTGCCCTCAAAGCCGCCGTGCACGTAGCGGTGCCGGATCGGCTCGTCCCGCCACTCGTCGATGTCGATGTACGGCGCGTCATGCGCGGGGTCGGTCGATCCTCGTGAACCGGCAGTGGCGATGCTCATCGGGCTCAGCCTCCTCGTCGTCGAGATGACCCGCGTCGTCGAGATGACCCGCCCTCTCTACCACCGATAGCCTGATCTATACAACGTATAGTTCAGGCTGGCGAGGCATCGTGACTTCCGTCGCCGGTCAGCTGACCGGTCGCGATCCGCGCCGCGACGCTGTCGAGCAGGCTGGGTGACGGCGGCAGTTGGGTGAACGCATCCAGGAATGCCGCACCACCGATCCGATACAGCTCGCACCGGTCGTGCGCGCGCACGGTTGCCGTTCTGCGCCGTCCCTCCAACAGGCCGATCTCGCCGAACCAGTCACCGTCGTGCAACTCGTTCACCTGCCGGTCGCCGACGAAGACGTCGAGGTGGCCGGAGAGGACGACGTAGAACGCGTCGGCCGGATCGTCGGCGGTGATGATCGTCGAACCGGGGGCGGCGCTGACCTCGGTCACGTCGGCCGCAAGACGCTCGAGCACGGGGCGCGAGGTGGCGTGCAACAGGCCGAGGGGCTCGAGAACCGCGATCCGCGGCCCGAGCTCCTCGAGTCGCTGGCTCATCCTCACGTCGTACTCGCGCAGTCGCGGATAGAGACCGAGCATTACCAAGGGTGGAACGACCCCGAGCACCGTCAGCGCTCCGGCGATGTCGATCGCGTTCAGCAACACGGGCGTGCTCAGCGCACCAACGGCGACCGCAGTGAACACGACCGTCGTCAGGCGGGCGGTCAGTGTCGGCAGTCCCCGTGGGAGCACGATTCTTTGGAGTTCGGTGAGCGCGACGACATCCACGGTCAGTGAACCCGCGCCGCGCAGCGCCTGAAGCACGAGAACGGCCGCGGCACTGTGGGTGTGTGCGACGGCAACCGACGGGAGGGTGTAGACGCACATCCCGAGCAGGAGCCAGCTCGCCAGATGCTGTCGCCGGACCAGGGCGTTGACCGCGGGCGCCGCGAGCAGCCCCCCGGCGCCGAGCCCCGCGAACAGTACGCCGTACCCGGCGTTGCCGAGGTGCAGCCAGTTCGAGGACACCACGGCAAGCAGGACTGTGTCTGTTCCGTAGATGAACCCGGACAGCGCGGCCAGCGCCACAAAAATGCCGATCCCGGCGGTCGCCAGCGCCAGACTGCGGTCGGTGGTCGCAAGCTCGTGCCACGGCTTGGTTGCCTCGGCGCGCACCGGGGGAGCGGGCAGGGCGCTGCTGATCGCGGCCGCGACCAAGGTGACGACGGCGAGGATGGCGAGGGCACCCGCCGGACTGACGACGAGGAGCATCAAGCCGCCGATCGCCGGCCCGGCCAGCAGCATGAGCTTGTCGGTGGCCGCCTGCCGGGCCGCGACGTGGGCGAGGTCACGCCCTCCGGCGACGATCGGCAAGAGCCGGGCGGCCGCGATCGGCTGACCGCCCGCCGCGATGCGGACTACTGCCGCCAGCGCGATGGCCACCGCCGGGGAGGCATCTGCCTGGACCGCCGCGGCCATCCCGGCGAGGGCGACCGCACAACAAAGGTCGGCCGTCACGAGAACCGCCCGGGCAGAGAACCGCTCGAGCAGTGGTCGTGCGAACGCGCCGGTCGCGATTCCGGGCAGGTACCGGGCAGCCGCCGCGGCCGCGACCCAGGTGGAGGAGTGGGTCGCGTTGAACACGTACACCACGAGCGCGATGCTGTACGCGCGATTGGCCAGCGCGGCCACCGCGAGCGCGGTGTCCAGCCTGATCTGAGCGGATCGAGAGGCCGGCTCCGCGTCGGTCCGATCGACGCCCGCCGCCACGCAGGGACGCTAGCCCGCTCCTCGACGGCCAACGTGAACGGCGCATGATCAGTCGGTGAATGAGTCTCCACCGAAGCACTCGTGCCCCCGGCTGGAATCGAACCAGCGGCCTACCGCTTAGGAGGCGGTTGCTCTATCCCCTGAGCTACGAGGGCGCTCTGAGAGTTCCTCGATCATCGCATCCGGCAGCGCAGTTGCGAGCCAGGACATTAGGGTCCAAGAGATGCTCGGAGTGGTTCACGTCGAAGGGGGCGTGACGACCGCACGACTGCACGGCGAGCTCGACATGGTCAGCGTCGAGGCGCTGCGTGACCTGCTGGACGACGCCTGCGCGACCTCCTCGCCGCGAATCGTCGTCGATCTCGGCGACGTGCCTTTCGTCGACGTCCTGTCCCTGTCGGTGATTCTCGGTGTTGCCGACGCACTGCGGGACAGCGGTCGCCAACTCGTTGTGGAAGGGTCGAGCAGGTCGGTTCGCCGACTCTGTTCGGTGTTGAACGCGGAGGACATCTTGGCCCCGCAATCCCCCGTCCCGAGCGCCGGCACACTGCCTGCCGACTGAGCGCGGTGAGCGTCACCGCCTCGTCATAGCCGGGGTCGCACCGCGAGGGATGACATGCTGGCGGCCATGACTGGTCCACCGCCCAGCGATCCGGAGTTCCTCGACGGTCGATACCGCCTGGGCTCGCTGCTCGGGGCGGGTGGTGCGGCCGACGTCTACCGGGCGATCGACGAGCGCCTCAACCGCGGGGTTGCGGTGAAGGTCTTCCGCGGGGACGTCGCGGAGCAACTCCAGCGGCACGAGGACGAGATGCGCCTGCTCGCGCAACTGAACCACCCGAATCTGGTCACCGTCTTCGACAGCGGCACCGACCCGACAACCGGTCGCCCCTACCTCGTCATGGCGCTGATCGAGGGGTCGACGCTCGCCGAACAACTGCGCGGCGCTCCGATGGCGCCCACCCGGATGGCGGAGATCGGCGCGGCGGTCGCGGATGCCCTTGCCTACATTCACGGACAGGGCATGGTGCATCGGGATGTGAAGCCCGCGAACGTGCTGATCTCGAGTGCCGGACGGGTCTATCTTGCGGACTTCGGGATCGCGAGGCTGGTCGACGCAGCGCACGTGACGCAGGCGGGTGACGTGCTCGGTACGCCGACGTACTTCGCCCCCGAGCAGGTCGCTGGTGAGCTTGTCGGACCGCCCGCCGACGTGTACGCGCTGGGCCTTGTGTTGCTCGAGGGTCTCACCGGGCACCGCGCGTACGACGGGACGTCGCTCGAGGTGGCGATGGCTCGGCTGAGCACCCAGCCCGCGATCCCGGCCAACCTCCCGCCTGCGTGGCGCGACCTGCTCGCGGGAATGGTCGCCCGGCAACCCGCGGCCCGCCTGTCGGCCGCTCAGGTTGCCGATCGGCTCACCCGGATCGCGGCCGGCGATGATCGCACCGTCGCGATGGCGGGGACCGCGGCGGCGGCCGCTACCCAGGTCCTGCCGAGCACGGCGCCCGTCGGCGAGGCAGCGGGCACGCCGAAGCGTCGACGAGGGCTGTGGATCACGCTCGCCGTGATCGCCCTGCTGGTCATTGCCGGCATCGTCATCGCGGCGATTGCGGCCAGCAACAACGGCACCTCGTCGAGCGGCAAGTACTGCCCGCCGGGCGTACCGACGCTGTCGGGCTCGCTCCAAAGCGAGATGAAGACCCTCGAGGATCTCGTCTGCCAGGCGCCGAGCAAGGACGTCTCAGCCAATGCTGCGAAGGCGCTCAAGCCCAACCTCGAGACGATCCGCTCCGCCGCCTACGGCAACAGTCGCTCGAACCTGAAGTCAGCGATCCGGGACTTCAACGCGGCAGTCGTCACCTTCCAGCAAAGCGGCGATATCTCTTCCAGCCAGTCGCAGCTCATCCAGAACCAGGCGCTCGCGCTCCAGACCGACTATCTGTCCAAGCACAAGCCGGCGCCGACGCAGACAGCGACGCCGACGGTCACCGAAACGCTCACCCCGACCCCGACTGTCACTGCGACGGTGACCGTTCCGGCAACGCCCACGACGCCGGACACCAGCGAGACCACGCCGTGAGGATCGGCCGTCACGACCGCTGATCGGACTGGTCCGGCAGCAGCTTTCCCGGGTTGAGGATTTGTGCGGGGTCGAGGGCGGCCTTGAGCGCGCGCAACGCCGTGATTCCCACCCGGTCAGGACCGCCGAGATCGGTCTCGACGATGTCGCGGTGAACGACGCCGACCCCGTGGTGATGGGTTGCCGTGCCGCCCGCGGCGACGATGGCCCGGTTGGCCGACCGTTTGGCGGCATCCCACTGCTCAATCTCCCGGCCGCTATCTGCGGCCGCCAGGGCGGTGAAGTACAGCGAGGCGCCGGTCGGGTACAGGTGGGAGATGTGACAGCCGACGAGCGGTGCCCGTCCGTCGCGTCGCAGGGACGAGTCGAGGGCGTCGCCGACCTGCTCGTACAACCCGGGCAGCTTCGCCCAGGTCGTCGCGGTCTCGAGCGTTTCGGCAAGGACCCCGACGTCGAGAAGTGAGTCGCGGAGATACGCACCGCCGAATCGGTTGCGCTCCCATGCGGCCCCCGCCGACGAACCGAGTGGCGTCGCCCCCTCAGCTCGCAGCACTCGACGAACCTCGCCTCGGCGGTACCGCACGTCGCGTTCGGAACCCTCGAACCCGACGATGATGAGCGAACCGCCGCGCGTGCCGCGGACTCGCAACCATCCGTCGATGGCGGCCCGCTTGAGCCCGGTGGTTCCCGACAGCGTCAGTGTCAACGCCGTTTCGGCCTCGTCTGAGGCCCGGGCGACATCGGGCCGGGCCGGTTCCTGCGCGATGCGTCGCATGATTCGAACGCTGTCGGCCCAGTTGCGCGCCATCCAGCCTTCGTACCTGCGGACGGCCGGCAGATGCCTGACCCGCAGCGTGACTTCGGTGATGATGCCGAGGGTGCCCTCGGAGCCCATCACCACGCGGCGCAGGTCGGGTCCGGCCGCACTGCCCGGGACGGGAGGCAGGACCAGCTCACCGATCGGCGTCGACATCCGAAGCCCGACGACGAGGTCGTCCATCCGGCCGTAGCCGCCGGACGCTTGGCCCGCCGACCTGGTGGCGACGTACCCGCCGAGGGTGGCTCGCTCCCAACTCTGTGGCACATGACCGAGGGTCAGCCCGAGCTCGGCAAGCCCGCTCTCGACCGCCGGCGTCCGAATGCCGGGCTCGAAGGTGGCCGTGAGCGACTCTCGGTCGACGCTGCGCAGCCGGTCCAGGCGGCGCAGGTCCGCCGCGACGACCGCCACGCAGTGACCGCGAACGGCGGCGAGGCCGCCGACGACACTGGTGCCGCCACCCCACGGGACAACGGCAACCCGGTGGGCGGAGCAAATTCGCAGCAGGTCGTGAACGCCGGCCGGTGACGCAGGGAGCAGGACGGCGTCGGGAGCGTCTGCGGCATCACCGCGCCGTCGCCGGACCAGATCGGCGTAGCCTTGCCCGCCGGCGTGTTCGGCTCGAGTGGTCGGGTCGTCGCGAACCGCGTCAGCGCCGAGGGCCTGCAACAGTTCTGCGCGGACCCCGGCAGGTAGTGCGGGCGGGGGAAGAGTCGCCCGACTGATGTCGACGGGTTGCTGAGGTGTCAATGCTCCGAGGGCCGACGTCAGCGCCCGGCGCGTCGCCCCGGAAAGGGTGGGTCGCTCGGCGCCCCACGATGTCCACGACGCGTTGTTGTCCATCGCGATACAGTGTGACCCCCGCCGCCGGGTCATCGACAAAGGATTCGGCCTGCAGTCGCCCCCACAGCGCCCCCGGATCGATTTCGCGCAGCGGCTCGCACCGACCGGGATGCGCCAGGTGGTCGAGGAGGTCACGTGTTCGACCGCGTGGGTGCGACCGCACTGTCGGCGACGCGCAGGACTCGTGAGCTCGACGAGCTGAGCAACGGCGGCCCGGTGGACGTCCTGGTGATCGGTGGTGGGGTCACCGGAACGGGCGTCGCGCTCGATGCGGCGAGTCGTGGCCTGACCGTGGCGCTCGTTGAGCGTCACGACCTTGCCGCCGGCACGAGCCGATGGTCGAGCAAACTTGCACACGGCGGCTTGCGCTACATCGCGGGTGGCCAGCTCGGGGTCGCCTGGGAGTCGGCGGTCGAGCGCAACCGGCTTGCCACCGCGATTGCCCCCCACCTCGTTCGCCCGCTGTCGTTCCTGATGCCGATGTACGCCGACAACCCACCGGTCCGCCGGGCGTATCCGCGCGGCAGCGCGGCCGCGTCGCGCGCCCTCTTCGTGGTCGCCGACGTCATGCGGGCCGCCGCCCGCACTCCTGCCTGGCTCCCGCCGACGACCTGGATCGGAGCGGGGGAGACCCGGCATCTAGTCCCGACGATCGGTCCGATTCGTGGCTCGTTCGTCCACGTCGACGGCGCACTGGAAGACGACGCCCGGCTGGTCGTCGCGCTGGCCCGCACGGCCGCCGGCTTTGGCGCGCGCATCCTCACCCGGTGCTCGGCGATCGACGTCGCCCGGGCCGGCGCCACCGTCCGTGACGAGCTCACCGGTGCCGAGTGCGACATCGACGCGCGCGCCGTCGTCGTCGCGGCCGGCGTCTGGTCGGGGAACCTGGTCGACGACGTCCGCTTGACGCCAGGCAAAGGCGCCCATCTTGTGCTGCCCGCCGCCGCGTTGGACTATCCGCAGGCGGCCTTCAACGTCTTGTTGCCCGGAAGCCGAAATCGCTTCGTCTTCGCCGCGCCTCGCCCGGACGGCCTTGTTCTTGTCGGGCTCACCGATGACCCGGTCGACACGATCGAGGACGTGCCGAGCGTGTCGGCGGACGACGAACGCTTCCTTCTCGAGACGCTGTCCACCGGTCTGTCCCGTCCGGTCGGTACCGACGACGTGATCGGTCGGTACGCCGGGCTGCGACCGTTGCTCGGCGATCGCGCGCAACGATCCGCGGACATCTCCCGGCGGCACGCACTCCTCGAGCGCGATGGTGTGCTCGTCATCGTCGGTGGCAAGCTCACGACGTACCGGCGCATGGCGCAGGATGCGGTCGACCGCGTGGCGACGAGACTCGATCACCGACGACCCTGCCGCACCGCCGCGCTCCCATTGGTCGGCGCCACTACGCGGCCCGGGCCGGAGGCGAGCCGATTGCGGCGCCGGTTTGGGGCGGAGGCAGCGATGGTCGCGGACGCAGTTCCCGTCGGTGGCCTCGAGGCGATCGCCCCGGGCGTGCCCGCGTTGCGATGCGAGGTGCCGTGGGCGGTCGCCGTCGAAGGCGCGCTCGATGCCGCTGACGTGCTCGACCGCAGGTTGCGTCTTGACCTGGTCCCGGCGTGGCGCGCCGCGGCTGCGCCGTACGTCGAGGAGATGCTCGCCGAGCAGGCCGGCCAACGGTGATTGGCGCGTCCCTGCCGGGCGCGCCGACCACGGTCAGCGGATGTGCATTCCGCTGATTGCCCGCCCGATCACGAGTCGCTGAATCTCGCTGGTGCCCTCGAAGATGGTGTAGATCTTCGCGTCGCGATGCATGCGTTCGACCGGGTAGTCCCGGGTGTAGCCGTTGCCGCCAAGGATCTGGATCGCTTGTTCGGTGACCCACACGGCCGTCTCACCGGCGAACAACTTGCACTGCGAGCCCTCCGCTGCGTCAAAAGACTTTCCCTGGCGCGCCATCCAGGCCGCCCGCCACACGAGGAGCCGGGACGCGTCGATCCGGGTCTTCATGTCGGCCAGCTTGAACGCGACCCCCTGGTTGTCGATGATCGGTCTCCCGAACTGCTCGCGCACCTTGGCGTAGTCGAGCGCGACCTCGTACGCCGCCCGCGCGATGCCGACCGCCTGCGCACCGACGGTCGGGCGGGTGCGCTCGAAGGTGCTCATCGACGGTTGCGCACCGCTGCGCAGGCCCTCGCGAACGCGGTTGAGGCGCCCGTCGAGTTTGTCCTTGCCGCCGAGCAGGGCGGTGCCGGCGACGTGGACGTCGTCAAGGACGACCTCCGCGGTGTGGGAGGCGCGGATGCCGTGCTTTTTGAACTTCTGGCCCTGCGACAACCCCTTCGTGCCGGGTGGGACGACGAAGGATGCCTGACCACGCGAGCCGAGGGAAGGATCGACGCTCGCCACCACGACGTGCCAGTCGGCGATGCCGCCGTTGGTCGCCCACGTCTTCGTGCCGTTGAGCACCCACTCATCGTCCGCCTCGTGGTAGACGGCGCGGGTCTTCATCGCCCCGACGTCACTACCGGCGTCCGGTTCAGAGGAACAGAAGGCACCGAGCTTCGGCTCGTCCGGTGTGCCGTACATCGCGGGGACGAACTCGCCGATCTGTTCCTGGGTGCCGTTTGCGCTTACCGCCGCTGCGGCCAGGGCGGTGCCCATGATCGACAGGGCGATTCCCGCATCGCCCCAGAACAACTCCTCCTGGGCAAGAACCATGCCGAGACCGGTCTCGTCGAACCACTGAGCCGCGATGAAGTCGACCGAATAGATTCCGGCGGCTGCCGCCTCCTTGATGATCGGCCAGGGCGTCTCTTCCCGCTCGTCCCATTCGTGGGCGGCCGGCCGAATGACGTTGGCGGCGAACTCACGCAGCCACTTCTGGAGCGTCACTTGGTCCTCGGTGAGCTCAAGCGAGAACGCCGGCACGGTACGCCTCCTGGTGCGGGATCCTGGTGAACATTCTGGCCCAGTCGACGCCGACGCGCGGGAGCCGACCTGCGGGCAATCGTTGTCGCAGCCCATTCGGCCTGACACGATGCGCCCGATGAAGATCATCGCGTGTTACGCCGTCAAGGGAGGCGTCGGCAAGACTGCGGCCGCCGTCAACCTCGCCTGGCAGGCAGCCAACGAAGGCTCCCGGACGCTGCTGTGGGACCTCGACTCGCAGGCCGCTGCCACGTTTTTGCTGCGAGGTAAGTCGAAGGTCAAAGGCGGCACGCGACGGTTGCTCCAAGGCAAGAGCGAAGTGAGCCGGGCCATCCGAGACACCCCGGACGCCCGGCTCGACCTGTTGCCCGCAGACTCGACCTACGCCTCGACCGACGTCGATCTCGGCGCGGCAAAACGGAGCGAGGACCGGGTTCGCAAGGTCCTCGCGAGCGTGCGCACCGACTACGACCTCGCGGTGCTCGACTCCCCGGCAGGCCTGTCGCTCCTCGCCCAAAACATTGTTCGAGCCGCCGACGTCGTGCTGGTGCCAATCGTGCCGTCGCCGCTGTCGTTGCGAACGCTCGACCAAGTCGTTGACCTGACCGCCGCCGTCGGCAGTGACGCCGCTGTCGTTGCGTTCCTGTCGATGGTGGATCGCCGCCGGGCGTTGCACCGTGATGTGGTCGAACTGGTGCACGGCCGTTATGCCAACGTTGCCGTCACCGTCGTTCCGAACAGCGCGGTCGTCGAGCGCATGGGTCAGCGTCGACGACCGGTCGTCGCGACCGCGCCGGCGTCGGCTGCGGGTACGGCGTACCGAGATCTGTGGGGGGAGCTCGCCATCCGGCTGGAGATACGACCCGCGGGCGAGTAGCGCTGGTCAGATCGCCGTGTGCTCGGGCGTCGTTTGGTCGGTCTCGAGCTCACGCTGGCGCCGGCCGGCATAGAGCGACGGAGATCGCTGGGACGAGCGCGAGAGCGGTGTGTTCGCCATCACGACCGCGATCCACGGCAAGACCACCGCGAGGATGATGGCAATGACCCGAATCCATCCGGTTGCCAGCACGATCGCCGCGATCAAGGCGAGGACCCTAATCCCCATCGTGATGAGGTAACGACGTTCGCGAGCGCGACGCTCGTCTCGCGCGCTGATACCCGCGGTTGTGACGAGGGTCGGCTCGTCGTCGGAGGCCATGGCTCCAGTGTGCGCCCACTGTCCAGGCCTGGCCCAGGTCGGGGTTGCCGCCTTAGCCGAAGCGACCGGTGATGTAGTCCTCGGTGCGCTTCTCGCTCGGGTTCGTGAAGATGCGTTGGGTCGTATCGACCTCAACGAGCACGCCCGGCTCACCTGGACCGCGGAGGTTGAAAAACGCGGTCACGTCGGAGACCCGAGCAGCCTGCTGCATGTTGTGGGTCACGATCACGATCGTGAATCGGTCCTTGAGCTGGGCGATCAGGTCTTCGATCGCGAGCGTCGAGATCGGGTCGAGTGCGCTGCACGGTTCGTCCATCAGCAGGACCTGCGGCTCGACGGCGATCGCGCGCGCGATGCACAACCGTTGCTGCTGTCCGCCCGACAGCCCCATTCCGGGCTTGCTCAGCCGGTTGTGCACCTCGTCCCATAGGTTCGCGCCTCGCAATGATTGCTCGACCGCGTCGTCGAGCTCGGCCTTGCGGCGCACACCGTTGAGTTTGAGTCCGGAGGCGACGTTGTCGTAGATCGACATGGTCGGGAACGGGTTCGGCTTCTGAAAGACCATCCCGATCGTGCGACGGACCGCGGCCGGGTCGATGTCCGGCGCGTAGATGTCCTCGTCGTCGAGCAGAACTCGGCCCTCGATCCGCGCCCGAGGCACGACCTCATGCATCCTGTTCAGCGCGCGCAGGAAGGTCGACTTCCCGCAGCCACTCGGTCCGATGAACGCGGTCACGCTCTTTGGTTCGATCGTGATGTTGACGTCGTCGACCGCGTGGGTGGTGCCATAGAAGCAGGACAGGCCGATGGTCTCGATTCGCTTCGCCATGTGACTACCACCCGACCAAACGGTTGCGCCGGGTGAGAAGCCGGGCGGAGACGTAGAGGATCACGACGACAAGTATCAGGGTGAGGGCGGCTGCCCACGCGCGATCAACGTCGTAGTTACTCGAGGACTGGGCGTGCTGGAAGATGTACACCGGCAGTGACGCCTGGTTGCCCTTGAAGGCGTTCCAGTTGATGAAGCTGTTGTTGCCCACGACCAGCAGAACCGGCGCCGTCTCGCCGATCACCCGCGCGATCCCGAGCATGATGCCGGTCGTAATGCCGGTTGACGCAGCGGGGACGATCACGCGCAGGATCGTCTTCCACTTCGCAATGCCGAGTGCGTAGGACGCCTCGCGTAGCGCGCCGGGCACGAGCCGCAGCATCTCCTCGGACGCCCGAACGATGATCGGCAGCTCGATGATCGTCAGCGCGATCGCTCCTGCGAAGCCTGACGCGGACTGGTGGGCGCCGAGCACCCAGAACGCCAGGACGAACAAGCCCGCAACGATCGACGGGATGCCGGTCATGACGTCGACCAGGAAGCGCACCGCAGTCGAGAACTTGTTCGAGCCGTACTCGGTGATGTAGATCGCGACCAGCAGGCCGATCGGCACGGCGATCACGCTCGCGATCAGCACTTGCTGCAGAGTGCCGATGACCGCTTGAGCGATCCCGCCGCCCGCGGCGAGCGGCCCGGCGATGTCCTCGCTGGTCAAGAAGGTCCAGTTGAACGCCTCCAATCCTCGCTTGACGACGTAGCCCACGACGAAGATCAGGGGCAGGACCGTCAGCACGAGGGCGACGAGGGTCGCGCTCGAGGCGAGCCTGTCCGTGGCCTTTCGGCGTCCCTCGACCGCCCAGCTCGCTGCGGGCACGCCGAGCACCAAAAGCAGCGTTGCGACCACGATGAAGTCGACGGTGCCGGCGAACCCGGTGAAGGCGAAGAGGAGGACGGCCAGCGCGACGAGGCCGGCCGCGGTCGCGCCGACGGCCCAACGAGGCAGCCGGGGTTGGCGAATCGTGCGCCGCTGCAGGTCTGAGGACGCCGAGGTCATATCGCGGTGTGCTCCTCACTGCCGGCTCGCAGGATCACATACCGAGCGATCAGGTTGACGGCCAGCGTCAGGACGAAGAGGACCAGGCCGCTCGCGATCAGGGCCGACCGGCCGGTCTCGTCGGCCTCGCCGAACAGGTTGGCGATGTTCGACGCGATGGTTGCGCCTCCCGGGATAAGCACGCGGCCGCTGGTGGTGTAGGTGTTGCCGATCACGAGGGCGACCGCGATGGTCTCGCCGAGGGCGCGGCCGAGACCGAGCATGGCGGCGCTAACGATCCCTGGCCGGCTTGGTGGCAGCAGGGATGTCCGCACCATCTCCCAGCGGGTCGCCCCTAGCGCGAGCGCCGCTTCCTTTTGGGCCGACCCGACCTGGCGCAGCACCTCACGGCTGATCGCCGCGGTGATCGGCAGGATCATGATGGCCAGGATGATCGACGCGGCGAAGATCGACTTGCTGTAGACCAGCGTCTGGTTGTTGGGGTTGGAAAACAGCGGGATCCAATGGAAGTACCGCACGAGGAACTCGTTGAGACCGGCCATGTGCTTGAGCAAATAGAGCAACGCCCACAGGCCGTACACCACGCTCGGCACCGCGGCGAGCATGTCGGTGAGGTAGCCCAGCCACGTGGACAGCCGGGCGGGTGCGTACTCGACGATGTACAGAGCGACCCCGATCGCCAGCGGCAGAGAAATGACCAGAGCCAGCACGCTGGTCACGACGGTGCCGAACAGGAGCGCGGCGATCCCGAAGTGCACGTCACCGTTGGTCGCGCTCCAGGTGCGCGTGGTCCAGAAGTTGGCCTGGTTGTCCCTCAGCGCCGGAAGCGCCTTGATGACGAGGAAGACGGCGATTGCGCCGAGCAGCACGAAGACGAAGATCCCTGCGGCGAGGGTGATCGCGCGAAACACCGCGTCGCCGCGGTGGCCATGCCGGCCGGACCGCAGCGACGCGGTGTCAAGCGTCGTGTCCACAGCGCTCATCTTTGCCTATCGGGTGAGCAGGGCGCGACGCATCACGATTGGTTGATCGTGGCGATCGACGCGAGCACCTTGTTGTCCAGGGACTTCGGCAGCGGTGCGAAGCCGAGGCTGGTGCCGACGTCTTGACCCGGTCCGGCCGCATAGGTGAGGTATTTCCTTACCAGTGTGCCCAGTCCTGCGTCCTTGTACGTCGAGCAAACCAGGACGTAGGAGACGGTCGAGATCGGGTAGCCGGTCATCGACGTAAACGACAAGGTGCCGGCCAGGTCCGGGGCGGTGCCGGTGATCGAGAACCCGGACTTGATCGATTTCGCAACGGTGGCCGAGGAGATCTGGACGAAGCCCCCCTGGGCGCCCTTGATCGCTGCGGTCTGAAGGCCGTCCTGCTTGGCGTAGGTCACCTCGGCGTAGGTGATGCCGCCGGGGGTGTTCTTGACGCCCTGCGCAACCCCGGAAGAACCGGTCGCGCCCTGGCCGACCGGCCAGTTGCTGAACTCCTTGTTGACGCCGAGGGTCCAGACCGAGCTCGCGGTCGCGTCGAGGAAACCGGACAGGACGTTTGTTGTGCCGGATCCGTCCGCGCGGTGGAAGACCGAGATCCCCGTGCTGGGCAGGCTCACGCCCGGGTTGTCGGCCGCGATCGCAGCGTCGTTCCACGTGGTGATCTTGCCCATGAAGATGCCGGCGAGCGTGTCCGCTGAGAGGTTCAACGGCTTGGTCAGGCTCGGCAGGTTGTACATGATCGCGACGCCGCCCGAGGTGATCGGGATGGTGAGGGCGCTGCTTCCACACGTGGCGTTGGCTGCGCTTTGCTGGTCAGCCGTCATGGTCACGTCGGAGCCGGCGAAGGACGACTGGCCGGTCTGGAACGCCTCGATGCCTGCGGAGGACCCGGAGCCGGTGTAGGTGATCTGGGCGCTTGGGTTGGACGAGTGGAAGTTCGTCGCCCATTGCTGCTGGAGAGTCTCCTGGAACGTCGATCCTTGAGGGTTCAAGCTGTTGGCGCTCCCCATCCCGCCCCCCGAATTGCCGCCGCCGCTTCCGCCGCCGCAGGCAGCGAGCCCCAGCGCGGTAATCGTGGCGATGCCTGCGGTGCGCATCATGAGCGTGACCTTCACGACGAAAAAACCTCCCGTGGTTGTGACCCGAGTGCCCGGGCCGGGATCGCAGCGGGGGTCGCCCGCCACGTGGGCGACGCTAGGGAGCCGGTGCGACCCAACGACCGACACGCTGTGAACGAAAGATGAACGGTGAACGGCCGAAAGTTGAACCAGGTGGCCCTACCTGTGGACAAAACCTGTGGATAACTACAGGCTTGCTGGCGTCAGCGCCGGGTCACACGGCGGCGGGATCGGGCGACGGCGCCCGCTCACCGGTGACCAAGAAGTGCACGCGTCGGGCCACCGAGACCGCATGGTCGCAGAAGCGCTCGTAGTACCGGCCGCACAACGTGACGTCGATTGCGGTCTCGATGCCGCCGCCCCAGGCATCGTCGAGCAAGGTCGAGAACAGCTGGCGATGCAGGTTGTCCATCACGTCGTCGTCACGTTCGAGTTGAGCCGCGAGCACGAGATCTCGGCGAGCAATCACGCTGGAGCACTTGGCGCAGATTCGCTGGGCAACCTGACCCATCTCGAGCACGGTGGGCGAGAGCTCGGTCGGGATCGCGCTGCTCGGGTAACGGCGGCGAGCAACCTTGGCGATGTGGAGGGCGAGGTCGCCCATCCGCTCGATGTCGGCCACCATGCGCAGGCTGGTGATGATCGTGCGGAGGTCGCTTGCGACGGGCTGCTGGCGAGCCAGCAGGTCGAGCGCCTGCGCCTCGATCGTCTCGTACAGGGCGTCGATCGCCAGATCGCCGGTGATCACCGATTCTGCGGCCTGCAGATCCGCATCGAGGAGGGCCTGAGTCGCGTGGTTGATCGCGCTCCCCGCCAGCCGGGTGATGTCGACAAGGGAGGAGGTGATCGAGTCGAGTTCCTCGTGGTACTGGTCGCGCATCTCGCCTCCCATCGTCTGCGATCCATCGTCCGCAATCGCCCGGCGGGGGCCACAGGCCCGCCGCCAGAGTACGGCTCCCAGCGAACCGGCGTGACGCCGCTACCGGTATCGCGTACCGGCGTGACGCCGCTACCGGTATCGCGTACCGGCGTGACGCCGCTCCTCGCTCAGCGAAGCGGCGTGACGCCGCTTCGAGGTAAACGGTGAGCGGCCAACGGATGAACGTCCGGGGGCAGCGCTGTGAAGGTCTGCCGCCGACCGTCCCGGCGGATCGGTACGGCGCCGAAAAGGGAGTATCCCGTCCCTATGATCAAGTTGTGGCGGTGGTCGTCGCAGGTCTGGCTGGACTGCTCGTCGGGGTCGGAATCGCCGTAGCGATCTTCATGGTGACCCGCAAGCGGTCGGCCGAGCCGACTCCACCCGCCCGCCCTTCCCCGAAGAAGCGTGAACCGATGCCGGCCGAGACGATGCTCGAGCTGCTGCCGACGGCTGCGGTCCTGCTCGACGCCGACGATGCCGTCCGGCTGGCCAACAGCGCCGCCCATGAGCTCGGGGTGGTGCGGGGCCAGGACCTCGTCGTCCCCGAGCTCGCTCGGCTGGTGCAGGCCGCTCGTCGTACCGGTCAACCTCAAACTGCCGAGCTCACGCTGGAGTTCAACGACTTCCCGCGGCGCCAGCTTGCGGTCGGTGCCCGCGCCCAACCGCTGGAGAGCCGTGAGGTGGCACTCGTCGTTGACGACTTGACCGAGGCCAAGCGGGTCGAGTCGGTACGCCGTGACTTCGTCGCCAATGTGGGACACGAGATCAAGACACCCGTCGGTGCGCTCTCGCTGCTGGCCGAGGCCGCGCTGGACGCGCACGATGACGCAGAGGCCGTCCAGCGCTTCGTGGCGCGAATGCAGCACGAGGCCAAACGCCTTTCCCGTCTGGTGCAGGAACTGCTCGATCTGTCCCGGTTGCAGGGTGCCGACCCGCTGCCAACGGCGACCGAGGTCTCGGTCGATGCGATTCTCGACGAGGCGGTCGACCGCGCTCGCCTCGTGGCCGAGACCCGGGGGATCACGATCGTCCGAGGCGGCGACGACGACCTCACCGTGCTCGGCGACGAGGGCCAGCTCGTCACGGCGGTCGCGAACCTCCTGTACAACGCGGTTGCCTACAGCCCGGACGGGACACGGGTGGCGCTCGGCGTCCATCTCCGCGACGGCGTCGTCGAGATTGCGGTGACCGACCAAGGCATCGGAATTGCCGAGGACGAGCAGGAGCGAATCTTCGAGCGGTTCTACCGCGTCGACCAGGCCCGCTCTCGCGAGACCGGCGGCACCGGGCTGGGGCTCGCGATCGTCAAGCACACGGTCGGCAACCACGGCGGTGAAGTGACCGTCTGGAGTCAGCTCGGTAACGGCAGCACGTTCACGATTCGGCTCTCCGCCGCGCCGCGGCGCGAAGGTGTCGACACGGCCCGGTTGCAGGAGGCAACACGTTGACGCGAATCCTGGTGGTCGAGGACGAAGAGTCGTTCTCAGACGCGTTGGGCTACATGCTGCGCCGCGAGGGCTTCGAGGTGGCCATCGCCGGAACGGGCCCGGACGGGCTCGAGGAGTTCGACCGAGCCGGTGCGGACCTCGTCCTGCTCGACCTGATGTTGCCGGGCAAGTCCGGTCTCGAAGTCTGCCGCGAGCTGCGGCAGCGTTCCGAGGTGCCGGTGATCATGCTGACCGCGAAAGACGCGGAGGTCGACAAGGTCGTCGGTCTGGAGATCGGCGCCGACGACTACGTGACGAAGCCGTTCTCGGCGCGCGAGCTGGTCGCGCGGATCCGCGCCGTTCTGCGCCGTCGCGGGACCGAGCCGGAGGATCTCGTGTCATCGGTCCTCGAGTCCGGGCCGGTGCGGATGGACGTCGACCGCCACGTCGTCAGCGTCAACAGCGCGACGGTTCCGATGCCGCTGAAGGAGTTCGAGCTGCTCGAGTTCTTGCTGCGAAACGCCGGTCGGGTGCTCACCCGAGGCCAGCTCATCGACCGGATCTGGGGTAGTGACTACGTCGGGGACACCAAGACTCTCGACGTGCACGTGAAGCGGCTGCGCGCCAAGATCGAGCCGTCCCCGTCAGCGCCGAGACATCTGCTGACGGTCCGGGGGCTCGGCTACAAGTTCGAGCCGTGACCGAGCCTCTCCTGCCCGAGACGACGTCGGACGAGCGGGACGTCGGTTGGGGCGACGACCTGTCCGACGATGGCTCCGACGACCGTCTGCTCGCCGACCGGCCACCGCATCACGACCAGGAGTGAGCGCCCGGACCTAGCACTTCATCGCCGCGGGTGAACGGCGACCGAGAATGTCGCGTCGGTCGATGCGCTCGCGAGGACCGCCGCTTGGCGGCGGCTCGCGGCAACGATGATGACGGCCGCGTCGGTCGAGGGCTGGTCGGCCTCTTGTCC
>DATJWM010000097.1:0-7725 GCA_035501255.1 Mycobacteriales bacterium | reverse complement strand
GGCATATTGGGGCCAGCTAGACGCGATGCGGGCCTATGAGGGGACGCTTCCCCGCCTGGGCGAGGTGCAGGCTCCGACGCTGGTGATCCACGGGACCGCGGATCGGCTCGTGCAGCCCGCCAACGCCGAGGTGCTCGCCGGTGCCATCCCGGGCGCCACGCTCGAGTGGTTCCCGGGCGCCGGCCACCTGTTCTGGACCGATCAACCCGACCGGACGGTCGCGACGGTCAACCGCTTCCTCAGCTGAACCCGCGGTCAGCGATACCCAGTCCGAACCTAGGCGGCGTTCAGGGCCTCGAGCAGGACCGGCAACGGCGGGTTGGTCAGGACCCGACCGTCGGCGAGTTGGAGCGTCGGAACGATCGCCAGCCCGCCGTTGGCCTCGAGAACGAAACTCTCCGCGTCGGGGTCGAGTTCGATGTTCACCTCGTCGAAGTCGATCCCTGCCCGCGCGAGGCCGCTCTTGAGCCGGACGCAGTATCCGCAGGTCGTCGTGGTGAACATCGTGAGCCGGCCGTTCATGACCCTCCTCGTGTGCGGCTGGCAGGTCGCCAACACCGGTCATCCTCTCGTAGGTAACCACGGGCGGGGGCTGTTCCCTTCCC
Organism: Mycobacteriales bacterium; assembly: GCA_035501255.1. Taxonomy (GTDB): domain Bacteria; phylum Actinomycetota; class Actinomycetes; order JAFAQI01; family JAFAQI01; genus JAFAZI01. The sequence goes on along the minus strand of DATJWM010000097.1, from coordinate 7,120 downwards.
GGCCGGGAGCCGCACTGTCACCGGCCGGTGCAAGGATGGCTCGATGGCCTCGCAACCTCTCGATCGGGTGCTGGCCGATCTTGACGCCGAGCAGCGCGAGGCGGTCGAGGCGCCGCTCGGCCCGGTCTGCATCCTCGCCGGTGCGGGCACCGGCAAGACGCGTGCAGTCACTCACCGGATCGCCTTTCAGACCCTCACCGCAGTGGTCGCGGCGCAGCACGTGCTCGCGGTCACCTTCACCACCAGGGCGGCCGGTGAGCTGCGGGCACGGTTGCGTCAGCTCGGTGCCGAGGGCGTCCAGGCGCGCACCTTCCATTCCGCCGCGTTGCGCCAGCTTCAGTACTTCTGGCCGCGGATCTCGGCCGGGCCGCGTCCGGTGCTGGTCGAGAGCAAGCTCGCGACGCTACGACTGGCGGCGGCGAAGGTGCGCCTGACGCTATCGGTGCCCGAGCAGCGCGACCTCGCCGCCGAGATCGAGTGGGCGAAGGCGGCGCTCGTCGAGCCCACGGACTACCCCGCCCGCGCGGCGAGCGCCCACCGAGCCCCGCCGCTCGAGCTCGACGTCGTCGGCCGGGTGTTCGCCGGCTACGAGGAGGTCAACGCCGATCGGGGGCAACTCGACTTCGAGGACCTGCTGCTGTTGATGGCGGCCGCGATCGAGAACGACCGGGCCATCGCCTCGGAGGTTCGGGAGCGCTACCGGCACTTCACCGTCGACGAGTACCAGGACGTGAGCCCCCTCCAGCATCGACTGCTCGACGCGTGGCTGGGTGACCGGGCCGACCTGTGCGTCGTCGGCGACCCGCACCAGACGATCTACTCCTTCACCGGCGCCTCCCCGGACTACCTGCGCACGTTCGGCAAACGGTTCGCCGGGGCGACCGTCGTCCGGCTGGTCCGCGACTACCGGTCGACCGAGCCGGTCGTGGCCCTGGCCAACCGGGTGATCACCGGTTCCCGCCTGATCGCCCAGAACGGCGACGGTCCACCACCTCAGTTCACCGGGTACGACGACGAGCCGGCCGAGGCCGACGCGGTCGCGTCCGACATCAAGCGGTTGCAGGCCCAGGGCGTGCCCTTGCGCGAGGTCGCGGTGCTCTTCCGGGTCAACGCGCAGTCGGAGGCTTACGAAGCCGCCTTGGCCACCGCGGGTCTGCCCTACGTCCTGCGCGGAGGTCAACGATTCTTCGGCCGGCCCGAGATTCGCGAGGCGGTCGTGCTGTTGCGTGGTGCCGCTCGGTCGAGCACCGACCACGAGCTCGCGGGCCTCGTCGCGACGGTCACGGACGTTCTGAGTTCGGCGGGCTTCACCGCCGACCCACCGAGTGCCGCGGGCGCCGCGCGCGATCGGTGGGAGTCGTTGAAGGCGCTGGTGGGCGTCGCGGAGGAGTTCGCCGCGGACAGCCCGGCGGCGGATCTGTCCGCGTTCGTCGCCGAGCTCGCGATGCGGGCCGATGCCCAGCACGCACCGGCGGTCGACGGCGTCACCCTTGCCTCGCTGCACTCCGCGAAGGGCCTGGAGTGGGAGGCGGTCTACCTCGTCGGGCTGGTCGATGGCACGATTCCGATCACGCACGCGAGCACGCCGGAGCAGGTGGAAGAGGAACGCCGCCTGCTCTACGTCGGGATCACCCGGGCCCGCCGGCACTTGTCGCTGTCCTGGGCGCTCGCCCGCGCGGCCGGGGGACGCAAGATCCGCAAGCCGTCGCGATTCCTCGATGGGATCCGACCCCTTGCGCCGGCCGCGCCCCGGTCCGCGCGGGTGAATCTCGCGGCGTCGAACGATCCGGTGGTGCAGCGGTTGCGGGAATGGCGGCTGCAGCGGTCGCGGAACGACGGGGTGCCGGCCTATGTCGTGTTCGACAACAAGACCCTCGAGGCGATCGCCGCCCGCGTTCCCGCCGACCGCGGGGAGCTCGCCGCCGTACCCGGAGTAGGCCCGTTGAAGCTCGAACGCTATGCCGAGGAGGTGCTCGGCCTGCTGAGGGCATCGGGCAGGACCTAGACTCGGCCCGCGTCGAGGAACCTCTCCGCCGACCCCGAACACGACGAGGAGTGCGGTCATCGCTGCCGAGAGCTCCCCGCGCCGGATCCGTCGGATGGCGGCGAACGTCTTGGGCCGCGGGGCGGACACGAGCGCGGTCTCGACGAGCCCCCCGGCACCGCGACCCAAGGTGAACCGGCTGGTCAAGGAGCCGGTGTTCGTCATGTGTTCGGTGCGCTCCGGGTCGACCATGCTGCGGCTGATCCTCGACAGTCACTCCCAGATCTGCTCCCCGCACGAGCTGCACCTGCGCACGCTGAAGGTGACGATCAAAAACCAGTACGGCAAGCTGGCGATGAGCGAGCTCGGCTTGTCCGAGCGGCGGCTGGAGTACTTGCTGTGGGACCGGGTCCTGCACCGCGAACTCAGCGCGAGTGGCAAGGCGATCATCGTCGATAAGACGCCGAGCAACGTCTTCATCTGGGAGCGGCTCGCCGAGGCCTGGCCCAAAGCGCGCTATCTGTTCCTCTACCGCCACCCCGCGGCGATCGCGAACTCGCTGTTCAACTTCACCGATGAGGAGACCGTCGAGAGCGCGGTGAAGCGTACCGGTGAGTACCTCGAGGCCTTCGCGGCCGCGCGCGACGGTCTTGCGGGTCTGTCGGTTCGTTACGAAGACCTGGTGAGCGACCCGGACCGGATCACCGCGGAGATCTGCGAGTTCATCGGCGTCCCGTGGGAGCCCGCCATGGTCAACTACGGCGAGTTCGACCACGGCAAGATCGTGAAGTTCGTCGGAGACGCGAGCGAAAAGCTGCACTCGGGCGTTGTCCAGCGCGAGGTGGCGCTCCCCGCGCAGGACGAGATCCCGGAGTCGCTGCGGGAGATCACCCGGCGATTGGGTTACGCGAGCGCGGGCGGGCCCGAGGCGATCGAGATCAACTCGTGACCCAGGCCGGCCGATAACTGAATCGCCGGGAAATTCAATTGCACTACGGCGGACCGGACGGCTATCGTCCGAGACGTTGCCGTCGGTCGACGGTGACCTGCGTCCCGGATGGGCGCGGGCCGAGCGCGAGAGGAGGTGGCCTTCGATGAGCACAGAGTTGAGCACAGGCATGTGCGCCGGAACGCAGGCTGCCTTCATGTCCGCCGCAGGCGGGACGACGCTGGCGGCCGCGTACCGGCGTAGCGGCGCGCTCGATGTCGTCATCGCCAAGACGCGCGTCGCGGCAGCGAATGGCACCAAGCACGCGGCCGGCACGGGCGTGTGGGGTGGTTCGGCCTTTGAGGATCCGCTCTGAGAGTCGATCTCAGACGGCGCTCAAAGGCCGCGGCACCCGAACAGGGTCCGCGGCCTTTCTGTTGCCCGACCACAGCGATTCATCCGTCTGAATCCGATCACCAACGAGGAGGTGGTACCGATGTCGATCACGGTTGAGTGTGATCTGCCCTGTCACTACGTCGACCCCGACCTGTTCTTCGCGGAGTCCCCGCATGACGTCGAGCGGGCGAAGGCACTGTGCCTGGAATGCCCGTTGCGTCGGTCCTGCCTGTCCGACGCGCTGGAACGTCGAGAGCCGTGGGGTGTCTGGGGCGGGGAGCTCATCGTCCAAGGGGCCATCGTGGCGCGCAAGCGTCCGCGTGGCCGCCCGCGCAAGTCCGACGTGATCGCGGCATGAACCCCGCGAGCACCGTCGGCACCCATCGTTCAAGGAGTTCACAGATGTTGCCGTACGAGTTGTCCGAGGCGCTTGCTCGCGATCGAGTACGCCTCCAGGAAGAGCAGATGCGCCGGGCGTATCTGCGGCGGCTGGCGGTTCTGCGCCGCCGGCAGCGCAGGGTCGACGCCGCTCGTCGTGCCCTGCAGTCGCTCTCGGTGTAACGCCGGAGCGCGAGATGCCCCCGAGCTTGCCCGCTCGGGGGCATCTCCCGTGTCGGCACATAGTGTGACGGGGTGAGCGCTCCGGCCGAGGTGATGCGTGACCTCGCGGTGGACGTCTTGTGCGATCCCTCGCTCGCCCACGTCGTCGACCTGATCGCCTACGCCGACGGGGAGGCCATCGTCGTCGCGAATTCGCTAGGGGCGGCTCGCCTGTCGCGCACCGACGTCGAGGCTCCCGCCGAGGTCCTGCACGGGCGCAATCCGGTGGAGCTTCAGGATCCGATGGTCTTCACCGGCTTGACCGACGAGCTCGCCGACCCGTCGCCGCCGAATGCTCGCAACTCCTACCCGTGGGCGGCACCTCGGCTGGCGTCACTGTTCGCCGCTCCAGCCGCGCCGGACATCGCCATCGTCCACACCGGACGCCACTACTGGCCGGACAAGGGAGGCCACCGCGGCGAACACGGCTCCCTCAACGTGGTCCAGTCCCGCGCGCCCCTCGTGCTGTCCGGCCCCGCGGTGACCGCGCGTGGCATGGTCCCGGTCGCGGCTCGGGTGGTGGACGTGGCACCGACGCTCGCCTGGCTCGCCGGTGCAGGGCTCGCCGAGCTCAGCGACATGGAGGGGTGCGCCCTCGTCGACGTTCTTGTGCCGCACCCCGGCGGGTCGGTGATCGGCCTGCTCTGGGACGGCTGCAACGCCAACTCGCTCTACGCGCTGGCTGCGGCCGGTGAGCTTCCGGCCGTGGCCCGGCTGTTGGACCGCGGCTGCGCCTTGACCGGCGGGGCGATCGCGGAGTTCCCGAGCGTGACGCTGGTCAACCACACGTGTGCGTTGACCGGGGTGGGCCCGGGTCGACACGGCATTGTCAACAACGCCTACTTCGATCGCCGGCTCGCGGTGCAGCGGCTCACGAACGACGCGCGCACGTGGCACCGCTGGGCGGAGTGGCTCGCACCCGGAGTCCGGACGGTGTTCGAGCGCATCGATGCGGCGAGTGCGTGCGTCAACGAGCCGGCCGACTCCGGCGCGGCGTACTCCACCTTTGCCTTGATCCGTGACGCCGGACACTCCGATGGCGCGAAAGGCATGGGTTCGCTGCTGCCCGATCCGGCGACGGATGTGCACGCGAGCGAGGAGTACGTCGCAGCGAGCCCGGACTACGCGTGGTCGACGTCGGTCGACGCGGTCGGGCTCACTCAGATGCTCGATCTCTGGACGTCGCGCACCGACGCACCTCGCTTCGCCTGGTGGAACACCCTGCTCACCGATACGGGCCACCACGAGGGCGGTCCGCACTCGCCGGTCGCGCATGCGTCGATGAAGGACGCGGACCGCCGGCTCGGTGTGTTTCTCGACCATCTCGAACGGATGGGCGCGCTCGAGTCCACGACGTTCCTGCTGACGTCGGACCACGGGTCCGAGGGTGCCGACCCGGGCTGCCTCGGTGATTGGGACGGACCACTCGCGGAGGCGGGCGTGACCTGTCGGGATGAGGCCTACGGCTTCATCTACCTGGGTCATTCCTGACCGCTCAACGAGGCCAAATCTGCCTTGTGGCCTGGGCTTTTGCTTGATCCGCTGGAACCCGTATGACACCGCTGTAGTCCACAATTTCGCGGACTTTCTGCGGACTGACCAAGATCATGCGGACTGGATGCGGACTGAAGTTGATTAGTTCAATTGGCTGGCGCGTCGGCCTATCAAGTCGGCTCAAGTTGATATGTTCAATTCGGTACGCCGGGAGCTACTCAACTAGCTGGGCGTGGAGGGAGGGCGGCGATGGCGCGGGGACGGCCGAGTCGAGCGACCGTCTATGCCCGTCTCGACGCGGCCATCGACCAACTGCGTAACCGTCTCGGCGGCCTTCCGTCTCCGAAGGAGTCGGAGACGATCTGGTCCGACATCTGGCACCTGGAGGCGCACCACTCGACCGCGCTCGAAGGGAACACCCTGGTCCTGCGCGAGGTCGAGCAGCTCCTCGAGCGAGGCCGCGCGGTGGGCGCCAAGCCGCTGAAGGAGTACATGGAGGTCAAGGGCTACGCGGACGCGGCGAAGTGGGTCTATGGACAAGCACTTGCGCCAGACCCGTGGAGCGACGGTGGTCTCATCACGCTCAACGAGGTGCGCCGCATCCATCACATGGCGATGACCCCGGTGTGGGACGTCGCGCCGCATCCGGACGCTGGCGCGGAGGAGGGACCCGGCAACTTCCGACGCCATGACATCCACCCGTTCGACGAGGGCATGACCCCGCCGGCGTGGACGGAGGTCCCTGCGCTGACGCAGGACTGGGTCGACCAGGTCACGAGGACAGGAACTGCAGTGCGTGACGGTGCGGACATCGGGTGCCCGCTGCCCGAGCAATTGGCCAAACTGCACAACCGGTTCGAGCAGGTGCACCCGTTCATCGACGGCAATGGTCGGGCCGGCAGGCTCGCTCTCAACCTCGTGCTCGTGCGACTGGGCTATCCGCCCGTCGTCATCTTCAAGAAGCAGCGAGAGGCTTACCTCGCGTGCATGCACCGCGCCGACCGCGGCGACTTCGGGCCGCTCGGCGAGCTGCTCGCGTGCGCCATGCTGGACAACCTCAACCGGTTCATCGTGCCGAACGTCGCCGGTCCGGCCCGGATGGTCCCGCTCGCCGCGCTGGCTGACGACGAGTTCAGCGTCGCCGCGCTTCGCCAGGCGGCGCAGCGCGGCCGGCTCGACGCGGTGCAGGGCAGCGACGGCATCTGGCGCAGCTCGAAGAGTGCGGTCGCGGCCTACAAGCGCGCGAAGCACCACCGTCGACCCCGTGCGACGTGACGCGTTCGGCTTTCTCGCTCCGTGTTGGCTGTGCGACGGTGGGCGCATGGCTTGAACAGGTTCGTTGCGCCCGGACGACGAACTTCCGTGCGCGGCTGAGGCGCGGGCCGGGCTGCGCGCTGAGGCCGAGCGATTGGCGGCGGATGCGGAAGACCGGGCCGAAGCAGCTCGTGTGCTTCGCGACATCGCCCTCCTGCGGCTGGAGGGACCCGACTCGGGGCGGCCGTAACGGCAGAAACCTCCGCGTTCGTGCGCCCGTCATGCTGGGATTGCTGGGGCGGTCGGACGAAGGGTTGGCATGATCACCGGTGAGCCGAAGAGCAAGATCGACCGGGTCTGGGACGCCTTCTGGTCCGGCGGCATCTCCAACCCGCTCGAAGTCATGGAGCAGATCACTTACCTGCTGTTCATCCGCCGCCTCGACGACCTGCAGACCCTCGCCG
>DATJWM010000096.1:0-33715 GCA_035501255.1 Mycobacteriales bacterium | reverse complement strand
AGGCCGCGTGGCTGGTCGAGGACCCGACGACGCTGCGGTATGCCGTGTGCGCTCGGGAGCGGATCACGAACGCGCCTCGTGCGGTGCTGACGGTGACTGCGGACGACATCTTCCCGACCCCCGGCGCCGAATAGGCAACCGCCGTGCAGGGCGACAGCAACGCCGGTCGTGTCGACGCGAATACCGTCGATGTCGAGCGGCTGCGCCGTGAGGTCACCCACCTTCGCGCCGAGAACGCGCGACTCCACCGCCTGCTCGGGGTCACCGGCGGCTCCGTCGTACCGCAGAGCCCGGAACAGTCTGCGATGTTCGTCGGACCGGAAGGTCACGTCGATTCGCGATCCGGAGTTGAAGAGAAGCTCGCGCTCTACCGCTCGCTGTTCGCGGGCCGGAGCGATGTCTACGCGCTGCGATGGCAGAACGACCGCATCAACCGATCGGGATGGGTGCCGGCAGTTGAGGGCGGATGGCGAAAGCAGCACCGCGGCCCGCGGGTCTACCTGCCGTTCACCGAAGACGTCCTCACCGCGCACCTGACCGGCGAGATTCATGCTGGCCTCTACCCCTTGATGGAAGGGGACGGTTGCCGGCTGCTGGTCGCGGACTTCGACGGCTCAGCGGCGCTGCTCGATGCGCTCGCCTACCTGAAGGCCGCCCGCGCGGTCGACGTACCGGTCAGCCTCGAGGTCTCCCGTTCCGGAATCGGCTCGCACGTCTGGACGTTCTTCTCTGGCACCGTGCCGGCGTCAACCGCCCGACGTATCGGTGCTGGATTGCTGCGGGAAGCGATGGCGATTCGCGGCGAGCTCGACCTGGAGAGCTACGACCGGTTCTTCCCGTCCCAGGACTTTCTGCCGACGTCCGGCTCGATCGGGAACCTGATCGCGCTGCCTCTTCAAGGGAACTGTCGCAAACGTGGCACGACACTGTTCATCGACCTCGCGACTCTCGAGCCGTACGAGGACCAATGGGACTACCTGAGCAGCGTCAACCGGCTTGCGCCGCGAAGGGCGGCGAAGCTGGCGGATTCGATTCGGCCGGTTCGAACCGGCCCGTCGGCCAGCCGGATGTGGCGTCCGACATCGACCAAGACCGACCCACCTGCCCCGGCGACGATCAGCGCGAGGCTCCGCGCCGAGCTGTCGATCGAGCGCTCAGGCCTTCCGCCGATGCTGTTGGCAGCAATCAAACACTCGGCGGCACTGCCCAACAGCGAGTTCTACGACCGCGAGAAGCGACGGCTGTCCACCTACGGCGTTCCACGCTTCGTCCGCTGCTACCGCGAGGACCTCGACTGGCTCTACATGCCTCGCGGATTGCTCGAGACCGTTACTGCGCTGGTCGCCGAGGCGGGCAGCAAGTTGGAGCTGAGCGACGACCGACCACCCATCGACCAGCAGACGTTCGACTTCGACGGCACGCTCTCACCGACCCAGACGGTAGCGTTCGACGCGCTCGCCAAACACGAGCTCGGAGTGCTGGTTGCCCCGCCCGGGGCCGGGAAGACCGTCCTCGGCTGCGCACTCATCGCGCATCACGGCGTACCAACCCTCGTCCTGTGCGACCGCAAACCATTGCTCGACCAGTGGCGCGGACAGGTGCAGGCCCTGCTCGGGGTCAAAACCGGACAACTCGGCGCCGGCCGGACGAAGCTGTCCGGCGTGATCGACCTCGCGAGCCTGCAGACGCTGGCACGACGCGACGATCTCGACGACCTCTTCGCCGGCTACGGGCTCGTTGTCGTCGACGAATGTCATCACGTTCCGGCATCCGCCTTCGAACGAGCAGTTCGACAACTGCCCGCACGCCGCTGGCTCGGCTTGACGGCGACGCCCTACCGTCGCGACAAGCTCGACGACCTGATCACGATGCAATGCGGCCCGATCCGGCATGAAATCAAACAAGGCGACCTCGACGTCGCATCCACCGCCCGGGTCCAACGAGATGTGATCGTGCACGAGACCCGGTTCGAACTCGAGACACCCGCCGACCTGTCAGCTCCAGGTGCAATCACCGAGGTCTACCGGGCCCTCGTCGAAAACGACCAGCGCACGCAACGGATCGTCAACGATGTCGTGGCTGCCGTCGGCCGCGGCCGTCACTGCCTTGTTTTGACCCAGTGGACCGCGCACGTCGAATCCTTCGCCGACAGGCTGCGCGAGGTGGGTCACGACCCGGTGGTGCTCCGCGGAGGACTGGGAGCGAAGGCGCGACGAGAGGCGATGGCGCGACTCAACGAGCCACCCACCGACAAGCCTCTCCTCGCGGTTGCCACCGGCTCCTACCTCGGCGAGGGCTTCGACTGCCCGGTCCTCGACGCCCTGTTCCTCGCGTTTCCGATGGTCTTCAAAGGACGCATCGTTCAGTACGTCGGACGGGTTCTGCGACCCGCGCCGAACAAGACCGTGATCGAGGTTCACGACTACGTCGACTCGGAGGTCGCGGTCCTGGCCCGGGCCCATTCAAGGCGGCTCGTCGCGTACAAGAGTCTCGGCTTCCCGGCTCCACTTCGCGGCGGCTAGCGCTGCTGACCTCCTTGGGCGATCAGCCCAAGGAGTGCTGACTCCGCCACAGGTCGGTAGTCCCAGACGTCGACGCCGACATTGATCTGGCGCCCCTCAACCCGCCACTTCTCGTGGACATGACCGTGCAGCAACCACGTATCGGCGTCGAGCATGGGCCGATGCTGCCCGTAGCGGTCTGCGTCTCGGCTGTCACCGGCGACCGGCAGGTGGCAGAGCAGGACCTCATGGCCACCGAGCTCGGTCCGGACCATCGGTGGGTGAATGGTGAAACCGACATCCTCGTAGATCGCGACGTGCTCAGGTCGTACACAACTGTGACCCGGCCAGCAACGGTCATGATTGCCGGGGACGAGGTGCTTGCGTCCGGGCAGTTTCGCGACCAGCGGCAGGGTCTCGGTGATCCGGCCCATCGCCACATCACCGAGGACCCACACTTCGTCGTCGCCACGAACGATCTCGGTCCAGTTTGCAATGAGCGCGCCGTTCATCGCTCCGACCGTGGGAAACGGTCGACGGCAGTAACGGATGATGTTGGCGTGCCCGAGATGCAGGTCCGCCGTGAAGTACCTCATGACTCCTCAATCGCATTTGGTTGCCGCCGCTTCGATGCCGGATGACCGTGGTCCCCTGCCCCACCCTCACCTCGGGCTTCGTGATCAACACCTGGTGGTGCTCCGTGCGTCTTGCCCTGTCGCCGGTGCACGGTGCTGAGCTGCGCTGTGGGATCGCTCCCGTTGCTGCCCCTCGCTGACACCTTTATCAGAGGTAAGCGCCTTCATTGACCGCCAGACGCTGTCGGCGGGTGGTGTTCGCTTCTCGAGGCCTTCGGTTACCGACTAACTCGGTCACCCGGCGTCTGATCTGCTCAGTCGAGCAGATCGACGTCCCAGTTCGCGCGCTGGATCGCGACGTCAAGCTCACGGTGCTCCCGCGCGAGGTCGTCCACGGTCGCGCGCAGCTCGCGCACCGGCAGTGCCGGCAAGGTCCGTAGCTCCGACCGCAGTTGCCGGTAGCCACCGAACACCTCACGGCCCGAGGCCGCGTCCGCGGCCTTGCCCCACAGCGAGTGCCGCATCCGCAGCACATCGCGCCGAGCGAGGGCATCGGTGATCGTGCCCTGGCCGTCGATCGACGCGACAGCGTTCGTTCGGTTGATCCGCCGAATCAGATCCTCGAGCTCCGCGAAGGACCGGTCCGCCTCCGCGAGTAACGCCGCGGCGTCCTCGGTCGGCTCCTCACCCTCCTGGAACCGGGCGTTCGCCTGCACCCGTGCACGCAACTGCTCGACGCGCTTCATGGCGTCCGCACGCAAGGCCAACGCCTCAGCCAGCTTCATCTCGTTTCATTTCCTCTCATTGACCAAACCCGACGAGTATGAACCCCGGATACGACGATCGCACTTCAATTTCCACAGGCCGTAATGTCGGTCGACGGCGCGAGCTGGAGATGTTCGCCTCGGGCCTTACGATCACGTCCGTGGCTCCCGATCGCGGCAAAGCGCGACGCGGACGCCATCCAGCGAAACCGCCGACGGTCCGGACCGGACCGTCCCCGGATGACGTCCACGACATCGTCTACTTCCGCCGGCACACCTCGGATGACCCCATGCAAGCCTGCCCCGGCCAGGCGTTCCTCGACTCCTGCCCGCCAGGAGTGCGAGCCAAGTTCCGAGCCGTTCTGATCGCCGTCGCGACCGCGCCCCCGAAGCGATTCGCCGGGGGCGGCTACTGGGAAGCGATGAAGGGCGACATGGCTGGCTGGTTCGAGGTTCGCGTCGATGGCCCGAAGCGCCACCACTATCGCCTCTTCTGCCGGCTCGACTACGAGGCGAAGGACGCCTCCAGACCGCTACTCGTCATGATCACCGGTCTGGACAAGCCCTTTCGGACCGAGTTGTCGAATGCGGACTACGCACGAGTGCGCAAGTTGGGGAACGAATACCTGAAGCGGAACCCTCGCTCGATCGTGTGATCGAACGGGACCGCGCTAACTCACCAACGCGTCGCGGTCCGGACGACGAAGCTCCGTCAGGTGCCGGGCCAAGCCCTTGGCATCCGCGGTTCGTCCCTCGAGCAAGGGCTCGGTGACGAGCTTGCGCTCGGCGACCTCGAGCGGCTCGAGAGTGACTCGAAGACCCAGGGCTGCGGCGACCTCCGCGAGAGTGCCAAGCGTTGGGTTCACCCCACTCGCGGAGAACAGGCGCCGGACAGTTGCTGGCTCGGTGCTGATCGCCCGGGCAAGCTCCGCCTTCGACATGCCCGCGGCGGCTCGGGCTTCATCGAGCTCGTTGACCACCGCATCGATCGTCGCGATACGCATCGACTCCACGACGTACTCGCGGAGGAACTCAGGATCCTCGAGATCACGTACAAGATCGCGCCAGAACGCACCACCTGGCTCAGTCATCGGTTCTCACCTCCGCGTGACCTGCTCGAACCTCTCGCTGGAGCGTAGCAGATATGTTACGACCGAGCCCAGGAGGTGGACTCGCCGCCGCAGAAGAACCTTCTCCACAGGCCCCGCGGGCAATCACCCGAAGAACCCTCTCCGTGTAAGGATCACGCCGTGTTTGGCGTCCGCACGGCTGGCTTGCCATCGGCCCCCAACTCCGAGTCAACCTTCTGATCGGTCCTTAGAAACTGTCCGCCGTTGTTCGTCCTTGGTCGCCGCCGTCCGCTGACGGTCGTACCCGTTCCGTAGGCAGATGGACAGCATCGACACGCGGGCCGGATAGCCCGAGGGCCCCGCGTCAAGCCAACGACGCGGGGCCCTCGAACCAGGCTGGGAGAGCGCTACTTCTTCTTCTTTTTCTTCTTCTTGGCTGTGTGCTGGTAAGCACCCGAGTCGCAGTGCTTGGCGTTGCGTGCCACACCGCGCTGGTCGGTCGACGGGCAGTCGTAGCCACCCCGGTCGATTGCCGGGCTCGACGAGGTCAGCGCCATCGTCTGCGTGTGCCCGCCGTTGCTCTGTAGCGACTTTAGGCCGGGCTTCGTCGTGACCTTGTCGTTCGATCGCGGCGAGGCCACACACTTCGCAAGCCCGATGACATTCCCACCGACGGAGTTCAGCGCCGCGCCGGCCCGGCCGACCGTGCAGTTCTGGGTCTTGCCACCCTTCTTGGCGTGGTTGCCCGAGACGATCGTTGCCAGCAGCGATCCTCCGAAGCCGTCCTCGTAGATGCCACCGCCGGCAGCCGCGTCGTTGTTGGACACCGTCGAGTAGCGGAGGTCGGTGATGTAGTCGCTGACGTAGATCCCGCCGCCGTACCCCTTCGACGAACCGGACGCGAGTGCGCGGTTGCCGGAGATCGTCGAGTTGGTGATCGAGGCGGTTGCGTCGCCGAAGTAGATCCCGCCGCCATACCCTGCGGCCTTCGACGTACCTGCGGTGTTGCCCGAGATCGTCGAACGGTTGATCTCGATGCCGTAGGCGTCGTCGTCAGCGTAGAGACCGCCGCCGGAGAGAGCGCTGTTCCCACTCATAACGACTCCGTTGAACAGGTCGCCGGCCTCGTCGTCGGTGTAGTACGCGCCGCCGTAGCCGCTCGACGCGCCCGCCGTGTTCCCGGTGAAGCGAGTGCCCGTAAGCCGTGCGGACTGGTAGCTCCCCTCATAAACGGCGCCGCCGTACGCGCCCGTGCCCTTTGCCTGGTTGCCCGAGAACGTCGATCCGTGGTCGGTCCAGACTGCGTAGTAGTAGATGCTGAGCGCCCCGCCGTAGCCCTCACTGCTCGTGGCGGACTTGCCGGCGGAGTTCGCGGTGAAGTGATCGCCCGTCGTTTCCAACGAGACGGGGGAGTACTCGTCGTAGTTGTAGGCGCCGACGGCGCCGCCCTCGCCGCCAGCCCCGGTGGAGTTGTGGGCGAAGGTGTTGTGGTCGAGGTTGGCATCGACGCCGCCGTAGTAGTCCCCGTCGAGTCCGACCGCGCCAGGCGCATCTGTGCCTGTTCCGGTGTTGCTGCTGACGGTGTTGTGATCCATCAGGAGCGTCACGCCGCCGTAGTAGGCGAAGGCGCACACCGCGCCACCACAACCCACGCTGCCTCCGTCGCCGTTGAGCTGGCTGTCACTGTTGCCGGACAACGTGCTGTGGCTGATAGTCACGTCGAGCGCGCCGTACTCGCTGTAGAGGAATACGGCGGTTGCGTTCGACTTCGTGATCTTCGACTTCGAGTCGATCACGAGCGACGAGCCGTAGTCGTAGCCTTCGCTGTAGATCGCCCCGCCGCCGTACTCCTCACCCTCGGTGCCCTGCGCGAGGTCGTGCGTCATGGTGACGTGATGGAACCCGGCCTGGCCGCCGTACATGAACATGCCTCCGCCGACGGTGTCCGAGCCCCCCTTGGCGGTGTTGTCTGACATCTCCCCGCCGGTCATGTCGAAAGAGTCGTAGTCGCCGTAGAAGGCGCCGCCGTCACCTGAGTGCAACGTGGTGTTGCCGTTGAGCCTCACGTTCTGGGTCAGGGTGAAGATCGTGTATCCGTCGTCGAAGATGCCGCCGCCGTAGCCTGCGGTGGTCGATGTGCCGGCGGTGTTGTCGCTGATCGAGTCGCCCGAGATGTCGTAGACGCCGAACTCGGTGTAGAGCCCGCCGCCGTCGATCGACGCGGTGTTGTGGGTGATGCTCGACTTCGTGAACTGCCCGTCGAGCCAGTAGGCGTAGATCCCCGCGCCGTACGTCGCCTTGTTGTGGCTGATGGTGGAGTTCGTGAGGTACAGGGTGGCGCCGTCGGGCGCGTAGATGCCGCCGCCCTCGCTGCTGGCCGTGTTGTCCGTGACCAGGACGTGATCGAGTACGGCGGTTGCGGGCGATCCGCTCGCGCCGATCTGCATCGCGCCTCCGTCGCTCGCCGATCCGCCGGTCAACGTCAAAGCGGTGAGGAACAGCTCGGGGCTGGCCTTTCCGGTCACGCGAACCTCGTTGATGATCTGCTGGCTGTTGCCGTTGATCTTGGTCTTGCTCGATCCGGCGCCGACCAGCGACAGGCCACCCGGGTCGGTGACGGACAGCGCTCCGGTGCTCAGGGTGTAAGTGTGCGCACCGAGGGTCACCTTCACCGCGGTGCCGATGTTGTTGGCCGCCTCGACTGCGGCGCGCAGCGAGCACTTCCCGCTGCTCGCGTCCACGCAGGTCTTCCCGCTCGAGTTGAGGAGACCGGAGTCCTCGGTCGTGTTCACCGTGAACGACTTGGAGCTCGCCGCTTTGAACAGCGGCGCCCGGCTGTGGTGTGTCGCGGCCATCTTCGCGGTGCGGGCCTGCACCTGTTGGAGCCTCGCCTTCGGCAGCTTGGCCGCGTGGGACACGGGTCCCGCGTGTTTCACCACCGCCGGTGCGGAGCGCGTGGCGCTGGGGTGCCCGGCCGCTGCTGCTGGCGCGGCCATCGCCACGATGGTCGCCACCGCCGTTCCTGCTACCACTAACGTCGTCTTCGCTGTACGCCGCGACTGCGCCATGTGCCGACCTCACTGCAGTTTTGGGGGATTTCTGGCCGCGGCGGAGACTACCGGCACGAGGGCGTGATCGTGCGGAGGCTGGCGGCGGGTCAGCCGAGAACCTGAATGTGTCCCCGTTTGTGCCCGTGGTTGGTGAGCTTCGTCGAGATCGCCAAGGTCGCGGTCTTGCCCCACAGCAGACCGTTCTTGGCGTTGACGAGCCTGCCCTCGGCGGCCGAATCGGGTACGTACGTGACCTGGCGGAGCAGCCGTGTCAGAATGACACCGCTGTAGTTCATCGTGGTGTCGAGCGATTGCGGGAGTCCGACATGGGCGCTGAGGGAGCACGAACCGGAGCCGGGCAGGCTACCGGCGAGCTGTCGGAGCGCGACCGGGAGATCCTCGCGTTCGAACGCCACTGGTGGAAGTACGCCGGCGCGAAGGAGCAGGCCGTCAGGGACCTGTTCGACATGTCGGCCACCCGCTACTACCAGGTCCTCAACGCATTATTGGATCGCCCTGAGGCGCTCGCGGCCGATCCAATGCTGGTCAAACGCCTGCGCCGGCTACGCGCGGCCCGCCAGCGCGCGCGGTCGGCTCGCCGGCTCGGTTTCGAGGCCTAGCCCGTTCACCGATGACCGACCCGCCGGAGCAGCCGTCGGCTCGACCGCCCGGCGAGCGTCCGGTCAGCCATCGCGGAGCTTTCGAACCGACACCGCTGGTGGCCCGGCTGGTGGCACCCACGACGGCGATCGTGGTGGTGGTCGTCGTGGTGATCCTCCTCATCATCATCAACGGGCATGGCTCGGGCGGCCCGTCGTCCGCCGCGGTCGTGGTCGGCACACCGCCGCCCGCCTCGCAGGTCGCAGTTCCTGCACCGTCGCCGAGTCGCTCCCACGAACGGTCGAACCGGCCGCGTCCCTCCCCGTCGAGTCCGTCGCCGAGCTCAAACGCCCGGCGTTCGCCGAAGACCTCCACACCCGCTCACGATGCGTGGCGGCACGCAGTCGCGCCCGTTCAGGTGCTCAACAACTCGCGAATCACCGGCCTCGCGCACGAGGTCGCCGCCCAGGTCGCCGACCGCGGCTGGCAGGTTGTCTACGTCGGAAACCTGCAGGGTCGGACTCCCACCTCGACCGTCTTCTACCCGCCGGGCAAGCGCGCGGCCGCGCGCCATCTTGCCTCGCAGTTCAGCTCGATCGATCGCATCGAACCCAACAGCGAAGGCGGGATCACCAGCGCCGGGCTCACGCTTGTCGTGACCCGCTACTGGGCACTCTGAGCGCCATGGCGGGCGTGGACGAGCAGCGGGTCGTCGCTGCAGTCCGAGCCGACCCACAGCGCACGCTGATCGCGCTTGACTTCGACGGCACGCTGGCGCCGATCGTCAAGCGACCGGAGGATGCGCGGCCGGTCCCCGAGGCGGTCGGCGTCCTGAGAATGCTCGCCGCCCGAGGCGCGCAGGTCACGCTGATCAGCGGGCGCGGTGCGCAGGACGTCGTCCGGCTGGCCGGGGTGACCGACGTGCCCGGTCTGAGAGTGCTCGGTCACTACGGCCTGCAGCTCTGGCGGGACGGCGTCTTGACCACCCCCGACCCTGACCCGGGCGTCGGGGAGGCGCGTACGCGCCTGCCCGCTGTGCTCTCGGGCGCGCACGAGGGCGTGTACGTCGAGGACAAGGTGCACTCGCTCGTCATTCACAGCCGCCCGGCGAGCGACCCGCAGGGCGCGCTTGACGAGCTGAGGCCCGCCCTGGTGGCGCTGGCCGCCGAGACCGGTCTCGAGGCGGTGCCGGGTCGGTACGTGCTCGAACTGCGCCCACCCGGGGTGGACAAGGGCGTGGCATTGGCGACCCAGATCGCGGAGATCCGTCCCAGAGTTGTGATCTACGCGGGTGACGATCTGGGTGACCTTCCTGCCGTTGACGTCGTGAAGCACCGACGTTCGATCGGCGAGTTCGACGGGCTGACGGTCGCCGTCGTACCGCCCGACTCGCCGGACGCGCCGGACCGGTTGCGCGCGGAGGCCGACCTCGTGCTCGCGGGTCAAGTCGAGCTCGTCGCCTGGCTGAACTCGCTCTTAACACTCGACTGACAGACTCTCGCGGTGGATCTCGCGCGCTCGCTCGGTCGCGCGTGGTGGGTGCTGTGCTGGGTGACCCTTGCCCTGCTGGCAGCCTTCACGATCATTCGGATCTGGCAGCCCGGTGAATCCGAGCTCGTGGTGGGGATGGCAGCGGTCACGCCCTGGCCGTACTTCCTCGCGTGGGTCGTCGCGGTCGCGGCACTTATCCGCCGCAAGTGGCGGGTCGCCGGGGTTGCCCTGGCGTTCATCGCCATTCAGATCGTGCTGCTGTGGCCGACCTGGCGTCCCGACGTGACGGCCGCGCCGGCAGTGGGGAGTTGGCGGCTGAAGGTGTTCGACGCGAACGTGCGGTTCAACAACCTCGACCTGCACGGGATCGCCGAGGAGATCGCGAATGACCATCCGGACGTGGTCACCCTCGAGGAGTTCAGCGAGGCGAACGAGAAGTCCCTGCTCTCAACCGGAGCGGTCGATCGCTACCACTGGCGCTACCTGCACCCGTCCGACGACTCGACGGGTTTCGCAGTCTGGTCCGACGTCCCACTGACCGGGTCGAGGACCTGGTACGCCGGCAGCCACGCGGAGTACAGCGGGGTCTTGAACCCTGCCGCCGGCGGGCCGATCTCGCTTCTCGTCGTACATACCTACGCTCCGTACGGCGCGTTTGAGCCGCAGCAGTGGGCGAATCAGCTCGCAGCGATCAAGGATCGCGCGGCGAGGGCGCCACGGCCGCTCATCGTGGCGGGGGACTTCAACGCCACCGGAGACATGAGGCAGTTCCGATCGATCCTTAACGAGGGGCTCGTCGACTCGGCGGTCGCTCGCGGACAAGGCTGGCAGATGACCTGGCCCCGGAACCACCGCGTCGTGCCGCCGTTCCTGCGGCCGGATCACGTGCTGTACAGCGCCGGGCTAACGGCGACTTCTTATTCGCTTGGACATGGCGCCGGTAGTGACCATCGGCCGGTCAAGGTCACCCTTGCCCGGGCCGCGACGTCCGGCTGACGGTCGGGCGTCAGCTGCGGCGGGTGCGGAGCAATGCGACCGGGTTGAACCGGCCGATTGTCCAGCGGCCTGCCGTTTGCAAACGTGGGCAGGAGCATTCGGCGCAGTCGGTCCCCGACCGCAGATGGGTGTGGACGGCGACGCTGTGATGACACCGCACGCAAAGGTCGTCGGGGGACGGCGCGCGTGGGTTCACCCGCCCATTGTGACTGCTTGGGTCACCTCGGCGTAACACTGCCGAAAGCCAACCTGCTACGGCGTGTGTCGTGCATGTTGCGCGCGAGTCGGATCGATCCGCCAGCAGGGTGACATGACAGGACGAAAAACGTTGCTGTTGTGAGCAAAAGTGTTACCTGCCTGATCGGTTCACGTAACCTCCCGCTCGCCTTGGCCGGTCAGGATCATCGTTGTCGGATCGGCCGGCTGGTCCAGCGGTAGCCCACCGAGAGGACCAACACGATTCGTCTCAGGCACGCGGACGCCGACGAGGGTCTCCGCCTGTGCGCTTCTTTCCGTACCTGAGCTTGGAGAGGTCATGACCGATCCACAAATGGCAGAGGTGGACGACGCGTGCCTCGTCGGCGCGCTTCGCGTCCGGATGCCCGCGCCGCGCATTCACCTCGACTCGAACGGTCCGACGGTCTCGGTCGTGATCCCGGCGATGAACGAGTCGCGCAACCTTCCGTGGCTCGCTGAACGGATGCCCAAAGGCATCACAGAGATCATCCTCGTCGACGGGCGGTCACGCGACGACACGATCGCGGTCGCCCGCTCGCTGTGGCCGGACGTTCGGGTCCTGACGCAGAACCGTCGTGGCAAAGGTAACGCGCTCGCATGCGGCTTCCAGGCAGCGTGCGGCGACATCATCGTCATGATCGATGCCGACGGCTCGATGGACCCGGGCGAGATCCCCTACTTCGTTGCGGCGCTGCAGGCCGGCGCTGACTACGCAAAGGGCAGCCGGTTCGCGCCTGGCGGCGGCAGCTCGGATATCACCAGGCTGCGCGCTGCCGGCAATCGGGCTCTGAACGGCCTGACCAAGACCGTGCACCGCACCGGTTACACCGACCTCTGCTACGGCTACAACGCCTTCTGGACCCGGGTCCTGCCGGTGCTCGCGCTCGATGCCGGCGACCTCAGCGACGACAGCGAGGAGAAGCGGTGGGGTGACGGGTTCGAGGTCGAGACGCTGATCAACATCCGCGTGCACCTCGGCGGCCTGACCATCACCGAGGTGCCCTCCTTCGAGACGCCACGACTCAGCGGCGCAAGCAACCTCAACGCCTTCACCGACGGGGTCCGGGTGCTCAAGACGATCGCCCGGGAACGGAGGGTTCTTCGGCGCAGAGAGCAGGCCGCCAAGGTGCTGCCCTTCGTTCGACCCGGTGCCGGTGCGCTTCCGGTCCAACGAGACGTCGATCGCGTCGCGCTCGAGCCGCGGATCGACTCGGTCGGCTAGCCCGTGTTCGTCAACTTGCTACTGGTGCCCTGCGCCTTCAGAGAGGTGGACTGACTGTGACCCGAACAATCTCGATCGGCGACCGGGTTGTCGGCGACGGCTGGCCGGTCTACGTGATCGCCGAGATCGGTATCAATCACAACGGCAGCATTGACACCGCTCTCGAACTGATGCGAGTCGCAAGAGACGCCGGGTGCGATGCCGTCAAATTCCAGAAGCGAACCCCGCAGATCTGCGTTCCGCCAGAACAACAAGGCATGATGCGCGAGACGCCTTGGGGCTCCATGACCTACCTCGAGTACAAGGAGTACACCGAACTCGGCGAGGCCGACTTCCAAGAGATCGACAATCTCGCCCAGAAGCTCGATCTGCAGTGGTTCGCCTCGCCGTGGGATGTGCCCTCGCTCGAGTTCCTGGAGCGGTTCGCTCCGGTGTGTCACAAGATCGCGTCGGCCTCGGTGACCGACGAGGAGTTGGTGAGCGCGGTCGCGGCGACCGGTCGTCCCGTCATCATGTCGACCGGAATGTCGACCGTGGAGGAGATCGACCGCGCGGTCGCGCTCCTGGGAGACGCTCCTTTGGCGCTTGCGCACGCGACCTCGACCTATCCGTGCCCTCCTTCCGAGCTGAACCTTGCGATGATCTCGACGCTTCGCGCGAGGTACGGCGTGCCGATCGGCTACAGCGGACACGAAACCGGCCTGCAGACGACGGTGGCCGCGGTGGCGCTCGGTGCGACCTTCGTCGAGCGCCACATCACGCTCGATCGCGCCTCGTGGGGCAGCGACCATGCCGCAAGCGTCGAACCGGGCGGGCTCACGCGGCTGGTCCGCGACATCCGGACCGTCGAGAGCGCAGTCGGCGACGGCGTCAAGCGCGTCTACGACAGCGAGCTGCCCATCCGCGCAAAGTTGCGCCGCGTTTCCTAATCAACAATGGCCTCACAGCACTGGTCGCCTCCCGACCCAGAACGAGCGGACGTCTGTGTCGTCGGCTCCGGCACGCACTACATCAGCGGTATCAGCTACTACACGTACTTCTTGACGCGCGCCCTCTCGCAACGAATGTCGGCGTCGGCTGTGCTCATGCGGGCTCTCATTCCACGCCGCTTCTATCCGGGCCGGGATCGGGTCGGTGCCGACATCACGGCGTACCGCCTGTCCGAGGTCGTACCAACCATCGACGGCGTCAACTGGTGGGGACTTCCCAGCATCGTCAGAGCGGCGAGGTTTGTTCGCCGGCAGCGCCCGCGCGTCATGGTGCTGCAGTGGTGGACCGGAGCGGTGCTTCCCTGGTACCTGATACTCGCCAGGGTGGCTCGGCACGGTGGCGGCCGTACGGTCATCGAGTTTCACGAGGACCTCGATACCGGTGAGGGAGCGCTTCCTCTCGTTCGTCCTGTCGTTCATCGCGGGCTGCGGCACTTGATTCGGCATGCGTCCGGTTTCGTCGTGCACTCGGAGTGGGATCGCACCAGGCTGTCCGCCGCGCTCGGGCTCGACGCCGATCGGGTTGCCGTCGTGCCGCACGGGCCGTACGAGCTGGCCGGTGCCTCGTCGCAAGCCTCGGCCACCAATGGCGCTACCACGATCCTGTTCTTCGGAACCATCCGGCCTTACAAGGGAGTCGAGCACCTCGTCGAGGCGTTCGACCGGCTGCCGCGCGGTGACGGGCAGCGCTGGCGGCTGTTGATCGTCGGCGAGACGTGGCAAGGATGGACGCTCCCGCTGGAACTCGCCGTCAAGAGTCGCTTCGCCTCCGACATCGAGATCGTGAACCGGTACGTGGCCGACGCGGAGGTGCCCGGCTACTTCGCTCGGGCCGATCTGGTCGCGCTTCCCTACCTGCGGTCTTCGGCAAGCGGCCCATTGCACATCACGATGTCCGCGGGGTTGCCGGTCGTCGTCACCGAGGTCGGCGGGCTACCCGAAGCGACGCGAGGCTACGGCGGCGCAGTGGTCGTAAGGCCGGCTGACCCCGCGTCGCTTGCCGCCGGCCTCGTGGTTGCCCGCGACGCGGCCCCCCGACAGCTGGACGCACCTCTCTCGTGGGACGACGTTGCCGATCAGTACGCAGCTTTCCTGCACGAGGTTCTCGGGTTCGAAGGTGCGCGGTCAGCCCAACGGTCTGCAGAGAGCTCGTCAATGGCAGACGAAATACTGACCGAGCGGCAGGTCGAGGTGGTCGGGCTGTGAGCGCGTCGACGTCGTACTCCTCCGCCGGCGATGTCCCGGTGCTGCTCTACCACGACCTTGGCATCGGTGAGGTGCACGACCGCTTTCGCCGGTTCGTCGTTCCGCCCGCGGTGTTCGATGAACACCTCGATGCCTTGGCTGGCGCCGGTTACGTCACCGGGTCGGCGTCCGCGGTGCACGAACGGACCGCCGAGCGGCAGGTCGTGTTGACCTTCGACGATGGATTCGCGAGCTTCGGTGAAATCGCGGCGCCGATCATGCGCAGTCACGGGATGACCGGGGCGGTGTTCGTCCCTTCCGCCTATATCGGCGGCACCTCGGAATGGCTGGCATCGCTCGGTGAGGACCATCGCCGGATTCTTTCCGCCGACGACCTTCGTGACCTCGTCGGCCAGGGCATGGAAGTGGGCGGTCACGGCGACCGTCACCTGGCCCTCGATCTGCTCGACGACAGCGATGTCGAGGCCGAACTCCGTCGCGGTCGGGACACGTTGGAGCAGGTCATCGGGGTCCCCGTGCGCTCCATCGCCTACCCCTACGGCTGGCATGGCCGGCGGGTCAGAAGGATTGCCCGCCGGGCGGGGTACGACGTCGGCTTCGAGGTCGGCGACAACATTCACCGCGGATTGCTCCGACCAGAAAGCGATCGGATTCTTCGCGTCCGGCGGCTGGTCGTCGACCGAACCATGAGCGGGGAGGACCTGGTGAACCTTGTGGCAAGGGGCCGGCGGTCACGTGCGGCCCAGCGGGCCCGATGCATGGCGAGGCCCGGTTGGCGACTGGTCCGCAAACACTCCGCCACGGCTCAGGGCCTGTGATGGGCGCAACGCACATGGGTCCTGTCCCAGACGCAACGATCGTGATTCCCGCTCGAGGTGGCTCGGTCGGAATCCCCAGCAAGAACCTGGCAACCGTCGGTGGCATTCCGCTGATCCGCCGCGCCGTGCAAGCGGCTTTGCGCGCACCGAGTGCCCGCGATGTCGTCGTGTCGACCGACTCCGAGGCGATCGCCGAAATCGCAGAGAGCGAAGGTGCGGATGTCGTCCATCGTCCAGACAACCTTGCAACCAGCAGCGCGACATCGGAGACCGCTGTACGGCATGCGATCGACCAGTTGCGCGCGACCGGCTCCACCGTAAGCGAGTTCACGGTCCTCGTGCAGTGCACCTCACCATTTATCGATGTCGAAGACATCGAGCTCGTTCTCGCTACGATGCGGTCGCGTGGCGCCGACTCCTGTTGGACGGTGTCGCAGACGCACAACTTCTTGTGGCGCCAACAAGAAGACGGCACGGCGGCCGCCGTGAATCACGACGGCTCCTTGCGCCGTCCACGCCAAGAGCTCGAGCCGCAGTACGTCGAGACCGGTGCCGCCTACGGCTTTCGAACCTCGGCTTTCCTGGAGGCAGGCACACGCTTCTGCGGCCGGACCGCGCTCGCCGTCGTACCCGCGTCACGGTCGATGGAGATCGATGCGCCATTCGACCTCACCCTGGCCAGACACTGGCACGCTGCGCTTGCCGAACACGAGGAGCGGCCGGTCGCGGCCCCGGATCGGCTCAGAGCCGTAGTGATGGATTTCGACGGAGTGATGACGGACAACAGTGCTCTCGTCCTTCAGTCGGGCGAGGAGGCGGTGATCGTCAACCGCAGTGACGGTCTCGCGATTTCCCGACTCCGCACCGAGACCGAAGCCGCGCTGCTCGTGCTGTCGACCGAGACCAACCCGGTAGTGGCCCGACGCTGCGAGAAGTTGCAGCTCGAGTGTCTCACCGGAGTGGCGGACAAGCGCCCTGCACTTGTCCAGTGGCTGGACGACCGTGGCATCAGTGCATCCGAGTGCCTTTACATCGGAAACGATCTCAACGATCTGAGCTGCATGACGCTGGTGGGATTCGCCGTCGCGCCCAACGACGCCGCTCCGGAGGTGTGTGCAGTCGCTGATCTCGTCTTGGCGTCCGGCGGTGGTCGCGGGGCGGTCCGCGAGCTCGTCGACTGGCTTCTTGCCTTGGGTTGCCTTCCGAAGCCCGAGCGGACCGGAACCATGGCTCATACCGTCAGACAGGTCGCGATCGCATGACGACCGCCTTGTCTCAGGAAGCGGCCCATCGGACATCCGGATCCTGCGGGTCGGTCCCCGCGCCGTCCCACGCAGTGCCTCGCGGTTGGTTCGTCGGCGCTCCCAAGGGTGCTCGCGCTGGTCGCGGTCCGATAGCGATGGGGGAGGTGGAACTCTGCGCTGCGATGACGGACCTCACCGTGCCGAGCTTCGCCTCGCGCGCGGACTTCGTCGGCGTTCACCTGCTGGTGTCCATGCACCGCCAACCGATCGGCATTGTCCTCGTTCCCTCCGATTGGTTCAACCCGGACGGTCGGATCCGGGCTCCGGAACTACTCGCGGCGACGGTCAAGAGCGAGCTCTGGACGGAGGTGGTGGATCATCTGCGTGAGGACGGGCTGGCGATTCCGTCCGAGCTGGGTCCGGCCGGCCTGTCAGTGGTTGCGAACCCACCGTGTTCGTGGGCGAGCCGACTCGGCAGCGCCAGACCTTCGGTGACGGTGTGTATCGCCACGTGCGGCGGTGATCCCGCTCCGCTGCTGCGCACCATTCGTTCGGCGCTCGCCCAGACCTACGACAACTTCCAGGTCCTGGTCGTCGATAACCGTCCGGGCAGCTCGGGTCTGCCGGGACCGTTGGTCGATGAGTTCTTCGACGATGATCGGCTCTTCTACGTCACTGAGCCGCAGCCTGGTCTCGGGACGGTGCGCAACCGCGGGATTCGCGAGGCTGAAGGGGAGATCGTCGCGCTCACGGACGACGATGTGGCGCTGTCGTCGGACTGGTTGGGATCGCTCGTCGCGGCATTCGATGTCCCCGAGGTCGCCTGCGTCACCGGGCTGATCCTTCCCGACGAGCTCGTCACCGGCCCGGAGTTGCTGATCGAGGAGTTCGGCGGGTTCAGCAAAGGCTTTCGGCGTCGGCGTTGGGATCTCGACGGCAACCGTCTCGACCATCCGCTCTACCCCTACATCCTCGGTATGTACGGCTCCGGAGCCAACGCCGCTTGGCGGCGGTCGGCGATCGAGGCGATCGGTGGCTACGACGACTACCTCGGCACTGGGACCAAGGCGAGGGGCGGCGAGGACCTCGACATCTATCTCGAGTGTGTGTTGCGCGGACATCAGCTCGTATACGAGCCCGCGGCGCTCATCCGGCACGAACATCATCGTGACCTGCGCGCTTTGCGCCGGCAGATCTTTGACTACGGCGCGGGGCTCGGCGCGGTCTTGACCAAACGGCTGCTGCACGAACAGGAACGCCGAGACCTGCTGCCC
The DNA here is from genome assembly GCA_035501255.1 of Mycobacteriales bacterium. Lineage (GTDB taxonomy): Bacteria > Actinomycetota > Actinomycetes > JAFAQI01 > JAFAQI01 > JAFAZI01. The sequence goes on along the minus strand of DATJWM010000096.1, from coordinate 15,678 downwards.
CGACTCGGCGCGGGGCTCGAATACCTGTTGAATCCGCGGTCGCCGAAGAACCGCGGTAAGTCCACGACCTATCCACGCTCGCTGACGGCCGCGGAGCTGGCCGGAATTGCCTACGGACCGGTCGCCTACCTGCGAAGTCGAGCGCGAAGGTAATGGCCACATCGGTCGCGGAGCCGAACCTCGAATGGTGCGGCGGCATCGTGGATCCTGCCGGTCCGGCTGCCGATCAATCGCAGCGGTCGGTTACCGGACTGCTCCATGCGACCGCTTCCGCGCTCGGTGTGAACGCGGTCGCTACAGCCGCTCTCGGCATGGCGTTCTGGACGCTCGCGAGCCGGATGTATTCGCCCAAGGAGGTGGGCACCGGCGCGGCGATGGTGTCGGCGCTGTTGGTGCTCTCGGGCCTCACCGAGCTGAACTTCAACGCTGCCCTACCCCGGCTGTTGCCCACGCTGCAGGATCGGGAACGCTCGGCGATCGTTGCGTGCTACGCCGCGACCAGCGTGGCTGCCTGCCTCGCCGCAGCCGTGTTCCTCGGGGTGATCGTTCGCGTCGTGCCGGGCTTGCACGCGATCTTCGGTGGTTGGGCGATCGCGTTGACCTTTGTGCTCGCGCTCGTTGTCTACAACATCTTCGCGGTCGAGGACGCCGTGCTGCTCGGCGCTCGGCGTCCCGCCCTGATTCCGATCGAGAACACCGCATTCGGTGCGCTCAAGCTGATCGCACTGGTGATGCTCGCCGGTCTCGCGAGCGGTCGCGGGATCTTCCTGGCCTGGCTGATCGCAGCTGCACTTGTCGTAGTGCCGATCAACGCGATCATCTTTCGCCACGTCTTCGCGCGTGAGAGGCCTCGGCCTCCCGTCGCACCCTCGAACTACCTTGTCTCGAAGCGGAGCTATCTGGCCTGGGACTGGAGCGCGTCGATGTGCGCCGCAATCGCCACCGACGTTCTACCGCTGATCGTGGTCGCGATCTCCGGTCGGACGTCGGGGGCTTACTTCTACATCGCTTTCACCCTTGCGGTCGCGCTCGCCGCGTTCTCGCAGTCCTACGCCACTGCGCTGCTTGCCGCAGGCGCCCACGATCCGAGCACGCTGCCCACACTGGTCGCTCATGCCGCGCGGAAGGGCGCGCTCCTCGTGGTTCCACTCGTGATCGGGCTGACCGTGCTCGCCGGTCCGGTGATGGCCATCTTCGGTCGCTCCTACGAGGTGCACGGCACCGGGCTGCTCCGGCTCTTCGTTGTAGCGATCATTCCGCAAACGATCGTCGCGATCGCCGTGTCGATTCAGCGGGTTCGCGGAAACGCCCGTCTGGTGCTCTGCTATCAAGCGCTTACAGCGACGGTCAGCGTTGGTCTGTCGGTGGCGCTGCTTGCGACGCTCGGGCTGACCGGAGTGGGTATCGCTTGGCTGGTCGCACAGTGTCTCACCGCGACGGTGGCACTTCCCACCGCTTTTCGGACGATCGGTGCTTATCGACCGAGCCGCTCGCAGGCGGTGGTCCCGTGTCCGTGATCACCGTGCCTGCTGCGAACGTGGCCGGCACACCGCAGACCCCGGCGGCACCCGCCCGGCTCCGGCAGGTGCTGCGCCGGGTCGAGCTCTGGCTTGCCTTCGCGACCGTGGTTGCCGCCGCCTCGGGAGCGCCGACTCCGGTGTGTGAAGCCCTGCTCCTCGGGTTCATCACGTGGGTGCCGGGCCGTGCTGTCACGCTGCACCACCGGTCGCTACACGGCCTGACGATGGTGCTCGCCACCGTTGCGGCAAGTCTGGCGACGTCGGTCTTCGTCGTCACCTGCTTCCTGTGGCTGCACCTGTGGTATCCGATGGCGATCTTCTACGCGATGGCGGCTGGCGCGATGGCTTCGATCGCGTGGGGCGCCCTCCGGCTGGAGGCTCCGCCGCCGAAGCCCGGGCTCGCGACACGCGCCAGGGCTGTGGCTTCGTCGTGGCGTTCGCTAAGGCTGGTAGACCTCCTACTTTTGGTTGCGATCGGCCTTTACATCGCCGGAATTGCGGGCACGGATGTCGCGAAGGTGGGCACTTGGGGCCTCGTCCCGGCGCTCCCGCTGACCTACTACATCGGCCTGGGCATCGTGCTCGCGTCGAGTTCGTGGTTGCTCTGTCGTTCGTATTGCGATGAGGTGCGGCTCGGGGCGCACCTCATCGCACTGATCGTGATGATCGCCGCCACGCCGGCCCTCGTCTACCACGACCCGCGGTTCCCGTGGCTTTACAAGCACGTCGGAGTCGTCGAATACATCACTCAGCACGGCCACCTCAGCTCTGGCCTCGACATCTACAACAACTGGCCCGGGTTCTTCGCGCTCTTCGCGTGGTTCGACCAGGTGTCGGCCGCCGCCAACCCGCTTCGCTACGCGGCATGGTCCGAAACCTTCGCGCTCCTGGTCACCTGCCTGGCATTGTTGGTCGCGGGTCGTCGGCTGTCTATGTCGAAGCGCGAGATCTGGATTGGTCTGTTCGTCTTCGTGCTCGCTAGCTGGGTCGACCAGCTGTATTTCTCACCACAAGGACTGGCCTACGTGCTGGGCATGTCCGTGCTCGCCCTGGCGCTCACCTGGCTGAAGGAGGACGGCGAACTTCGGTGGGTGCTTGCTCTCGAGCGCCGGATCACCGCACGGTCCTGGTGGCCCGGATGGGCAACCCGAACTCACACCATCGAGCTCGACCGCACGCCACCGAGCGTGTCCGCCGTCATCGGTGTGCTGTCGATCTTCGGGGTGACCGTCTTCATCCATCAGCTCACGCCTTTCGTGGTGGCTTTCCAGCTGAGCGTTCTCTTCGTGATCGGACGTCTGCGGCCGATCTGGGTTCCGGCCCTCGCGTGGGCGATGTGTATCGGATACCTGATTCCGCGGTTGTCCTACGTGAACCGGACTTACGGTCTACTCGACTCGCTCGGTCAGTTCTTCTCAAACGCCCAGACCGTTGCGCAGACCCAGCACCGTCCTTACGACCTCGGCGTACGGTTCTCGGCCGAGACCGCCCACTATCTGACTCTGGCGGTCGTCCTGCTCGCGCTGATCGGTGCGTTGCGGCGGTTGCATGCGCGCCGGCCGATTCGTGCGGTGGTGGCTCTCGCGCTGTCGCCGATCCTCACCTTGTTCCTCACGAACTACGGCGGTGAGGCCGAGTATCGGGTGTTCTTCTTCGCCGTTCCGTGGCTCGCGCTGCTCGCGGGTAGTGCCCTGGTCTCGTCCGGACAAGGATCGTGGCGTGCGGTTTCCGTGACGTGCGGCGTGTTCGCGCTCCTTGCCGCTCTGCTGATCCCCTCGTACTTCGGCGACGACGAGATCTACGTGGTACCGGAGGGCGAGATCGCGGCTGCGAATTACTTCTACACACACGCGCCCGACGGCGCAGCGCTCGTCCTGGCGGCGCCCGACTTCCCGAGCCGGGTCAACGGCAGGTACAGCGAATACCTGGTCCTGCAGAGCGAGGTCGACCCGAACCTGTTCGAGTACCCGCAGTTCAGCGGATACCGGCAGCTGGGCGAGTCGACGATGCCGACGCTTCGCGACTTCGCTCTTGCGTTCGCGCATGGTGGCCGCAACGAGGTCTATCTCGCCTTCGCCAGGAGCGAGTACGCCGCGGTGAACGCCTACAACCTCGCGCCACCCGGCGCGCTTGCGCACCTTCAGCAGGCGGTGCAGAGCTCTCCGGAATGGCAGATCTTCTACCGGAACAGCACGACCGTGCTGTACCGCTTTACCCCGCTGGGAGTGAAGTCCTCGTGACCGCAGTCTCGAACGCCACGATCGGCGAGTCCATCCGGATCCCTGAGGTGTTGGATCCCGGTCAGATGTCGGCGCCATGCCTCGTGCTCGACGTCGACCTGACCGAGACGATCCCCAGCATTGCGCCCCCACGACTCGGCGAGCCGAGATGCACCTGGGTCTTGTCCCGAAACGGGCGGGAGATGCTCGGCGCGGTGGTGCTGGCGATCCCACGATCGGGCATCAGCGCACTCGATCTGGAGAGCGCGTTGCGGATGCATTTCGCGGCCGAGCTGGCGAGTGCCGAAGATCGACCCGCGAGCGTCGGCGACGGGTCGTCCTGTGACGGCGCCGGTGGTCGTCTGGCGGACGACATGGCTGTCGTCGTGTGCACCCGTGAACGCCCGGAAGGCCTCGAACGCTGTCTGATGAGCCTGCTGAAGCAGTCCTGTCAACCAGCCCGGATCATCGTGGTCGACAACGCGCCCCGGACTGACGCCAGCCGCTTGGTGGTCGACAGTCTGGGCTCACCGCTCATCACCTATGTCGTCGAGCCCGTGCCAGGGCTGTCGCGAGCCCGCAATCGCGCGATTGCTGAGTCCGGCGGATGCGGCATTCTCGCGTGGATCGACGACGATGAGGTCGCGGACTTCAGATGGCTGGAGCGGATCGCCGAGGCTTTCTCGGAGGTGCCTGACGCCGTTGCGGTGTCCGGACCGATGCTGCCGGCGCAGCTCGAGACCTGGGCGCAGGTCCGCTTCGAGCAGTACGGCGGCCACAGCAAGCATCGCGGATTCGATCGCGCCGTCTTCCGAACCAGCGACGTGGGAAGCCAGCCGCCGTTGTATCCGCTACCTCCGTTCGGCACCGGAGGCAATATGGCCATCCGCCGCGATGCCCTCCTGGAGATCGGTGGCTTCGACGTGCATCTCGGTGCCGGCACTCCGGCGATGGGTGGCGAGGACACGAAGGCTTTCACGCAACTGTTGATCGACGGCGGCACCGTCGTCTACCAACCGTCAGCCGCGACCTTCCACTACCACCGTCGAGACGACGAGGCGTTGCTTCAGCAGATGTACGGGTACGGCGCGGGATTGACGGCCTTCTACACGAGCGTCGTCATGAGCTCGTCGGCGTCCGTCGTGAGTCTCGGGCGGCTGATCCCTCGCTTCCTTCGTGACGTCACCGGTCGAAAGAGTTTGCGTAGCGGGCATCTACCGCCGGACTTTCCGGCCGCGCTGAGGGCTGCGAACCGCAATGGCCTCGTCGTCGGCCCGTACCGTTACCTCGAGGGCCGCCGGAACACGCGGGCTCGAGCCCCCGCCCAGCCCGGACCTTCCGGTGACTGACGACGCTGTCACGCTGCACGGCCGGCGACTGTTCGGGCGCAGCCTGGTCTACGTCATCGTATGGGCGCTCGGTCCGGCATCGGTCGTCCTCGTCACGCCGATCCTGACGCGTGCTCTCGGTCCGGAGGACTTCGGTCGCCTGACCGCCGCGCTGACTGTCGGCCAGGTTCTTGCGGCGTTTGCCGGTCTCGGGTTGACCGCATCGATCATCCGGCTGCGGGTGCGCTCCGGCGACGATCTCGCCAGCCGCGGTCTGGTGTTCGTTGCGATGGCGGGCGCGGCGGTTATGTCCGCCGCCTTGTACGTCGCCGGCCCGGTCTGGGCGCGCCTTCTGGGCTTTCCGTCCTACAGCCCGGTCGTCCAGCTGGTTGTGATCTGGTGTGCACCGACCGCTGCTGTGCAGGCCGCGATGGCGTTGTTGCGAGCGCAGGACCGCCTTGCCGGTTTTTCCGCGGTGAGCGTCGCACAGTCGGTGGGGACGCAGGTCGTGGCGATCGCAGCGGTTGTTCTGGTCGCACCGACTCCGACCGCATACGCGGCGGGGTTGACGGTGGCCCAGTTTGTCGCGGCTGCCCTCGCCATCCTGTTGACCCGGCCGCGGCCCGCAGGGCTTGGTGACACAGAGGTCGTTCGCGAGGCAATGCGGATCGGTCTTCCGTTGGTTCCGCAAGCAATCGCCGTCTTCACGCTCAACGCGGGAGACCGGCTCGTTATCCAACATCTGATGGGCCCGGCGGCAGTCGGGCGGTATCAAGTCAGCTACGGGATCGGCTCGGTCCTGCTTCTCGTGATGGCTGCGCTGAACCAGTCCTGGGAGTCGGTTGTCATCGGGATCCACGATCCGCAGATGCGGATCACGGTCCTTGGTCGTGCTCGGCGAGACCTGCTGCGGATCGTGGCGCCGCTGGCCGCCTCGATCGCGCTGGCCGCGCCATTTGTGCTCCGCCTGTTTGCACCGGGAAGCTTCGCGCCCCATGACCTGGTCATCGTGACCGCCCTTGTTGTCGCAAGCGCCGTCCCTTATGCGCTCTATCTCAGTGGTGTGCTGGCGTTGTTGTCGGTCGGCCGGACCGGACTGTTGGCGGTCGGTTCCGCGGTTTGCGCCGCCGTGAACATTGCGTTGAACTTCGCGCTCATACCGTCGATGGGGCTTGCCGGGGCGGCACTCGCAACCTGGATCTGCTACGCACTGCAGGCGGGATTCACCAACTGGGCGGCCAACGCACGATTGCGTGGCTCGACGATCTCCGCCCGCGATGGCGTCAGCTGCGTTGCGGTCGTTCTGGTCATCTGCGCGACGTCGTTGCTGCCGGAGTCTTCGCAGTGGCTGCCGGTCCGGCTGCTGCTCGCGGCCGGCTGCAGTGTGGCGGCCCTGGGCGTGTTGCGCCGGTCGGCGGTCCCGCAGCGGACATCTGTCGCCGCCCCGCCGGTTCCGATCGATGGTGCGAAGGCCGCGTGATGACCGGCGTACGGATGGCGGATTTCGGTCCACGGCGGTTGTACCTCGCGTTCACGCCCTATCACCTGCTCGTCTGCTTGGCCGTCCAGGAACGCGACGGCTTTCCCCCCGCAACCGTCCTGTTCGCGGACGAGGCGGGGCTTGCCGACCACGCTCCCGGGTTCGTGACCGGGCTGGCTCCCTACCTCGAGGTGGTGCTGCGGCCCAGGCTCGAAATCGGCAGTACCGTGACCTATCCGTGGCGCTGCCGATCGTTGGCGAGGGGAGCCCGTCGGGCGCTGGTCGAACTCCAACCCGTGTCCGAGATCTTCGTCGCGAACGGCGTCAGACCTGAGTCGTTCGGTGTCCTCCGAACCGCTCGCGGCGCGAAGGTTCACTACCTCGAGGACGGATTCGACGCGTACGTCGCCTGCAACCGCCAGGACATTGCACGCTGGCATCGGTCCGCGCATCGCCTGCTGTGCGGCCACCCGCATCCGAGCACTCGGGATATGACCGAGGTCGCTCCCTACGCCGCCTACCACGTGGTCGCACCTGAGATCGCTCGTACTCCGCGAGCGTTGACCGCCCCCGTTCCGCGTTCGAGCCTGGCCTTCGCTGCGGCCGTCGTAGCGGACGCCTTGCCTCTGACCCGGCCGTCGCAGTGGATCACCGATCTGTTCACTCTCGGCAACACCGAACGGCTGCCGGACCCGGCTCGCTATCTCAGCCGGATCGCCGACCGGATCGATCGGTTGCGGGGCGAAGTGCCATCGGCGTACGTCGCGGTGAAGGCGCATCCACGAGAGCGCGACGTCGACTTTCTCGATGGGCTGTCGCAGCTGTGCGACTTCGTCGTGCCGCACTGGGCCCCGGCCGAGGTGCTCTGCGGTTCCCTCGATGCGAATGTGCGGATCTACACCACGGCCGCGACCTTCCTGATCACCTCACGACTTCTGGTGCCGGACCGCGAGTTGCATCTCGAGGGCGGGCTCGAAGGCGCGGCCCGCGAGATGTTCTTTAGGTGGGATCCGCAACTTGTCGGGACCGGTGGGTGATGATGCCCAGCGAGCCCACGCTGCAACATGACGGCTACGCCGTCGTGCGGGGTGTTCTCCCTGCTGAGGAGATCGAGGCGCTTCGGGTGAGGGCTCACGACCTGCTCGATACGAAAGGTATCGATAAGGCCGGCGGGACCGTCCTGCCGAATGCTGCCGTCGAGGGACCGAGTCTCGCCCCTACCTTCTCGCACCCCGCGATCATCGAAGCCGTCCGGAGCACAACTTCTCTCGATCGCATGCTGTTCACCATGGAAGCCGACGTGCATCGCAACTACCTTGCGTCGCAGTGGCACAAGGACACCGGTGAGCACCTTCTCGGCGGAGGTTACTTCGACACCGATTGGCTCGACCGTGACGACTGTGCCGTCTACAAGGTCGCCCTCTATCTCCAGGACCATCCGCACCGTGGTGCCTTGGCCGTGCGGCCGGGGTCGACCAGAACCCGCCGAGTGGATTCCGGGTCGGTGGAACACCTTCGGGTTAGCGCTGGAGACGCGGTCATCTTCGACGTGCGTCTCTCCCACCGAGGCGTCGCTCCATCGTTGCCGGACAAGGTGATCCTCGCGGCGGCGCGGATCTCGGGAGCCGCAAACGCCGACCGGCGGGCTGCGCGTTGGCGGCGCAACCTGTTCAGGCTGACCGGGCGTCCCGAACGACTCGCCATCTACTTCGCTTTCGGGGCTCCCAATGAGCGGTCGGAGACGTTCGCGCGACGAAATCTGGGGCGACAGCTCGAGCAGCTTGGCAAGGCGGCCGAACCGCTGGCACCTTCCCTTGTCGAGGCGTTCGGCGCGTTCGACATCGGTACCGTCTGCCTCTGAACCGAAGCTGCCCGGCTACGCCTCGGATGCGGTGATCTCCTCGTTCAAGCGACCGGCCCTCATGGTCGACTGACAACTATGGCTAACTCGGTGTGGCGGCCATGAGCATGCGCAAAATCCCGACCCTCACCGCCGGCGCGGCGATTGTCGCCCTCATTCTCGGTGCGCTGGGGGTGTCGGGTCGCGAGCGGGTCGAGGCAGCCGGAAGGGTGGTCGGCTACTCCCACGACAGTCACTACAAGGCGATGAGACTGGAGGTCGGTACGCCTCCACCGCCGCCAGTGAACTCGCCCGTGATCCCGACCGACGCACCCGCCGGCTGGCATACGGTCTTTGCGGACGACTTCGTGGGCAGTGCTCTTAATCGCGCCCGGTGGTTCCCGTATAGCGGCCAGGCGGGCGGCGACGCGGACACGACGTTCTCGCCGACAAATGTCGATGTGAGCGGCGGTCACCTGCGGATCGAAGCCACACCCGACCCGGACCAGCCGGGCAAGTGGATCACCGGCGGAGTGTCGAACGCTCATTCGCTGCAGATGACCTATGGCGAGTACCTCGTGCGATTCCGCGCTCAGCAGGGCACCGGGATTTCCTACGCGTTGCTCCTGTGGCCATCGGACAACCAGTCTCCGCCGGAGATCGACTTCGCCGAAGACAACGGGGCCGATCGCAAGACGATGTTCTCCTTTCTTCATTACGGAGCCGACAACACTCAGATCAAGAGCACGACGCGGGGCGACTTCACCAAGTGGAACGTGGCTGGGGTGAAGTGGACGCCGGGTCACATCGAGTACACCCTGAACGGCAAGGTCTGGATGACGATCAAGGGTGACGAGGTGCCGGACGAACCGATGTCCTTAGCGCTGCAGGCTCAGGCGTGGGCATGCGGAGCGAGTTGGGAGACATGTCCGGACGCTTCCACCCCGTCAGATGTGCAGGTCGACGTCGACTGGGTGGTCGGTTATGCGCAGACCGGCTGAGCCTCCGGCGCTCAGTCGAGCGCGTCGAGTTGCTCGCGTAGCCACACGCTCGGCACGAGGGTGGTCGCAGCCTGCACCAGACCGGCGTGGCGCCGGGCCCGCTCGCCGGCGGGCATCGCGAGCGCGGTCTGCAACGCGTCGGCCGTCCCGGCGACGTCGTACGGGTCGATGATCAGGGCCGAGTCCGCCATCTGGTCTGCGGCTCCGGCCTCGCGAGACAGGACGAGAACGGCGTCCTCGGTGAGCAGCGCCGCCTCCTTGGCGACGAGGTTCATGCCGTCGCGCACCGGGTTGATCAAGAGCACGTCCGCGACCTCGAGGGTCGCGAGCGAGCGTGCGTAGTCGTCGTCGATCGACAGCACGATCGGTGCCCAGTCCTCCGTCGCGAGTTCGGCGTTGATCTCCCGCGCGCGGGTCTCGATGTGTTCGGTGTATCGGCGGTAGTCCTCGACGTCCTGCCGGCTGGGATAGGCAAGTGCGAGGTGGACGGCCGTGCCGCGCAGGTCGGGATGCCGCATGAACAGCTCGCGCACCGATTCCAGGCCGCGGGCGATGTTCTTCGACGGTTCGGTGCGATCGACCCGAACGATGGCGCGCAGGTTGCCAAGCTCGCGGGCGAGTGTCCGGTGCCGCTCGGCGACGTCGTCCTCGCCGGCCCGCGCTCTCAGCGGTCCCGGGTCGACTCCGAGCGGGTGCACCCGCACGTGGGCGACCCGACCGTCGTACCGCACCGCGTCGCCGAGATCCTCCGCGGCGAGGACTTCGACGGCGCAGCCGATGAACTCGCGGGCCCAGCGCGGCGAGTGGAACCCGAGGCTGTCGGCCCCGAGCATGCCCGTCATCAACTCGCGGGCGACATCGTCGGGAAGTGTCGAGAACTGTTCGGGACTGGCCCACGGGGTGTGGCTGAAGTGGCCTATCCGCAGATCCGGTCGTCGGCGTCGGAGCAGGTCGGGCAGGACGCTGAGGTGGTAATCCTGCGCCAACACCTTGGCGCGGGGAGCAGCCGCCTCGGCGATCTTGACGGCGAACGCGTCGTTGAACCTCAGGTACGCCGCCCAGTCCTCCCGCCACGCCTGGTCGTAGTGGACCGGTTCGGCGTGGGTGAGGCCGTGGTGGAGATACCACAACGTCGAGTTCGCGATCGTGTTGTAGGCGCGGTCGACGGTCCTCGCGTCGATCGGCAGCATCGTGACCGGCTCGCCGACCGGATGTCCGGCGAGGTCGATCCGGTGGTCGGCGGCAGCCCGGGCCACCTCCCGGTCGGCGTCGCTGAGGGCGGCGCACACCCATAACGCGCCGCGGTCGGCGCCAAGACCGGACATCGCCGAGACGAGACCACCGCCCCCGCGGGCCGCCGTGAGGGATCCGTCGTCGTTGCGGCGGAAGGACACCGGACCACGGTTGGACGCGATGACGACATCGGCGGCCATGCTCGCCACGGTAGTGCCAGCACCGCAAATGTCGGTTGTCACGCTGTGGCACACTGGAGTTCGCGCGGCCTTCGGGTCGCGCACTCATCAAGAGGGGCAGAGGGATCCGGCCCGGCGAAGCCCCGGCAACCACCCGCGGTCTCACGACGCGGTGGGCAGGTGCCAAGTCCGGCTCGTGAGCACAACGCTCACGGGAAAGATGAGGACGGAAGGCTCCCTCCATGACGTCGTTGCTCGACAGACCTGCTGCTCAGTTCGGGTCGGCTCTCAATCTTGTGTGCCGCGAGTGCGGTACCACCTACGAGCTCGGCCCGTCGCACGTGTGCGAGATGTGCTTCGGTCCGCTCGAGGTGGGCTACGACCGCGAGCTTCAAAAGCGGGTGACCCGCGAGGTCATCGAGTCCGGCCCGGCGACGATGTGGCGCTACGGCGGCTTGCTGCCGGTTGCGCCGATCGTCGATCTCAACGTCGGCATGACCCGGCTGGTGCCGGCGCCGCATCTGGCCCGCGAGCTGGGCATGCGTTCGCTGTGGGTCAAGGACGATAGCGGTAACCCGACCCACTCCTTCAAGGACCGGGTCGTGTCGGTCGCCGCGTCGGCGGCGAAGGCCCTCGGCTTCGAGGTGCTCGCCTGCGCCTCCACCGGCAACCTCGCCAATGCGGTCGCCGCAGCGGCGGCCAACTCCGGTATGCGTTCGGTCGTGCTCATCCCGCACGACCTCGAGCCCGGCAAGGTCGTCACGACGGCGGTGTACGGCGGCACGCTGGTTGCCGTACGCGGGTCCTACGACGACGTGAACCGGCTCTGCGCCGAGGTCGCCGGGGAGGTGCCGTGGGCGTTCGTGAACGTCAACGTCCGGCCGTTCTACGCCGAAGGGTCGAAGACCGTCGGCTACGAGATCGCCGAACAGCTCGGCTGGCGCCTGCCGGAGCAGGTCGTCGTACCGATCGCGTCGGGGTCGTTGCTCACGAAGGTCGACAAGGCGTGGCGCGAACTCGGGTCGCTCGGGTTGGTCGACGAGACGCCGTACCGCGTCTTCGGGGCGCAGTCGTCCGGGTGCGCGCCGGTGGCGAGCGCGTTCCGGGCAGGGCACGAGGTGGTCGAACCCGTGCGTCCCTCCGGGATCGCGAAGTCGCTCAACATCGGTAACCCGGCCGACGGGCCGTACGCGCTCGATGTCGTCCGGCGTACCGGCGGGTCGATCGCCGACGTCGACGACGCGGAGATCGTGGACGGGATCCGCCTGCTTGCCCGGACGACGGGGATCTTCGGCGAGACCGCGGGCGGCGTGACGATCGGAACGCTGCGCAAGCTGCTCGCTTCCGGTGAGCTCGACCCGGGGGCCGAGACGGTGGTGCTGAACACCGGTGACGGGTTGAAGACGCTGGACGCGGTCGAGTCCGTTTCTCGCCCGACCGCGACCATCGCGCCGACGTTGACCGCGTTCCGAGAGGCTGGGTTGTTCGAGTGAGCGTGACCGTGCGAGTCCCGACGATCCTGCGCCCGCTGACCGGTGGCCAGGCGGAGGTCAGCGTGGAAGCCGACACGTTGCAGGGTGTTCTCGACGCGTTGGAGGCGAGCCATCCCGGGATCCGCACCCGGGTCCTCGACGACGACGGCAAGCTGCGCCGGTTCGTCAACGTCTATGTCAACGACGACGACGTACGGTTCGCCGACGGGCTCGGTACGCCGACCCCAGCCGGCACGAGCGTCTCGATCATTCCCGCCGTCGCCGGCGGCTGACGCCGTACCCGTCGACACACAATCGTGACGCCTGCGGCGACAAAAGCGTCAAATCGAGGGCCGAGGCGTCACACCGGCATCGTTTGTGTGTCTGGGGTGACGTGCTGCGCCGCGGACGCTGCCGTCGGCCGCCACCAGCGCAGGGGTGACCTTGAGCGACAGCAGGTTGCGGACGAGGGCGACGACGTAGTCGGGGTCGCGGGTCACGTCGTACCAGGTGACAACCACAACCCGCCAACCCGCGCTTGTGATCGCCGACCATCGTCGCCGGTCGTGCTGGAAGGACGCGTCTCCGCGGTGGTATTCGTAGCCGTCGCACTCGAGGCTTGCCTTGACCTCTTCCCAGACGAAGTCCAGGTACCCGATGAACTCGCCGGCCTGGTTCTCGAGTGGGAACTGGGAGCGGGGCGCTGGAAGGTTGCGGCGCCACAGCAGCACTCGCGTTCGCGATTCCAGGATCGACCCGCTGTACGGGTCGACGAGCGCAGCGACTTGTTGCATGCGGCACCGTCCAGGCCCCTGCGCGCGGCCGACCGCGACGGCGAACTCTTTGGGATGCAGGAGTCTCGACCGCATGAGGGAATCAATGATCGCGACGGCGTCCTCGAGTGACGCGTGCCGCGCGAGATCGAGCGCGGTGCGCAGAGGTGAGGTGACCCGAACCCCGCGAACAACGACAAGATCGCCGGGGCGGGAGCGCGCCCGGTGGATGCGTACGCCGGGGATCTCGTGCTTGCGAAGCTTGCGGTTTCTGGGCACCGTGACGTGGAGGCGGTCGGGCGGCCGGGGCAAATCGGCGCCTAACCATGCGGCGCCGGACTCGTAGCTCACGGCGGCGTTCTCATCCAGCCCTAGAGCTCGCGGGTCGAGCGCGGACGGATCGCGGTGGCCGAAGGTATACAAGCCGCGCGCGAGCCGGGCGATCTTGCCCTGCTGCGCGAGTTGGCTGAGCTGCTTGCGGGTGAACCCCTTCGCGCGGGCATGCGCCACGGTGAATGTCCCGGCTTCGGTCCTGAGCGCATCGATGTCCATCGCGGCACGATCGGTGAGTCGTCATCGTCGTACCTGGCTGGTGGCACTGCGGTGGACAGCGACCAGGTCGGTCGTCGGCTGTGGACGCCCGCTGCGCACGCCCGCCGCCTGCCGCCGTCCGCCTACCGGTCACCCCCGACACACAAACGTGCCGGATGTGACGGGTAGCCCGCGACCTTGCGGCTTTTGTCGCCACACCGGCCACGGTTGTGTGTCGGGCGGTGACCTCGGCGTGACCTCGGGGTGGCGTCGGGGTTGGTAGCGGCGGACGGTTGCTGTAGCGGCGGACGGTTGCTGTAGCGGTGGACGGTTGCTGTCAGTGCCGCCGGCGTTTGTGCAGGACCAGCGGCCGCGCATACACGAAGTGGGCGTGGTAGATCCGCTGGAGCTGCACGTGCGTGCCGGTGTGCGGCGCCACCCACCAGTGGTGGTGCCCGGCGAAGATCCCGACGTGGGAGATGTAGCCGTTGTCGGTGAAGACGAGATCGCCCGGCATCAGGTCGGGCCTGCGGATGTGCCGAAGCGAGTGGTACTGCGCGGCGGCGTTGTGTGGCAGCGACTTGTGCACCGAGTGCAGGTAGACGTAGCGCACGAGCCCGGAGCAGTCGAAGGCATGCGGCCCGTCCGCGCCGTACACATAGGGCTTGCCCCTCTGGCGCCGTGCTTCGGCGAGCACCTTGTGGACTTTGCGATCGTGGATCGCGAGCGCGGAGGGGCGGCGCTTGGACTTGCGGCCACGGAGCGTGTGCGCCGCCCTCGTGATCGTCTTCGAGGAGCCGGCGGGGGAGCTCGTCGGAGTTGCAGCAAGGGTGCTTCGGCTCGTGCCGGACGGGGTCGCGATCGCCGTTCCTGCTGAGGCGACAGCGAACGCAGTGACAAAAGTGGCGGCAGTGACGCCAACGCGGGCGTACAAGGTCGCTGGTGGCATGGGTCGAGGTCTCCAACGCCGACCGAGTTAGCTGTCGGGTTCGGGCTGGACTCGCCCGGCCGCTGACGCGGCTTCACCCCAAGGAGCGACGATGCTCCAGGTGCTTGGGTCCCCGGTCCTGTCCGTCGAGTCGAGGTACGTCCTCCGCCGGACAGGTTTGGCGAACGGAGGCGACGGTCACCCAGGTGGGTGGCGCCCGCCCACCTTATGTCGGTGGTGGCCGGCGGTTGGCTGAACCGGCCATCTTGGTGACCCTCGTGTCCGTTTTCATCCTTCTAGTCCGTAATTGGGGAGGTTGCCGGCGCCAGCAGTCCCGATCCGCGTCGCAGCGGTGTGTCCGCCTCGCCTTGCACTCGAGGGTGGCGAGTGCTAACAATGGTCTTGGCACTCTGGACCGCCGAGTGACAAGCCGGTCCCGGGCCAGAAGACATTCGTTTCTCGCGGGAGGATCCCACCGCAATGGCAAAGATCATCGCATTCGACGAGGATGCCCGTCGCGCGCTTGAGCGCGGCATGAACCAGCTCGCCGATGCCGTCAAGGTCACCCTTGGCCCGAAGGGCCGCAACGTCGTGCTGGAGAAGAAGTGGGGTGCGCCCACGATCACCAACGACGGTGTGAGCATCGCCAAGGACATCGAGCTCGAGGACCCCTACGAGAAGATCGGCGCAGAGCTGGTCAAGGAGGTCGCGAAGAAGACCGACGACGTCGCCGGTGACGGTACGACGACCGCGACCGTCCTCGCTCAGGCGCTCGTCCGTGAGGGGCTGCGCAACGTCGCCGCCGGCGCCAACCCGATGTCGCTGAAGCGTGGCATCGAGGCCGCTGTCGAGCGGGTCTCCGAGGAGCTGTCCAAGCAGGCGAAGGACGTCGAGACCAAGGAGCAGATCGCGTCCACCGCGAGCATCTCCGCGGGCGACCCGACCGTCGGCGAGATCATCGCCGAGGCGATGGACAAGGTCGGCAAGGAAGGCGTCATCACGGTCGAGGAAGCCAAGGGCCTCGAAACCGAACTCGATGTCGTCGAGGGGATGCAGTTCGACCGCGGCTATCTCAGCCCGTATTTCATCACCAATCAGGACAAGATGAAGGTCGAGTTCGAGAACCCGTTCATCCTGATCCACGACAAGAAACTCTCCAGCCTGCAGCCGCTCC
>DATJWM010000095.1:0-9073 GCA_035501255.1 Mycobacteriales bacterium | reverse complement strand
CGCCGACTCGCTCGACGGCGACAACTGTGTGGACAACCTCATCGCCCGCTACTTGAAGACAGGTCACCGGCCCGCCCGCCAACACTGGAATCAGGCCGACGCGCTCTGCCGTCCGCTGCCGCACCCGGCGGCATCAAGTTCCCTGTTCGCCTTCACCCGCCGCGCGGTCGTAGGGTTGCCGGGTGGTCGAGGAACCGGCGTCGATCCCGCGCGCGGATAGCGCCACCCCGCCACGGGACGAACTCGTGTCGGCGCTCGTCGGGATCGCCTTGTGGGTGGTCGGCTTCGTCGTTCTGGTCGTGTTCTTCCATGGTGACCTCGACGACCACGACGCCACCTGGTGGTTGTGGACGTGCCCAATCGGCGTCGTGCTCGGGCTCTACGGCGTGCGCCACGCACTCCGCCGACGCGCGAGCGCGGCGGGCGGCTGACGGCACGACCACCCTCACTCGCGGGGGGATCAGGTCCGATCGGGCGACGGCGGCTGATCCGGAGTCGGCACCGGTGCGGCCGTCGTCGCCTGCTGGCGGGCGTGACGCCGGACCGCCACCCGTCCACTGACGATCCGCGCCGCGCCGATCGCGAGCACGACCAACGCTCCGGCGACCGCAGCGACGAGCAGGGCCAGCGCCAACGAGGCCCGGCCGCTGAACCCGAGGAAGTGGATGGTGACCTTCTGGTCGTTCTGCGCGATGAAGTCGATCAGCAGGATGAGAAAGATGACGGCAGCCCCAATGGCGATCCCGGTGGAGGTGTTGCGACGCCGCGCGTCGCGCACCGGATCCCTCTCGGGCGAGCTCGCCATGTCCCTACCCCTCGTCCTCGTCGAGATCGTCCTCGGCCTCGCGAACCGCGAGTGTCGTCAAGTCCGTCAGCCCCTCAGTACGCCGGTGACGAGCCGACCACACACCGTCACGCCAGGCCCGACCACGACCGAGCCCCACCTCCCGCTGACTCGCGTCGACATGCAGGGTGCCGTTCACGAACCGCCAGGCGACCCCCCGCTCCACCCCGTCGACGTCCGTCACGATCAGCCTCCGGTGCACGACCGCGTCGTCGATCCGCTCGCCCGACGATCTGACCTCGAACGCCGCCAACTCCGACGCGAGCGGGATGTCGAGCCGGCCCGCCAACGCCGGCGCACGGGACAACGACACCGGCAGCACCGACGCGGAGCCGGTGAGCGGCAGGAGGTCGGGCTGATCCACCACGATCACCTCCTCGGCGTTGACCACCGCGACCCGACCGTCTCGAAGCGCGCGCAGTCTGCGCGGCAGCCCGACCGGACGCTCGGACAACCAGGCGTACAGGGTCCGCAGCTGCTCTCGGCTCACGATCCGCTGCGGATCCGCCATTCGCGCGAGCAGGTCGTCGGGATCCGCGTCGTCGAGGCAGTCGTGCACACCGAGGGCGCGCAACAGCTCGACGTCGTACCCATCGGGGACCGGGTCGAACAGGCCGGCCAGCGCCAAGTCGGCATCGATCAGCCGAAGATTGCGGGGAACGCGCCCGCCCAGGACCGGGCGTGACGACAGCCACCACGCGGTGTAGGACTGCAGCTCGCGGCGGGTGCCGTCCGGGAGTTCCACGATCGCCGGCTCGACGACCGCCGCCCGCCACGGCGGGTCCGCGACGATGGCGAGCAGGTCCGGCAGGGCCTCATCCCGGATCTGCTCCAGATCTCGGACGGCCACGAGCTCATCGAGAGTCCCGTCGGCTGGCAGTGTCGCCCACCAGGCCGGTTCGTCGTCGAGATCGTGCACGGGGCCGGCGGGGTCCGGTTCGCGCAGCATCGCCGGACCGTCGAGCGCGCCGACCGCGGCCAGGGTCTTCGACTCCCACCGCAGGAGCCAGTCGGGCGCGACCCGCCCGAATCCCGAGTCAGGAGCGACCAGATCGGCCAGCCGGCCCCCGGGAAGCAACAACTCTCCCGCCGGACGCCACCCACCCGACTCGTCGGGAAGCGCCAGGTCGACGAGCCACGGGACCTCGTCCACGTCGACACCGCAAGCCGCGACCAGCGTGAGCACTGCCACCGCGACCGGCTCCGGGTCCTCCAGGTCGAGTGATCCCTCGACGACGTCGCGCACCCCGGAAAGGGCGAGCAGGCCACGGGGTGTGCCGTCGACCGCACCGAGCGCCCGCAACAGCGGATGCGCAGCATCGGCATGCACGAGGCGAACGCCGATCGCGGCGACGTCGACGTCCGGGAGCTCCGCCGACGGCAGCGCCGCTCCCCGCGGACCGGTGACGACGGTCCCGTCAGCGAGCGGCACCGGGAGGGCTCCGAGCGCGTCGCGCTCCGGTCCCGGAAGAACGGCCTCATCGAGCGCGGCGTAGACCGCGCGCCACCAACCCGGCGGTTCGTCCACCGCGTGCAGTTCCTCGAGGATCTCAGCCAGGTCGGGACGGCGAACCCCGAGCGCGGCCAGCTCGGGCTGCGACCAGCCCGCCGGCAACAGCTGCGGGACGACGCGCGAGAGTGGTGCGACGAGCGGATCGTCGACGACGACCGCTTCCCGGGGACGTTGACGCGCCAGCGGGTCGGCGGCGACCGGCAGCCATTCGCTGTCGTGGAGCCGGTCGATGACGGCGGCATGCAACGCGCCGTCCACTTCGCCGTCAGGAAATCCCATCGGCACCAGGCGCAGCAGCGCCGGATCGGCAGGGAGCCGGGCGAGCGTGGCGATGAGTGCGTCGGCTGCATGCGTCGTGACGAGGTCGGCAAGCACCCCGGTCGTCACCCGCCGGCGGGTCGCGTCCAGCGGATAGGTCGCGATCAGGACCGCTGGCAACGTCAGCGGGTCGTCCACCGCCGTCGGGGCCCGGACCACGCGGGCAATCCCCGGGGGCAGCGCGGTCAGCCGGCCGTCACGGTTGATCGGCAGCGCCCACGTCACCTGCCACCCGTCCGAGCTCCGTTCCTCGGCCGGGCGGTCGGCGAGCAGCTCGGCAGGGATCAGACCGGCCGCGGTGAGCACCGTCCATCGCGACGTGGTGTCGCCGTCGTGAATGATCACCCGATCGTCGTCGTGTTCGACCGTCAGGCGCCGCTCGTCGCCGTCGATGCGCACCACGATCTCGACCAGTGCCGGCAGGGCAAACAGCAGCGCGGCGTCCAGCGCCTCGAGCTGGTGACGCACCGCCGCCACCGCCGCCGCGTCCGCGAGCGGAAGCGTCACCGTCGTCCGGTCGGCCACAGCGGCCGGTACGGCGTACGGCAGCCGCAGCACGGGGATGCGCTCGCCGCGCATCTCGAGCTCGCCGGCCAGCTCGGGGACCGCAGCGAGCTCGGCCCACGCGCGCGCCCGCGACCACTGCACACCGCCGGTCGACGACACGATCCTCGGCTCCTCAGTGACCGCCCGAACCGCCGCAAACCCCACACCGAACCGCCCGACCATCCCCTCGAGGTCCCGCTTCGCGGAGGCGCGGGCGACCGCAATCGACTCCACTCCGGCCGCATCGAGCGGCGCTCCGTTGTTGGTGACCGTCAGAGTCGCGCCGCGCAGCTCGAACACGACCTGCCCGGCGACCTCGGCGCGGGTCGCGGCATCGGCAGCGTTTTGAGCGAGCTCGACGACGACCCGGTCGCGGTAGCCGACGAGGGCCAGGTCCTCCTCGACGTTCGCGTCCGCCCGGAACCGGGCAGGGGAGTCGCGCCAGGCTGCGATCACCCGCCGCCGCAGCTCCTCGGTCGCGAACGGGTCGGACGTCACGAGGGAGGTCCTACCCATTTCGCGGGCGGACAGGACACGATCGCGGCGGAAAGAACGCTCCGCGCAGCCCGGGTCCGCGAGAACAGGACCTTAGGAATGTCCCAGGGGCTCGGTTTGCTCGATGTCGCTGACCGAGCCGGGTTCGTGACCGAGCGGACCGCCCACGACGTCGTAGCCGAGCGGTTCTTGCTCGGGAACAGGAGCGGCAACCGACGACGGGAGCACCAGCGCCTGCGAGTGCGCACCGCACCCGTGGTCGACCGCGACCACCCGGCCGTCGTCCGGCGCCATCTCGTTGGCGCACGCACCGAACGCCTGACGGAGCGCGCCGGCAAGCGGCAGGAAAAAGCCGCAGGTCGCGCAACCCGCCGGCGCCGCCCGAGCGATTGCGGCCTCCGGACCAGGGTCCCCGGCGTACCACCGCTCCACCGCGTCGACCGCGCCGTCGTAGGACAAGACCCGTTCACGACCGAGGCCGAGCTCGAATGCCACCCCACTCTCGTCGTCGTCGGCGGCGGTGGCGAGGAACGCGGACACCAGCCGGACGTCGTCGGCCGCCGTCGGCAGTAGGTCACCAACGCCGAGATCGCCGGGACGCAACCGCTGGCTCCACGGCACCCACGCGGGCGCGAGCAGCGCCTCCTCGCCCGGCAGCAGGACGACGTCGTCGACGGTGACCGCCTTCGAGCGGGACGCGCGCGCGACCGTGACCGCCCACCGCCACCCTCGATAGGCCGGGTCGAGCGTCGCGAAGAAGTGCGTCACGACCCGCTGGTCGTCGGCCTCTACACCGAGGTGCTCGCCCACGAGCCCGGGCACGTCGGATTCCGCCGCCGCGCGAGCCACGTCCACGGCTGCGGCCGCGACCTGGTCAACCGCCGGCTTCGGCCGGCCGGAGGCCACCGCCGCGGGCTCGAGCGCCGGCTCCGTCCCCACAGATCCCCCCGCTGCTGGCATATCGGTCGCTAACACGTGTTAAGTGTCGCTCATGTACGACGGTCCTGCCGAACCGGGCGAGCAGGGCAGGCCTGCGTCCAGCGGCGGCACCGACCACGGACCTCCCCACCAACGCGGCCCGATCGCCTCCGCTGCCGTCGCGTCCTGGCGGGCGGCGTCGACGTCGGTGACCCGGGCGCGGTTGTGGAACCAGCGCGACGGCGCCGGCGCCTCGGGGTTGGCCGCGCTGATCGAGACCCACGCCGTCCAGGCAGCGGGGGATGCGACGATCGCGGTCGCGCTGGCCGGCTCCCTGTTCTTCTCGGTGTCGCCGGCCGCGGCCCGCAGCAAGATCGGGCTGTATCTCCTGATCACGATGCTGCCGTTCGTGGTCATCGCTCCGATCCTCGGCCCGCTGCTCGACCGCGTCCGCCACGGCCGCCGGCTCGCCCTCGCGGCCACGATGGTCGCGCGCGCGGCGCTCGCGCTGGCGATCGGTCACAGCCTCGCGCACGGAGCCCACCAGGTGAGCGCAACGGAAGCGCTCACCCTCTACCCCGCGGCACTCGGTGTCCTCGTGGCCAGCCGGGCGTACGGCATCGCGCGAAGCGCTGCTGTCCCGCGCCTGGTTCCCCACGGGATGACCCTCGTACAAGCCAACTCGCGCCTGACCCTCGCCGGCGTCTTGTCCCCGGTCGCGGCCGGCGTCCTGGCCGTGGGCGTGGTGCGGACGTTCGGCGCGCGGGTCGAGCTGTTCCTCGGCGCGATTGTCTATCTCGTCGCGGCGGTCATGGCCGTCCGACTTCCGGCGAACGCGGACGGGACCGAGGACCGCACCGACCATCGCAACGACGCGATGACCTCGACCGGTGGTCTGCTCCGCCTCGGTCAGGTCACCGACGAGGTCCGCGCGGCGCTGCGCAGCGCGGCGGCCTTGCGGTGGCTGTCCGGCTTCATGCTCTTCTTCGGAGCGTTTCTCATCCGCTTCCATCCGCTGCGCGGACTGCCCGCCAACGTTTGCCTCGGCCTGCTGGGCTTGAGCATCGCGGCCGGCAACATCGTGGGGACGACGCTTGGACCGCGCACCGCCGGAATCGCGGCGCGACGGCTCTCGGTGACCCTCCTCGGCGCGACCACCGCGGTGTGCGTCCTCACGATCTTCTACTTCGGGCTGACCACGGTGATCGTCCTCGCCCTCGTCGGCTCGGCGGCAGCGGCCGTCGCCAAGCTCGCGCTCGACGGCACGATCCAGCGTCAGATCGACGAGGCCGTGCGCACCTCCGTGTTCGCCCGCTCTGAGACGACCCTCCAGCTCGCCTGGGTGATCGGCGGCGGAATCGGGATCCTGCTCCCCGAGCACGCGTCACTCGGATTCGCGGTCGCGGCGCTGGTCCTCGCGGTCGCGCTGGTCATCGCGATCCGCGGGATGCCGACGCTCCGCCGATCCAGGCAACCGGAGCCGACCGACGCACCTGCGTGCTGAGGGTTTGCCGCGCCGAGGCTTGCCGCGCTGAGGTTGTCGCGCTGAGGTTTGCCGCGCTGAGGTTGCCGCGCTCAGCCTTCGAGCTCGTCGGCGATCGCGCGCATCATCTGGGCCAACCGCGTGCTGGTCTGCCGGTCGGGATAGCGGCCGCGGCGCAACTCGGGCATCAGCTTGGCCTCGAACAACTTGATCATGTCGTCGACCAGGCCGTGCAGCTCGTCGGCCGGTCTGCGGGTCGCGGCGGACACCGAAGGGAGCGGATCAAGCACTCGCACGGACAGCGCCTGCTCGCCCCGGCGCCCTTCCGCGACCCCGAACTCGACCCGTGCGCCTGGCTTGAGCGCGGCGCCCTCGGGCAGCGAGGACGCATGCACGTACACATCGCCGCCGTCGTCACGCGCCAAGAACCCGAAGCCCTTGTCCGCGTCGTACCACTTGACCTTGCCGGTTGGCACGCTGACCTTCTTACCTCGTCGATCCGATGTTCCGACGCCCCCGGATGTGGCGCGCCCGGACAAGGCTAGCCGTCCAGTGGAGAAATCCGCGCGTCGATAACGCCCGCGACCGCGGCAAGACCGCCTCAGCGCCAGCGGTCGGCGTCCACCAGGAGCTCGTTCATCGACCCGCTGCGGAAACCGCGCGGGTCGAGCTCCACCGCGGCGAAACCGTCGACGACCGCGAGCAGATCGTCGCGCGCGGCGAGCGCGGCGACCTGCTCAGGGTCGACTTCGATCCGGGCCCGGTCGCCGAGGTCGCGCACGCGCAGGTCTCGGACCGGCAGGCCGGCCGCGTCGAACGCGACCCGCAGCGCGGTCTCGGCCCGTTCCACCCGGGCGAGCCGGGCGGCCGTCACCTCCACGCCGTAGGCGATCCGGCTCGACAGGCACGCGGCCGCCGGCTTGTCCCACGTCGAGAGCCCCCACGCGCGGCTGATCCGGCGGACCGCGTCCTTGCCCAAGCCGGCGTCGAGAAGCGGAGTCACCGCGCCGCGGTCCGCGGCGGCGCGAATACCCGGCCGGAAGCCGGCGAGCACGTCGTCGGCGTTGGTGCCTGTCGCGACGTGCTCGAGCCCTTCCTCGGCCGCGATCGGAACCAGCACGTCGAGCAACTCGGACTTGCAGAACGCGCACCGGTCTCCGGAGTTGGCGCGGTAACCGTCGCGACTCAACTCGTCGGTGGTCGGTGTCAGGTGGCGAACCCCGAGCGAAGTGGCGACGTCTGCCGCGGCGGCGAGCTCGGGCGCGGGCAGGCTCGGCGACACTGCGGTGGCGGCAACGACCCGGTCAGTCCCGAGCGCCCGGACGGCGGCCGCGAGGAGGAGGGCGGAGTCCGCGCCGCCGCTGAAGGCGACGAGAACGCTGCCGAGCTCGCGAAGACGAGCATCGAGGCGCTGCGCCAACTCGGCGAGGTCGCGCTCCCGAAGGTCGCGTTCCCGAAGGTCGCGGTCGCCTGGCACGCCGTCAGCGTAGGCGAAGCGGCGTCACGCCGGTCTGCCGTACCCGTAGCGGCGTCACGCCGGTACGCCGTACCCGAAGCGGCGTCACGCCGGTACGCCATACCCGAAGCGACGTCACGCCGGTACGCCGTACCCGAAGCGGCGTCACGCCGGTACAGACGAAATGAGGCGGCCCGAAGGCCGCCTCATTTCGTCACGCTGGATGACTAGAAGTCCATGCCACCCATGCCGCCGTCGCCGCCCGGCATGGCCGGTGCGGCCTTCTCCGGCTTGTCGGCGATGACCGCCTCGGTGGTGAGGAACAGTGCCGCGATCGACGCCGCGTTCTGCAACGCCGAGCGAGTCACCTTGGCCGGGTCGATGATGCCGGCCTTGACCAGGTCGACGTACTCGCCGGTCGATGCGTCGAGACCCCAGCCGGTCTTCAGACCGCGCACCTTCTCGACCACGACGCCGCCCTCGAGACCGCCGTTGGCCGCGATCTGCTTGATCGGCGCCTCGAGCGCGAGCTGGACGATCCGGGCACCGGTCGCCTCGTCACCCTCGAGATCGAGCTTGTCGAACGCGGTCTTCGAGGCATGCAGCAGGGCCACGCCGCCGCCGGCGACGATGCCTTCCTCGACCGCAGCCTTCGCGTTGCGGACGGCATCCTCGATGCGGTGCTTGCGCTCCTTGAGCTCGACCTCGGTGGCAGCGCCGACCTTGATCACCGCAACGCCACCGGCCAGCTTGGCCAGGCGCTCCTGCAGCTTCTCGCGGTCGTAGTCGCTGTCCGAGTTCTCGATCTCGGCCTTGATCTGGTTGACCCGGCCGGAGATCTGGTCGGCGTCGCCCGAGCCCTCGACGATGGTGGTCTCGTCCTTGGTCACAACAATCTTGCGGGCGCGGCCGAGCAGCTCGAGGTCGGTGTTCTCGAGCTTGAGCCCCACCTCTTCGCTGATCAGCTGGCCGCCGGTCAGGATCGCGATGTCCTGAAGCATCGCCTTGCGGCGGTCACCGAAGCCGGGCGCCTTGACCGCGACCGACTTGAAGGTGCCGCGGATCTTGTTGACGACCAGGGTCGCAAGCGCCTCACCCTCGACGTCCTCGGCGATAATCGCGAGCGGCTTGCCGCCCTGCATGACCTTCTCGAGGATCGGCAGCAGGTCCTTGACCGCGGAGATCTTGCCGTTGAACAGCAAGACGTACGGGTCGTCGAGCACGGCTTCCATGCGCTCGGTGTCGGAGACGAAGTACGGCGAGATGTAGCCCTTGTCGAAGCGCATGCCCTCGGTCAGCTCGAGGTCGATGCCGAACGTGTTCGACTCCTCGACGGTGATGACGCCTTCCTTGCCGACCTTGTCCATCGCCTCGGCGATGATCTCGCCGACGGTGGAGTCGGCCGCGGAGATCGACGCCGTCGAGGCGATCTGCTCCTTGGTGGTGACTTCCTTGGCGGCGTTGCCGATCGTCTCGACGACGCTGGCAACCGCGGCCTCA
>DATJWM010000094.1:0-20431 GCA_035501255.1 Mycobacteriales bacterium | reverse complement strand
TCCGCGATCAGGGTCGGTCCGGCGTGCATCATCCCGACGAAGTTCACGCTGATATACGGCGCGCCCGCCCGCGCATACTCCTCCAGGTACACCAGCTGCTGGCTCACCGGCAGGCCCCGACCGCCGAACTGCGTCGGCCAGGCGATTCCGGCATAGCCCGCGTCGTACATCCGGCGCTGCCAGGCTGTGTCGTAGTCCCGACGAGCCTGCCAGTCCCCGGGCGGCGGTGGGGGTCCGTGGGCCGGGACGGACTGCTCGAGCCACGACCGAAACTCGGTCCGGAACGCCTCGTCCGCGTCGCTGTAGACGAGGTCCACCTCAACGCCCCTCGGCCATGAGTTCGGCGACGCCTCCGAGGTCGACCTTGCCGGACGGGGTGCGGGGCAACGTCTCGACGATTCGCAGCTCGGTGGGAATTTCGTAGCGGGCCAGGGTTTCCGACAGCGCGTCGAGCAACTCGGCGGCCGTCGCCGAGGAGGTCCCACGCAACTCGACCGCGGCGACCGGCACGGCGCCGAGCCGGGCGTCGGGACGGCCGACGACCGCGGCCGAGCGGACCCTGGGGTCGCGTTCGAGCGCGGCCCGCACCTCGTCCGGAAGCACCTTGAACCCGCCGCGGATGATCGCGGTGTCGGCGCGTCCGAGGATCCAGAGGAATCCATCCGCATCGAGGCGAGCGAGGTCGGTGGTGCGGGTCCACCCGGTCCCGTCGCCGAGCTGGCGGGCTTTGACCTCGAGCACCCCGTCCCGGTCCGCGGGCAGCGGTTCGCCCGAGTCCGGGTCGACCACGCGAAGCGCGCAGCCGGCGTGCGCCCGGCCGACACTGCCGCGCTTCGCCGCCCAGTACTCCCGATGGTCGGCGAGGTTCCAGCCCGCCACCCCACCGCCGAACTCGGTCGCCGCGTAGGAGATCAGCACCGGTACGCCGTACTTGGCCGCGAAGGTGTCCGCGTCATCCGCGGACAGCGGCGCGGTTCCGGAAACGACCGAGCGAACGCTCGCGAACACCTCCGGATCGAGATCGGCGTCGAGCACCGTCCGCAAGGCGGCCGGGACCAAGCTGACCGTCGCCGGGCGATGCCGGCGGACGGCGTCTGCCCAGGCTGCCAGCTCGAAGCGCTCGAGCAGGCAGAACGAACGGCCGTCGTTGATGCACTGCACGACGCGGAACAACCCGCCGAGATGCACGAGCGGGGCGTTGACGATGGCGACCCCCGACCGCAGCCGCGGCGCATCGTCCCGATTGCCTTCATAGTGCTTCGCGCCGGCAAGCACCCGGGACAGCGTGTCGTAGGTCAGCGGGACCCGCTTGGGTGGCCCGGTCGTCCCGCTGGTGAGCATCTCGACCGCGACACCTGACGCAGTAGCGGCAGCAGCACTCCTACGGCGCCCAACGGTTTCGACCACTCCGATCTCGGTGCTCGCGAGGCGCATCCCCTCGAACCCCTCCGCGAACTCGGCGAGATCGGTGGGGTCACCGGCCAGCGCGCCGACGTCGAGGCCGGCCAGATCGGCCCGGACCCGCTCGGCGCCTCGCCCCGGGTTGACGGTGACGACGCACGCCCCCGCAGTGAGCAAGCCGACGAGCAAGCCCACGTGCGCGGGCCGGTTGCGGAGCAGCACCGCCACCCGCTCGCCCGGGGCAACTTCGCCGGCTACCGCATCCGCGGCTGCCGCGAGCTCACCCCAGGTCGACCAGTGCCGGTCGACCTCGATCACCGGCGCGGCCGGGTCGAGTGCGAGGACCTCTCGCAGCCGCCGGCTCAACGCCGGGAGGTTCACGGCCGCGACGTCCACGATGGTCACCGCAGCCTCGGCGGCGGGCGGTCGGGCCCGGTGCGCTCGACCTCGGCCTGACCGATCGGGTTCCCGAGCCGGGTATAGATCAGGCCCTGTTCCATCGCCGCTCGATACGGCCGATCGAGTGACTCCCAGATCGCCCTGACCGTCCCCTGGGTTGCGGCGCTCGGCTTGCGCGCGATCGCGGTCGCGATTTCGTGCGCCCTCGAGCGCAGCTGGTCGGCCGGAACGACCTCGGTGACCAACCCGATCCGCAGCGCGGTCGCCGCCGTGACCCGTTCGTCGTTGCCGGACAAGGCAATCCGCAACGTCTGCGCCAAGCCGATCCGGCGCATCAACCCGACCGGCTCCAGAGCGCAGACGTAGCCGTAGGTCACATGGGAGTCGAAGAACGTCGCGTCCTCGCTACAGATGACGATGTCCGCCTCGTTGAGGAAGTAGAACGCACCGCCCGTGCAGATGCCCTGAACCGCGCAGACGACCGGCTTCCAGACCTTCTGCCACTTGGGGCTCAGCAGCTCGCCGGGGTCCTCGTGATTCCACACGTCCTCCGGCTGTCCGTATGGCTTCTTCGTGTCCAGCCCCGCACAGAACGCACGCTCCCCTTCTGCCTGCAGGACGACGGCGTTGACCTGCGGGTCGCTCTTGACGCGATGCCAGGCGTCGCGTACCTCCTCGCACATCTGGCGGTCGAAGGCGTTGAGGACGTCGGGCCGGTTCAGCGTGATCGTCACCACCTTCTCCGGTGACGTGTCGTAGCGGATGGTCGCGTAGTCCGCGCTCATCGGCAGCGCCACTCCGGTTCGCGCTTGGCCATGAAGGCGGCCGGTCCTTCCTTGGCATCGTCGGTGCGAAGCACGCGCTCGCGAAAGGTTTCCGCCAAGACCTCGGCGTCATGCATCGGCAGGTCGAGCCCGCGGCGGATCGCGAGCCGAGTCCCGCGGACCGCGAGCGGCGCGTTGCGGTTGACCGTCGCCGCGATCTCGCCGGCCCGGTTCATCAGATCCTCGTGCGCAACGACCTCGGAGATCATCCCGAGGTCGTAGGCGCGCTGCGCGCTCATCCGCTCGTGGCGACCCATCAACGCCATCCGCATCGCAACGTTCGTCGGCAGCGAGCGGGCGAGCCGGACAGTTTCCCGGCCGGACACCAGGCCGATGCTGACATGCGGATCGAAGAAGGTCGCCCGATCCGAGGCGATCACGATGTCACCGGTCGTCACCCAGTCGAGACCCGCGCCGCAACAAATCCCGTTGACCGCGACGAGCACCGGCTTGGTCATGCTGCGAAACGGCGGCGTGCCCTCCTGTGGTGCCTCCCACTGCGGGAAGGTCGTGAGGTAGGGGTCGTCGTAGATCACCCGACCGTCGGCAGGGATCTCACCGACGTCGGCCCCGGTGCAAAACGCGCGGCCGGTCCCGGTCACCAACAGCAGCCAGACGTCCGGGTCGCGCTCGGCCTGTTCGTAACTGCGTCGCAGCCCGCTGATCATCGCCGGGCTGAGGGCGTTGAGCGCCTCGGGTCGGTCGAGGGTGATCCTCGCGACCCGGTCGGCCACCTCGTAGCGGACTCCGTCAGTTTCTTCCACCGGTCAACGCCCTTCGAAGTTGGGGGATCGACCCTCGCGAAACGCGGCCAACCCCTCCCGGAAGTCACCGGTACGCGAGGACAGCTCGAGGCCGTAGGCCTCTTCGGCCATCGCCTGGCGAAGGCCGGTCTCGAGGCCTTTGTTCAACGCCTGCTTGGTCAGCCCGACCGCAACCGTCGGCGCCGCGGCAAGCCGCTCGATCAGCTCGCGGGCCGCACCCTCGAGCTCCTGCTCGGGCACCGCACGATGGATCAGACCCCACTCCTGCGCCTCGTCCCCGCTCAGCTTGCGGCCGAGCAGAAGCAGCTCACGGGCGCGGGCGAGGCCGACCAGGCGTGGGAGCAGCCAGGTCGCGCCGCTGTCCGGGCTGAAGCCGCGATCGAGGAAGGGCTCCCAGAACCGGCTGGAGTCGGCGGCGAGGGTGAAGTCGGCGGCGAGCGCGAGCTGGCAGCCGAGGCCGGCCGCCCACCCTTGGACGACGCAGACCACCGGGAGCTGGATCGCGATCAGCAACTCGATGAGCCGGTGTGCTTGCAGCGGCGTACGCCGCTGGATGCTGCCGCTGCGGGGCCGCGCCTCACCGGTGTTTTGCGACACCCAGTCCGCGCCGGAGCAGAAGTTCTCCCCGGCGCCGCGAATGACGACGACCCGCAGCGCGTCGTCGGTCGACGCCCGGCTCAGCACGTCGACCAGGCGGACGATGCCGGCCAGGGTCAGCGCGTTGCGGCGATCGGGACGGTCGAGGCAGAGCTCGAGGATGCCGCCGTTGACGTCGACAGCCACCCCGTCCCCCGTCGCGCCGTAGTCCGTCATGGCTACCCCTCGATCGCAGTGGCGAGGGCAAGCGCGTGCCGGTCCGACGTGCCGAACGAGTGCTCGAGGACCCAGGCCCGCTTGAGGTAGTAGTGCGGGAGCATCTCCCAGGTGAACCCCATCCCGCCGTGCAGCTGCACGGCACTGCGGCCGTTGGCCACACCGGCCTCGCCCGCGAGGAGTTTCGCGGCCCACGCCGCACGTACCACGTCACCGGATGCGGCGCCGCGATCAGCCACCAGCGCCGCCGCCGCATAGGTCTCACTTCGCGCGAGCTCCACGCGGACGAACATATCCGCCAACAGGTGTTTGACCGCCTGAAAGGCGCCGACCGGACGGCCGAACTGCTCGCGGGTCAAGACATAGCTCCGGGTCACATCGAGTGCGCCTTGCGCGACGCCGACCAGGGCGGCCGCAGTGAGGACGGTGCCCATGGTGCGGATGCGGTCGGCAAGGTCCCGACCGCCCAGGACTTCTCCGTCGGGCACGCACGGCAGGATCGCGACCGGTGTGGTCGGATCCAACGAGGTGCCGTCGGCCAGCTCGCCGCACCCGGTGGTGGTCGAGACGGTCTCGACCCGGTCGGTGAAGAGCACGAGTGCGGCCTCGCTCTCCCGGGCATGAGGCATGACGACCGGAGCGACCGGATCGTCGACCCCGGTTGCTCGGACCCGTCCGTCGGCGACCCCGTCGACCAGGGACGCGGCCAGCATCGACCAGATGACCGGACCTGGCGCGAGCGCGACGCCGAGCGCCTCGACCGCGATCGCGGCCTCGACGGCGTGCGCCGTTTGCCCACCATCGGTCAGGATGCCGAACACGCCGAGGTCCGCGATGCCCTGCCACACCCCGGCGTCGGCCGGCCGATCTTCCCGGTCACGGATCTGATCGAGGCGCAACCGGTCACGGCACAGCTCGCGCACCGCCGACGCGAGCGCCAGCTGCTCAGAACCTAGGCTGAAGTCCATCCGTTCTGGCCGTCCCGACGCTGACCCGAGGCTCAGGCCGCGAGGGGCTTGTCGATGCCGACGAGATCGAACATGTTCTCCGACATGACCTTCTTGATCTCGGGCGCGTCGAGGTATGCAACCTGGTCGACGAAGTCCAGCGGCTCGGCCATGCCCTCCGGGTGCGGATAGTCGGAGCCGAAGCACACCCGGTCCGCGCCGAGGAGCGCGATCACGTCGCGAAGCGAGTCCTCCCAGAAGGGGTTGACCCAGATGTTGCGCCGGACGACCTCGAGCGGATGCTCGGCGAACTCGCGGGGCATCTTGGCGTAGGTCAGCTCGAGGTTCTTGCACAGCAGCCCGACCCAGGATCCGCCGTTCTCCACGCTGATCAGGCGAACGCCGGGGAACCGGGTCAGCATCCCGTGGCAGATCGCCGACGCGAGCGCGTCCTGGATCGATCGACCGCCGTCGGCGACGTAGGCGAAGGTCTTCGGGCGAAACGCGACGTACTCCCCCGACACTCCCTCCCAGGTGTTGAGGTAGTCCTGGTAGCCGCTGTCCGAGGCATGCAGCACGACCGGGATACGGGCCTCCTGGATCCGTGCCCAGAACGGGTCGAACTCCGCCAGGAAGGGCGAGCGGGTGCCGCGCAGCCCGGCGACCGGCGCCGGTCGCATGAGGACTGCCTTGGCGCCGCGTGCAAGGACCCGGTCGAGCTCGGCGATGCCGGCGTCGAGATCGCACGGGGTCACCATCGGCGTCGTGAGAATCCGACCCTTGTAGTCATAGGTCCAGTCCTCGTAGAGCCAGTCGTTGAAGGCCCGCACCGCGACCGTCGTGAGATACGGGTCGTCCTTGAGCCGCTCCTCGATCAGGCTGGCGAGGGTCGGGATCATGATCGAGGCATACACGCCTTGCTCGTCGAGCAACTCCAGGCGGGGGGCCGGGGCACGGAACGCCGGGATGGAACGGATCGGCTCCCCGGTCATCTCGCGAAGGCTCTTGCCGTCCGGGTTGTTGCCGCCGTAAAAGGCCGCGTGGGCGCCGGGGCGGGCGACAACCTCGAACGTCGGGTTCGGGATGAACTCGGTGAGCACGTTGCGAACGACAAGCTTCTTGCGACCGTTGATCTCGACGAACCGGAACAGGTCCCGGTGCGCGTCGGGCAGGCAGCGGGTGAACGCGTCCTCTGTCTCATAGAGGTGGTTGTCGGCATCGAACACCGGAAATCCGAGATCGCGTCGCGCTGCCATGACCGTAAAATATCTAGAGGTCTCGAACCCGGTCAAACCGAGCTGTGACAACGACCGCCCGCGATGCCGTAGAACGGAATGAATGAACAAACTCGAACCGACAACCAACATCATCACCGAGCTCGGGCTCCGCCTCGATCCGCGCGAAGGCGGGTCCTACGGCGAGGCCGAGGTGCGGCCGGAGACCTGCCTGCCCGCAACGTCCGTGGTGCGCGCGTCGGTCCTTGCCACCTGGGCGGACGTGATCACCGGGCTGCTCGCGGCGCTGGTGAGCCCGCGAATCCCGCTCACTGCCGACCTCGAGGTCCAGGTCCAGAACCGGGCCGAGGTCGGGACCACCCTTGCGGTCGAGGCCGAGGCGGTCAAGATGGGCCGAACGCTGTCGTTGTTCGAGGCCCGCTTCTTCGACGCGGAGTCTCGCCGGCCGGTCGCGTTCTCCTACGTCTCCTTCGTGAACTCTCCCGATCCAGCGCACGTTTTCGCGCCGGGCGCCGCGTCCTATCCGTTCCCGCAACGACGCCTGGCCATCCCCCTCGCCGACCGCGTCCAGTCCCGCACGCTCGAACCGGGGACGATCGAAATGCCGCGTCTCCTCGACGGCCTGAATGCGACCGGCGCGATCCAGGGCGGCCTGGTCGCCTTCGCCGCCGAGCAAGCCGCGCTCTCCCTGGTCGACGCCCCGACCTACGTCGACTCCCTGACCATCCGTTATCTGCGGCCTTTCATGGCCGGCCCGGCTCGCGCCGTCGCGACCGGCGCGGGCGGGGCCGTCGATGTCCGGCTGACCGACGCGGGCACCGGCAAGCTCGCAGCGGTGGCGACCGTGCGCCGGTCGCAATGACACAATCCGCGAGTGACGTACGAGACCTTGCTGGTCAGCAAAGAGGATGGCATCGCGTGGGTGTCGCTGAATCGCCCGCAGGTGCACAACGCGATCAACGCAACGATGCAAGCGGAGTTGCGTGACGTCTGGCACGACCTCCGCTACGACAGCGGCACCCGCTGCGTCGTGTTGACCGGCGAGGGTAAGTCGTTCTGTACCGGGATCGACCGCGGCGAGGCG
Organism: Mycobacteriales bacterium; assembly: GCA_035501255.1. Classification (GTDB taxonomy): domain Bacteria; phylum Actinomycetota; class Actinomycetes; order JAFAQI01; family JAFAQI01; genus JAFAZI01. The sequence continues at coordinate 12,964 of DATJWM010000094.1, read as the reverse complement.
ATCTCCGAGCAGAACACCGACGCGATCGCGGCCGGCAACTACCCGGGCTACCCGACGCCATGGATGTACGACGACCCCGGGCGCGACGTCGGTCCGAAGACCCGCGACTGCTGGAAGCCGGTGATCGCCGGCGTCCAGGGGATGGCCTGTGGCGGTGCGTTCTACCTGCTCGGCGAGGTCGAGTTCATCATCGCGGCCGATGACGCGACCTTCTTCGACCCGCACGTCACCTACGGCATGACGGCGGCCTTCGAACCGATCCAGCTGCTGCCCAAGATGCCGTTCCAGGAGCTCATGCGGATGGCGTTGCTCGGCGCGGACGAGCGCATGTCTGCGCAGCGCGCCCGCGAGATCGGGCTGGTCACCGAAGTCGTCCCCCGCGACGACCTGCGCGAGCGGCTCGCCTGGGCGGCGCGGGTGATCGCCGAGTCCCCGGCGCTCGCGATCCAGGGCACGATGCGCGCGCTGTGGACCGCGCTCGAGGTGTCTCGGCATCAAGGGATCGAGCTCGCGAACCTGTTCACCCGGATCGGCACCGACTCGGAGGCGTTCAAAGAAGGGCAGCGCCGGTTCGAGTCAGGCACCCGGCCGAAGTGGGAGTTGCGTTAACTACCGGCCGCTCACCCATGCATCGTGGTTCGTGGCGAGCGCGGCAAGGATCGGCCGCCACGCCTCGAGCGTCGTGTCGCGGATCTTGATGTCGAAGGTCGTCGCCGTACGGAACTCGAGCACCTCGACCCCGTCAGGGCCGGCGGTGTAGGTGTAGGGCGCCTCGGCCCGGATGAAGAACCCGTCACCCGCGCGCAAGACCCGCGTGCCAAGGTGTGCCTCACCGCCGATGACGTAGTAGAGGCAGTCCGCGGAATGGCTGTGCCGCGGAAGCCGGAAACCCGCCTCGAAGCGGGCGTGCACGAGGCTGAACCCGGCCTCGCCCTCGCCCTTGAACAGCACCTTCACGGTCTGACCATCGTTCAACTGCGCGAGGTCGCCCTCGGCGTACACCTGTGGGTCGATGTCGAGGCGCGCGTAGGTCATCATGCCGTCGTCGTCGAGCGACGGAGCGTCGGCGAGGGAGAAGAAGGTCATCGCGGTCGGGCGGGCGGTGGTGGTCACGGCGGCTCCTTCGATCAGTGCGAGCCTAGCCGCCGGCGGGTGAAAACATCTAGATATACTTCGACTCCCACCAGCGAAGGGCAGCGTCCTGAGCACGTTCGCGTTCACCGACGACCAACTCGAGCTACGCCGCACGGTCCGCGGGTTCTGCGAGCGCCGGTCGCCCGAGCACGAGGTACGCCGGTTGATGGAGACGACCGCCGGTTATGACCCGGCGGTCTGGACATCGCTCGCGACCGAGCTCGGCGTGGTCGGGCTCGCGGTCCCCGAGGATCTCGGTGGCAGCGGCGGCGGGATCCTCGAACAGCTGGTAGTGCTCGAGGAGCTCGGCCGCCGACTCGTCTGCGCTCCGTATCTTGCGAGCGCCGTGCTAGCGACCCACACGCTGGTCGAATCGGCGGACACAGCGGCGCAGGAGCGGTGGCTGCCCGCGCTCGCTGCGGGCGAGATGATCGCGACCCTCGCGGTCGCCGAGGAGTCCGGCCGTTGGGACCCGACCGGCATCGCGACGACCGCGCAACTCGACGGCTCCGGCTGGCGGGTCAGCGGGGTGAAGTCCTACGTCCTCGACGGCACGATCGCCGACCTGCTGCTCGTCGCAGCGCGCACCCCGGATGGCGTCTCGCTCTTCGCGATCGAGGCGAACGCCGACGGCGTCACCCGGACCGCGCTCCAGACCGTCGACCTGACCCGCAAGCTCGCGCGGATCGAGTTTGCACGCACCCCGGCGACACCGGTCGCCACCATCGGCGGTGGAACGAGGACGCTCGAGCGGGTGCTCGAGGTCGCGGTGACGGCGCTCGCCGCCGAGCAGGTCGGGGGTGCCCAGGTCGCCCTGGACATGGCCGTGGACTACGCCAAGCAACGCGTCCAGTTCGGCCGGCCGATCGGCTCGTTCCAGGCGGTCAAGCATCGGTGCGCCGACATGCTCCTCGAGGTCGAGTCCGCCCGAACGGCCGCCTACTACGCCGGCTGGTGCATTGCGGACGACACGGCCGACCGCAGCGAGGCCGTTTCGGTGGCGAAGTCCTCCTGCTCGGCCGCCTACGTCGCCGTCGCCGCGGGCAACATCCAGGTCCACGGCGGGATCGGGTTCACCTGGGAGCACCCCGCACAGCTGTACTTCAAGCGAGCCAAATCATCCGAAGCGCTCTTCGGTCAACCCAGCCGCTGGCGGGAGCAGCTCGCCGGCCTGATCGGACTGTGAGCGAGGGTCAGGCCGAACCCGCGCGGCCCCGCAGCACCTCGCCGTAGGGACGGTCCCGATCGGGGTGAGCCTCGCGCGGCAAGCCGAGGACCTTCTCCGCGGCCACGTTCTTTTGGATCTCATCGGTCCCGCCGTAGATCGATGAGGCGGGCGCAAAGACGTAGGCCGCGCTGAAGATGCCCTCGTCGAGTGCGTCGCGGCCGGCGAGCATCGCGTTCGCCCCGGCCAGCTCGGCGCCGATCTCGGCCGCGAGCTTGGTGATCCGGGTGTGCGAGAGCTTGCCGATCCGGGCCAGCGCCGCCCCACCCCCGAAGGCCGCCTCGGCCTTGGCCCGACGGGCGTTCAAGTCGTTGATCGTGACGTAGGTCGTGAGCAGCGCCAGCTGCTGACGGATCACGGGGTCATCCGCCCGGCCGACCTCGTGGGCAAGGTCGATCAGCTCGCGCAGGCCGACGACCATTCCTTCCGGGGGCGCGATCGTGGCCGCGTCGCCGGCCCGGGTGCCGACGAACCCCCCCTTCGGCCCCGGCGTCGGGAAGCCGCCGCCGAGCCCGCCGCCGATCCCGATTCGCTCGTGGAACAACGTGGTCTGCGCCACCGCCCACCCGTTGCCCTCGCCGCCGATCAGCTCGCCTGACTCGCAGACCGCGTCGTCGAAGAAGACCTCGTTGAACACCGCGTCCCCGGTCATCTCACGAAGCGGCCGGATCTCGACGCCGGGCTGATCGAGGGTGAGAGCGAACCACGAGATACCGGCGTGCTTGGGGACGTTGAAGTCGGTGCGGGCGAGCAACATGCCGAACTCGGCCTGCCGGGCCATGCTCGACCAGACCTTCTGGCCGTTGATGACCCACCGATCGCCATCCCGCTCGGCCCGGGTGGTGAGACCGGCGAGGTCCGACCCGGCGCCGGGCTCGCTGAACAGCTGGCACCACGCCGCTCGCCCATCGAGGATCGGCGGCACGTAGCGAGCGATCTGCTCCGGCGACCCGTGCGTGGTGATGGTCGGCGCCGCCATCATCAGGCCGAGTCCGGCCGGTGGCCGCAAGGCACCGTAGGCCGCAAACGCCGCGTGGACCGCCCGCACGCTGCCGACCGGCAGCCCGCGCCCGCCGTGTTCGGGGGGGAAGTGCGGCGCGCTCCAGCCTTCGGCCGCGACCAGGCGCCACCAGTCCTCGACGGCAAGCTTGGGATCCCAGTGTTCGGCGAGCCAGGCGGTCGCCTCGTCGTAGGTGCTCACGAACCGGTCAGGCCGCCGGGCGGAGCAGATCGAGCGCGTTGTCCCGCATGATCTTGCGGACCTCGGCCGGGCCGAACCCGTCCAACTCCTTCTCGAACTGCAGGGGCGCGGCGAGGCCCTCGCCGTGCGGCCAGTCCGATCCGAACAGGATCCGCTCGACGCCGATCTTCTCGGCGAGGGCGTGCAGGTCCTCCTCGTAGTACGGCGTGACCCACACGTGGTTGCGGATCGTGTCCAGCGGGTCGTCGGCGAAAACCCACGGCGTCTGGTTCGCCTGCTTGCGCAGCCGCTTGACGAGCAGCGCCACCCAGTCCGATCCGTTCTCGATGCTCGCGACCCGCAACGACGGGTGCCGGGTGAAGACGCCGTCGACGACGAGCGAGGCCATCGTGTCGTGGATGGCCCGGTCGGAGACGAGGACCCGAGTCAGCGCCGTGATCTTCCCGTACGCCTCGAAGCGCTCGTTGCCTCCCCAGGCGACCGTGGACGCCTCGTAGCCGCTGTCGCCGAGGTGGAAGGCGACCGGCACCGACGCCTCGGCGAGCCGTGCCCAGACCGGGTCGTGCAGCCGGTCTCCGAACGAGCGGCTGCGCCCGCGAGGCCCCGGCACCGGTGCCGGCCGCACGTGCACGATTCGTGCCCCGCGCTCGATCACCCGGTCGATCTCGGCCACCGCGGCGTCGGGGTCGGCGAGGGAGATCATCGGTACGGCGAGAATCCGGCCGGCGTAGTCGTAACCCCAGTCGTCCTCGAGCCAGCGGTTGAACGCCGTCAGGCTCGCCATCGTCGCGTCGATGTCGTCCTTCAACGCTTCCTCGACGCCGCAGGCCAGCGTCGGGAACAGCAGGGCGGCGCCGAGCCCCTGCTCGTCGATGACCTCCACCCGCGCATCGCGGTCCTGGTACTCCGCGCGCAACGGCTCGACCTGAGGCAGGCTGCGCGGATCGACCCCCTCGGGAATCTGGCCGCGAAACAGCGGGTCCAGACAACCGGGCACGATGATCGGGTCGAACGTCGGGTTCGGGATGAACCGGTTGATCCGATCCCCCATCACCAGCTCGACCCGCTTGCCCTCGCGAACGACCCGCACGCCGCGCTTGGCGTATGCCGGGTCGAGATGGCGGGTGAAGGCGTCGAGCGGCTCGTAGTAATGGTTGTCCGCATCGATCGGGTCGAAGTCCATCCCGGTCACTCCTCGCCCCATCTTCCGGATGTCGCCACTTTAGCAAAACATCTTGATATTTTGCGTGGGTCAGATCGGCCGCCGGGGCCGGAAGGATCGAAAGGGACAGCGCGATGAGCGAGCGCTCGGGTGGCCGCTTGGCCGGCAAGGTGGCGGTGATCACCGGCGGGGCGTCAGGCATCGGCCGGCGGACCGCCGAGGTACTCGCCGACGAGGGAGCGAAGGTGGTGCTGGGCGACCGCAACGCCGACCTGCTTGCCGAAGTCCGCTCGTCCATCGGCGACGCGTCGTGCGCGGTCCGCACGATCGACGTGACGAACGAGGACGACGTCGAGAGCCTCATCGCCCACGCAGCGCAGACCTTCGGCGGGATCGACATCGCGGTGAACTCGGCCGGGATCGGGACCGCGGGCGCGGTCGACCAGCTCGCGGCGGAGCAGTGGAACGAGGTCATCTCGATCTCACTCACCGGAGTGTTCTTCTCGGTCAAACACGAGGCACGCCAGATGCGCGCGCAGGGACGCGGCGGATCGATCATCAACATCTCCTCGCTGAACGGGCATCAGGCCGGCGAGGGCATGGCGGCGTACTGCGCGGCGAAGGGCGGCGTCGACATGCTGACGCGGGTGGCCGCGATCGAGCTCGGCGACGCGGGCATCCGCGTCAACGCGATCGCGCCCGGCTTTGTCGAGACTCCCCTCACCGCACTGATCGACCACGTGCCGGATGTGAAGGCGAGTTACGTGCACTCGACGCCGCTCGGACGTCCCGGCCGGGCCGATGACATCGCGCGCGCCGCGTTGTTCCTGGCGAGCGAGGACTCGTCCTGGGTGGCCGGTGAGATTCTCAACGTCGACGGCGGCGCGACCCACCGCGAATACCCCCGGATGTTCAGCTTCGGTCTGTGAGGTCGCCCGAGGGAATCGCGCCCAGCGAGTCGACCCGAAGGCGGTCCAAACGGGAGCTGGCGATCCGCCAGGCACCGTCGTCACGAACATAGGTCTCGACGTAGTGGCCGTAGCCCCGGATGCCGACTCGGGCGTCACCGTCGGCCGACGGCCACTCGACGTAGTCCTCCATCGCCCACACGCCGCGCGCGGTGTCCGGGCCGGTGACCTCGATCTCCGGCATGTGGCCGTGGTGCACCGATCGGGCGTTCGCAAGCGCCGCGGAGACCGAGGCGACGATCTCCGTCGGCCCGCGCAGCGTCAGCGCGGCCTCGGGCACCTCGAGAACGCAGTCGGAGGAGAACACTCCCGCGAACCCGTCCCAGTCCTTGTGATCGATGCAGCGGAAGTACCTCGCCTTGAGCGCCTTGATCTCCTCGATGGCGACAAGGCGGTCCAGACGCGTGTCCGCTGCACTCATCACGAGGCCGCGCGATAGGCGTCGACGACGGGCGCAAGCTCGCTCGGCGTGGCGCCGTGCATGATCACCCGGTCCGCCCCGTACCCGAACTCCGCGCGAACGCGGGCAGCACAGTCGGCCGGCGAGCCGGTCGCGGCGTGCTCCAGCCACGCCTGCGGGATCAGGGTGGCGACATGCTCGATCTGCTCAGGGGTTGCCCGCCCGTCGATCGCACCCTGGAAGCCGGCCACCATCGGATCGGCGCGGAACCGTTCGAGAACCGCCGGGTCCCAGCCGTTGGTCCGGACCAGCAGGTCGCCGTACCCCTGAAGGTAGGTCGCGAGGCGCGCCACCGTCTTCTTCAGGCGGAGATCCTCGGGCAAGTGGTCGCTCACCGTCGCGAGGCAGGACCAGACCCGGACCGCGTCGGGATCGCGGCCCGCTCGCTCCGCCGCCTGCTTCACGGTGTGCACGCACCGGGCGAGGGTCTCGGGAGTGAAGTACGTGTGCAGGATCACGTCGTCGAACGCCCGGCCACCAAGCGCGAGCGAGTTCGGTCCGAACGCGACCAGGCCGAGTCGGATGTCCTCGTCGAAGTCGGGGTCGAGGATCAGCACGGGGTACTTTCCCGCCGGACCGTCGTGGTCGAGGATCAGCTCGCCCTTCCACAGCCGGCGCATCAGCTGCGCCCAGTCCTCCATCTGTGCGGTCGTCGCTGACGGGATGCCGAAGAACGCGTACTGCGGAACCCCGCGTCCGATCCCAAGCGTGAACCGGCCACCGGAGAGCCGGTGCATCGTCGTCGCCCACGATGCGGTGATCAGCGGATGGCGGGTGTTGTGGTTCGTCGCCGCGGTCGCGATCTGCATCTGGGAGGTCACCGCGCACGCCGCGCCAACGAGCGATGCGGCCTCCTTGACGTTCCACCGCTCGGAGATGAACGCCGTCCCGAAGCCCATCTCCTCGCCCTCGCGCGCCTCGTCGACCAGGACCGCGGGTCCCAGCCCGCCCGCTCCGGCAAGCAGGTAGTAGCCGAGCTCGTCGAGGGCCTGCACCGGGGCGCTCACAGCCGGTCCAGCGCGTCGTGGTCACGGATCGCGGCGCAGGTGCGAGCGGTCATCACCCGGAACATCTCATTGCCCCTCTCGGTCGGCGTCGAGTTGAGGGATCCGAGGACGCAGATCAGCGGTCCCTGGAACAACCCGACGACGTAGTCCTCCCAAACGTCGGAGGTTTCGGCGGCGGGCACACCGCCTGCCTCGAGCCCGGCGCGATACACCGCGACGAGCTCGCGCTCGATCTCGCGGCGCACGCCGACCTCCATGCCGGTGCAGGTGAAGTAGGCAACGTCGCGTGCGGGCAGGCCGCAGGCGAATGATTGCCAGTCCACGACAGTGACCGGTCGAGCCGCGTGCGGATCCGGATGGAACAGCAGGTTGTCCAGCCGGAAGTCGTTGTGCAGCAATGCGAACCGCTCCGCACGAAGGGCGAACCAGGCTTCGGTCCGGTCGGCGAACGCGTGCAGGACGCAGGCGTCGTCCGCCGGGATCTCGGTGTGCTCGACGAACGCATCGACCAAGGCCGCCATCACGGATTGCAGTCCTGGCGCGATCGAGGCGCCGAGTGGCGCAAGGTAGGGCAGGGCCGCGATGTCGGCGTCGCCCCAAGTCGCCGCGTGCAGCGCACCGATCGCCCGGACCGCGGCGGCGGCCTCGACCGGGGTGCAGCCCTCGATCTGGTCGCCCTGCTCGGCGGGCGCGCAGTCCTCGAGGAGCAGGGTGAACGTCGACCCTTTCTCCTCGACGACCGCGTACCAGCACCGCGCGGTGGGCACCGGGAGGCGCGGGGCGAGCTCGGCGTAGAACCTGGTCTCGCTCACATAGGCCGGGCCGGCCTTCGCCGACACCTGCGGGTCAGGGCTCGGGAGTTTCGCCACGAGCGTGCGCGGCGCGTCCGGCGAGGCGTCCTCGGACCAGGTCAGGCGCAAGCGGTAGCTGCCCGACATCTGGCCGGTCCCGATCGGCACGCACTCGACGCCGGTGACGGTGCCGGTCACGCCGGCGCTGCCGATCGCGTCGGTCAGCCAGTCGGGGGTCAGTTCGTCCGCGCTCGCAACCGGAACCGGCCTCACCGCAGCATCCCGTCTCCGGTCTGTGGCGTGCCGGTCAGCCCCGCGCGCAGCGCCTCGATCCGCAGGTCCGCGAACCGCCGGGCGACCGCCGCGCCCGCAACGTAGTCGAAACCGTGGAACGCCCCGTCGACGACATCGAGCCGGCACGGCACCCCGGACGCGGTCAGGCGACGGGCGTACTCGACGTCCTCGTCATGGAACAGATCGACCGAGCCGACGCCGATCCAGGCCGGCGGGAGACCGGCGAGGTCGGAGCAGCGGGCGGGCGCGGCGTAGGAACTGACCCCATCCGATCCGGGTTCGCGGCCGAGGTAGGACGCCCACCCATAGCGGTTCGCGCGGTTGTTCCACAGTCGCCGGGTGGCGGCGCCCGGATCCGGCCGCGCGGCTGTCCGGTCGTCGAGCATCGGGTAGACCAGGAGCTGGAACGCCGGACGTATTTCGCCCTTGTCCCTCGCCATGATCGCAAGCGCCGCGGCGAGGCCACCCCCGGCGCTCCCGCCCGCGATCGCGATCCGGCCGGCATCGATGTCGGGCGCTGCCGCCAGCCAAGTGAGTGCGGCGTAACAGTCCTCGAGCGCGGCCGGGAAGCGGTGTTCGGGTGCGAGCCGGTACTCCACCGAGGCGACGAGCGCCCCGGTCTCGGCCGCGAACCGCCGGCACAGCCCGTCATCCTGGCGGGCCGTACCGAGGACGAGACCGCCGCCGTGGATCCACAGGACGGCGGGCGCCGGGTCCGGCACCGACGCCGGGCGGTGCACCCGCACGGAGGCTGTCTCGGACACCTGCTCGACGATGTCCGGGGACCGGTCGCGGCCGAGCGCAGCGGCCCGCCGCATCGCCGCTGTCGTCGTCCGCCCGGCGAACCCGGACGGGAGCAGCCGCGCCGCTAACCGCAGGTCCGGGTGGAACACGTGTGTCCCGGTCAACCGGTGGGCCATCTCAGTCCTGTCTGTGCCGTCGCGGACGCGTCGTGCCACCCTACGGTTGTTCGGTAGCGTTCCCGACGATGACCGGGCAGGCGGGGATCCACCCACGGGAGTACGACGTCGTTGTCGTCGGCGCAGGGTTCTCCGGCATCTGCGCCGTCAATCGGTTCCGCGACCTCGGTTTATCTGTCCGCGCGCTCGAAGCGGCGGACGCGGTCGGAGGCACTTGGCGGTGGAACCGTTACCCCGGCGCGCGCTGCGACATCGAGAGCATCGAGTACTCCTACAGCTTCTCCGAGGACATCCAGCAGGAGTGGGTCTGGACCGAGACCCTTCCTTGCCAGCCCGAGATCGAGGCCTACCTTAATTTCGTCGTCGACCGCCTGGACCTGCGCAAGCTGATCCAGGCGTCGACCGAGGTCGTGTCGATGGTCTTCGACGAGGACAACGACCGGTGGCTGCTGACGACCGCGACCGGCGAGACGTTCCGCGCGCCGTACGTCGTCGCCGCGACCGGGATCCTCTCCGCCCCGCTCGACCCGGACATCCCGGGCAAGGAGCGGTACGGGGGCGTGTCGCTGTCCACTGCGCGCTACCCCGACGACGGGTTCGACTACGCCGGCAAACGGGTGGGGGTGATCGGTACCGGTTCGACCGGCGTGCAGGCGGTACCGGTCATCGCCGATGCGGCCGCGCACCTATGGGTCTTCCAGCGCTCCGCTGCCTACACGCTCCCGTCCAACGCGCGACCGTTCGTCCCCGGCGAGCTCGACGCGTTGAAAGCGGACTACGCCGCGATCCGCGCGGCGCAACGGGCCGCGCACGTCGGCGCCGCTCGGATCAGCGCGTTCTCGGTGATGGTCGAGGTCTACAGCCGGCCGGCGCTACTCACTGCCACCCCTGAGGAGCGGCAGGCAGCAGTCGAGGAGCGCGGGGTCGCAGGTGCGTTGTACTGGAGCGACGTCTTCACCGACATGGACGCGAACGCGATCGCTCGCGAGCTGTACGGCGAGGCGATCGCGCGGATCGTTCACGACCCGGCTACCGCTGCCGCGCTCGTCCCGACGTACCCCTTCGGCTGCAAACGGCCGATCATCGACCTGGGGTACTACGAGGCGTTCAACCGCGACAACGTGTCGTTGGTCGATCTGCGTGCGTCGCCGATCGTGGAGATCACCGAATCCGGGATCCGGACCGAGGCGGGCGAGGTCGACCTCGACGTCATCGTGTTCGCGACCGGATTCGACGCCGTCACCGGCGCCCTGTCCGCCATCGAGGTGCGCGGCTGCGGTGGCCTTGTCCTCGGCGACGTGTGGCGCGACGCCGGAGCGGAGTCCTACCTCGGCCTCCAGGTGGCGGGCTTCCCGAACCTGTTCCTGGTGCAAGGTCCCGGCTCGCCCTCGCTCGCCTCGAACTTCGTGACCGTGCTCGAGGACAGCATCGACTGGATCGCGACCTGCCTCGCCGACCTTCGAGCGGGCGGCTACTCCCGAATCGAGGCGCTGCCCGCCGCGCAAGCGGAGTGGACGGCGCTCACCACGTCACTCGTCGAGGGGAGCGTCCTGCTCGACCCGTCGTGCAACTCCTGGTGGAACGGCGGGAATGTTCCGGGGAAGAAACGCCGGTATCTGTCCTATGTCGGCGGCGTTCCTGAGTACCGCAAGCACTGCATCGCGGTCGCCGAGGACGGCTACCGCGGGTTCGCTCTGTCCACCCCTGGGTGAGGCGATCTACAGGTGGTGCAGGAGGTCAACGACCGTCGCCGCGTCCTGGCCCAGCATCACCTTGCCGACCACTTGCATGTGGGACCGCCAGTGGTCCTCCGCGCCGAGACCGTCGCCCGCCTCGATCAGCTCGATCAGACGGCGCTGGGAGCGGATGCCGCGACGCCGGGTCGCGACCGAGTCGGAGTCGCTTCCCCCGCTGACCGCGGTGACCGCCCGGACGACCACCTCGTTGAGCATCTCGACGACGATGCTGAGCGTCTGATTTCCGGCGAGGGCGACCAGCCGCTCGTGGAAGGCCGCGTTCGCCACCCCGAACTTCTCGGGATCGGCGAGCGAGGCCTCCTGCGCGTCGACCAGCTCTCCCAGCTCCCGGGCGGCCCGAACCCGGCCGCGCCCTTCCGCGACCGCGCGGGCCGCGAGCGGCTCGATCGTGCCCCGCGCCTCGAACACGTCGGCCAGCGCGACGTTGCGCGCGGACAGGACCAATGCCGCCGTGCGGGCGGTCATCCGCTCGTTCGGCTCGTGCACGATCACCCCGCCCCGCACCCCGCGAACGACGGTGATCAGTCCTTCGGCTTCGAGGATCCGCAGCGCCTCGCGAAGCGACGGCCGCGACACCCCGAACCGCTCGACCAGGTCCGGCTCGCGGCCGAGCGAGTCGCCCTCGCCGAGCTCGCCGGAGACGATCAGCGCACGCAACTCGTCCGCGACCTGCTGGGGCTTCTCCCGCCGAGTTGCGGCCGGCGAGCTCATGACGGTTCGGGGACGTCGAAGTGCGCGTCGCGCATGGCGAACGCCTGCTTGGTCCCGTGCTGCGCACGAGCCTTGACGAAGTTGAACTCATCCTCGTCGAACTGAAGGTTGGTGCCGTAGGCGTGGACGAGGTAGCTCAGCACCTCTTCGCCCTGGTAGGCGGTCGTCTGCTCCACGATTCGGAACGCCTCTTTGGCCATCACGATGCCGTCGGCGGGCATCTTCGCCACCTTGCTCGCCCACCAAGCCGCCCGCGCCGGTACCTCGGCCGGATCGACCACCTCGGTGAAGATCCCGAGATGGGCGAGCGTGCCCGCCTCGACGAGGTCGCCGGTCAACAACAACCGCCGGCTCAGAACCGGACCGAGGCGGTGAAAGAACAGGTGCAAGGAGCCGAGCGCCGGCCCGAGGAAGCGGGTGGCCGGCATGCCGACGAGGGTGTCGCTGGCGACGACCGAGATGTCGGCCATCAGCGCCAGCTCGAACGCTCCGCCGAGCGCATACCCGCTGACCTCCGCCACCGTTGCCTTCGGGTAGCCCATGAAGTCGTGGTAGAAGCCGAACGTCTCGCGGTCGACCGCGAGCCGGCGCCGCTGACTCGGCCGGCGCGCGCGGGCACCGTTGGCTCGGGCGTCCTCGCCGTACCAGGAGTAGGCGTTGCCCATGTCGGCGCCAGTGCTGAAGACCCCACCGTTGCCGCGCAGCAGGACGACCTTGATCCGGTCATCGACCGCGAGCTCGGCGAGAAATCCCCCGAGCTGTTTGCGCATGTCGGCGTCGTAGGTGTTGCGCCGGTCCGGATTGTTCAGCACGACTCGCGCGATGCCGGTTGCGAGGTCTCGCTCCATCAACACTCGGGCGTCGCCCGACCCGTGGGACGCTGAACTCACCGGTAAAGCCTATCCTTTTCCTCTAGATGTTTCTACGGAGGGCACAGGGTGCGAGCAGCGGTGGTCACGACCGGCGGACGCTTCGAGCTCGTCGATCAGCCGGAGCCGGAGCCCGGACCCGGCGAACTCGTGGTAAGGGTCACTGCCTGCGGGTTGTGCGGTTCTGATGCGAAGGCACGTTTCGCAATGCCGCCGGGCACGGTGATGGGCCACGAGTTCGGTGGCGAGGTTGTCGCAGCCGGCTCGCAGGTCAGCGGTTGGCGCGCGGGAACCCAGGTCGCCGTCCTGCCGGTGCTCAGTTGTGGGAGATGTGCGTGGTGCCGGGCTGGATTCGTCGTCTACTGCGAGCACGCCCGGCTGATCGGCCTCGGCGGTGCTCCGGGCGGATTCGCGGAGTACGCCGTGGTGAGGCCCGCGGCGGCGTTCGTCATGCCCGAGCAGGTG
>DATJWM010000093.1:0-17866 GCA_035501255.1 Mycobacteriales bacterium | reverse complement strand
CTCGCCGCCGTCGGCGAGATGAGCCGGCGGCTACGCAGGCAAGCGCGATGAAGCGGTCGGGAGGTCCACGGCCCACGCGAGGCTGGCGACGTCCGGGGCGACGTCGACGCGGCGCGTCCGGTCCCATGGCGTCGCCGTCAGGGGTCAACGTCGGAGAGAAGCGGACCTATCGAGTTGCTCGCAGCCTCAACGGTAACGATGCGAACCGGAAGGCTCCGCAGACAGCTGAAGACGTAGAGCGCTGTTCAACGGGCCGTTGATCAACGGCTCATCGGGCTGCCCACGAGACAGGCGGTCGCGAACTGAAGCGCACCCTCGGGGCGGCAGGTGAGGCCCGACACCTGCTGCCCGCGGGTCGGGCCTCACATCGCTCTGTATGAGTTCGCAGACCATTAGTTTGATGCATCTCAAACGTTAATGATGAGCCTCTTGTGGTCCCAGACAGACTCGAACTGCCGACATCCTCGTTGTAAGCGAGGCGCTCTAGCCAACTGAGCTATGGGACCGCGCAGCCAAGAATACGAGCCGCAGACCTGCCGTGCGGGCGTTCAGAGGGCGGCCAGCGCAGCGAGATAGTCCTGCCCGCTCCGGGCGTTCGCGAGCGTCGAGCGCGTCATCCAACGGATGACACCCGCCCGGTCGACGACGAAGCTCGCCCGGCCGGCCGCGCCCAGCTCGGGTTCAAACGCGCCATATCGCGCAGCGACCTCGCCGTGCGGCCAGAAGTCCGACAGGAGTGGGATCTCGAGTGCGTCCCGATCGGCCAACGCGCGCAGCGACGCGAGCGGGTCGCAGGAGATCGCGAGCACGTCCGTCGCCAAGTCGTCCCACGCCTGCGACAGCCGGTTCAACTCTCGAAGCTCACCCGCACAGACGCCGGTGAAGGCAAACGGGAAGAAGACGATCAGGACGTTGCACGACGCGCGCCGGACACCGAGCGATTGCTCCTGACCGTGCTGGTCACGCAAGGTGAAGTCGGGCGCGTCCTCCCCGACCCGCACTAGCGCCCCTTGCCTCGCGCAGCTTTCGGAGCGACCAGGCGAGCACCGTTCCAGTCCTGCGCCGCGGAGATGCTCGACGTCTGCTGGAGGCCCGCAGTCGGTGCCGCCTCGCTGATATCGCTCGGCTCCACGTGCCCGATCCGGGCAGCCTTTGGCGTCAACAGCCAGATGACGCCGTGATCGGTCAGCGGGGTGAGCGCGTCAACGAGGGTGTCGACAAGATCGCCGTCGCCCTCGCGCCACCACAGCACAACCACGTCGACGACATCGTCGTAGTCCTCGTCGACAAGCTCCGAACCCGAGCATGAGGCGATCGTCTGGCGCAGGCCGTCATCGCAGTCGTCGTCCCAACCGAGCTCCTGGACGACAGCGCCATGAGCGATACCCAACTTGTCCGCGACGCCGTGCGGGACGGCCGCACCGCCGGCGGTGGCGCTCACGCGTCGATCCCTCCTCATCCAGATTCAGCGCTCGCCCGGTTCGAGCGACTGCCACAGTCCACCGTTAGAAGGCGCCAAACGCAAGTCGAACGGCATTCTGATTTGCGGTCGCGGCATCGGCCCACCCACCCGGCGGGCTCCCGACCCGGAATGGCCACGTCACGACCAGGCCGCTACGGCGTACCGTCTGACCATGGCTGCAGGGCGTAACCGCTATTCGGTGATTAGTGACGGACTCCCCTCTCAGATCCCCGACGTCGATCCCGCCGAGACCCAGGAATGGCTCGACTCCCTCGACGGTGTCATCGACACCGCCGGACCGCGGCGAGCACGCTTCCTGATGCTGAAGCTGCTCGAACGCGCGCGCGAAAAGCAGGTTGGTGTGCCGGCACTGCGCTCCAGCGACTACGTGAACACGATCCCCGCCGAGGCCGAGCCCTGGTTCCCCGGCGACGAGTACGTCGAACGACGGATCCGCGCCTACATCCGCTGGAACGCCGCGATCATGGTCTCGCGGGCGAACATGCTCACCAACGTCGGCGGCCACATCGCGACCTACGCGTCCTCGGCCAGCCTCTACGAGGTCGGCTTCAACCACTTCTTCCGCGGCAAGGAGGGCGGCGAGTCCGGCGACCAGGTTTACCTGCAAGGACACGGGTCGCCGGGCATCTACGCCCGGGCCTTCCTCGAGGGCCGACTCTCCGAAGCGCAGCTCGACGGATTCCGGCAGGAGATCAGCCGTGGAGGGCTGCCGTCGTACCCGCACCCGCGCCTGATGCCGGACTTCTGGGAGTTCCCGACTGTCTCGATGGGGCTCTCCCCCCTCCAGGCGATCTATCAGGCCCGGTTCAACCGATATCTGCACGACCGCCAGATCAAGGACACCTCGCGCTCGCACGTGTGGGCGTTCTGCGGCGACGGCGAGATGGACGAGGTCGAGTCGCTCGGCGCACTCGGCGTCGCGGCCCGTGAGGAGCTCGACAACCTCACCTTCATCGTCAACTGCAACCTCCAGCGACTCGACGGCCCAGTCCGCGGTAACGGCAAGATCATCCAGGAGCTCGAGTCCTATTTCCGAGGAGCGGGCTGGCACGTGATCAAGGTGGTATGGGGTCGTGAGTGGGACGAGCTGCTCGCCCGCGACTCCGACGGCGTCCTCGTCAACGCGATGAACACAACGCCAGACGGACAATTCCAGAAGTACTCGGTGAGTGACGGCCGATTCATCCGCGACGACTTCTTCGGTCGTGACCCGCGGCTGCGCAAGATGGTCGAGCACCTCTCCGACGACGACCTGACCCGGCTTTCTCGCGGCGGACACGACTACCGCAAGGTGTACGCCGCGTTCAAGGCGGCCCGCGAGCACGTCGGTCAGCCGACGGTGATCCTCGCCCACACGATCAAAGGCTGGACCCTCGGCAAGGACTTCGAGGCGCGCAACGCGACCCACCAAATGAAGAAGCTCACCAAGCAGGAGCTGAAGGACTTCCGCGACCGGCTCTACCTCGAGATCTCCGACGCGGACCTCGATGCCGACCTCCCGCCGTACTACCACCCCGGCGTGGAAAGCGAAGAGGTCTCCTACCTGCTCGAACGGCGGCGAGCCCTCGGCGGGTTCATCCCGTCACGGATGAATCGGTCCAAGCCGCTGGTCCTACCCGGTGACGACGTCTACGAGGTCTTCCGCCACGGCTCGGGCAAGCAGTCGGTGGCAACCACGATGGCATTCGTCCGCCTCCTCAAAGACCTGATGAAAGACAAGACGATCGGCGACCGGTTCGTGCCGGTGATCCCCGACGAGGCTCGCACCTTCGGGATCGACGCGATGTTCCCGACCGCGAAGATCTACTCGACCCACGGGCAGCGCTACGACCCGGTCGACGCGGACATGCTGCTGTCCTATCGCGAGGACACGCGCGGGCAGATCCTGCACGAGGGAATCAGCGAGGCCGGTTCGATGGCCAGCGTGATTGCGGCGGGGTCGGCGTACTCCACCCATGGCGAGCCGATGATCCCGGTGTACGTGTTCTATTCGATGTTCGGCTTCCAGCGCACCGGCGACCTGATGTGGGCGATGGGCGACCAGCTCGCGAACGGCTTCCTGATCGGCGCGACCGCGGGCCGCACCACACTCAACGGCGAGGGCCTCCAGCACGAGGACGGCCACTCGCTGCTGCTCGCGGCTACCAACCCGGCGTGCATCGCCTACGACCCCGCGTTCGCCTACGAGGTCGCGATCATCGTCAAGGACGCCCTGCGGCGGATGTACGGCGAGCGAAGCGGCGAGGATCAGGTCTTCTACTACCTCACCGTCTACAACGAGCCGAAGCCGCAACCGCCCGCACCCGATCTGCCCGACCTCGACGAGCAGGTTGTGCGCGGCCTGTACCGGTTCCGGCAGGCTCCGGAGTCCGAGGCGTCCAACGGCAACCGGCCACGCGCGCAGTTGATCGCGAGCGGCACGGCGATCCACTGGGCGCTCGACGCCCAGCAGTTGCTCGCCGATGACTGGGGGATCGCTGCGGACGTCTGGAGCGCGACCTCCTGGACCGAACTGCGCCGGGAAGCGCTCGATTGCGACCGGGAGAACCGGCTCGCGGCCGCAGCCGCAACCGGTGCGGGGCATCGCACCCCGTGGATCACCCAGCAGCTGGAGAACGCACCCGGGCCGGTGATCGCCGTGAGCGACTGGATGCGCGCCGTCCCGGACCAGATCGCCAAGTGGGTCCCCGGTGACTGGACCTCGCTCGGCACCGACGGCTACGGCCGGTCCGACACCCGGGAGGCGCTGCGCCGCTTCTACTCCGTCGACGCCGAGTCGATCGTGCTCGCAACCTTGACCGAGCTCGCCCGGCTCGGCCAGGTCAAGCCCGAGGCGACCGTGGCGGCGATCGAGAAGTACCAGCTTCGCGACGGCTAGGTGCAGTGCTAGGCGACCCTCCCTAATCCGACAAAACCGGCGTACCGGCGTCGGCAATCACGATCGTGCGCGACGGCGTGTTCTGCGCGGTCTCGCGCGCCTGCGGCGAGAGCATTTCCTGGTGATCAAGGAGGTGCTGTGAGCGCACGCCGGACAACCGCGCTGATCGAGTCACTTGACGCCCACCCGAACGCCGACGAGATCCGTGGCCTGCTCTGCCGGCTGCCGTGCGTCTCCGACCATGCCCTGCCCATGTTGGCATCGGGCTGGCACAACACGACCCTCCTGGCGGAGGCGCGACGACGTGCGCTGGAGCCCGATTCGCCGCTCGTGCTCGAGGTGCTGACCTGCTTCGACACGGTGCAGGCGCTGTTCGCCGACGACCTTCGCGGAGAAGACGACTACGTCCACGTCGATCCGGACACCACCACAACCGCGCTCAAGGCGATGCGCGACGCGATTGCCGCCGCCTACGCCCGGCCGATCCTGACGCCCGCCGAGCATGCCGCGCTGATGCGGGCGTGGCGCGGTGTATTTCCCAGCGACCCGATCATCGAGCCCGACCTCGGTGGCCGGGCGGGTGAGATCGGGCTCTTGCTGGACGCGATCCCCCGCCTCGCCGACCACTGCCACGATGCGGTCGCCGCCGGCGAGTTCGCCTCGATCCGAATCGCCGGCGGCAGCGTCGACGAGGACGTTCGCCTCGCTGCCCGCGACGAGGCCTGGCACGCCGCCGTCCTCACGAGCCGTCGGCGAATCTGGCATCTCATCCAGCGCAGCGGGCGGACCGCGATGACCGGATACTGCCGGGTGTGCCGCTCGCGGGGACGCGACGAGGACACCACCCGTGTGCTCACCCTGTGCGTCGACGCGGCCTGCGGCCTCCTCGTGGCGAGCAGCCTCGAGGACGACATCGTCGATGTCCTGACCGAACCGGTCGGTTGCGTCGTGTCGGTGGACAATCCGGCAAGCTGATCGCCCCGCCCGCCGTCCGGCGTAGCGTTTGGCGGGTGAGGTCGCGCCGAGGATTCGCCGGTATCGGCGCTCTGGCCGTGCTCGGGATCCTGTTGCTGGCCTATGGCGCCGTGCAGGCCGCCCGCGGTGAGGTGCTCGGCGGCTTCGGCATCACGATCGTGGTGCTCGGGCTGGCGCTGGTGGTCGCCGCGGGAACTCTCACGATCGTGATGCTCTCGCACCCGAGCGAGCCGGCGCCGCCAACCGAGCCTGCGCTCGCTGAGCCGGCGACCGAATCCGACCACGAGCCGGCGGTCGACCAGGTCGGTCGGTCAGACGGCTGAGCTGAGCCAGCGGACCGGCGTACCGTCCCCGCTGCACCGGTACGCCTCGAGCTCGGCGTCCCACGGCATGCCGAGCAGTCGCTTGATCGCATGCACCAGCGATGGGGAGTCCGCGGCTTCGGCCATCACCGCTCGCAGCCGGTCCTCCTGGACGAACACGTCGCCATTCGCGCTCATCGCCGACCGGAACACGCCGAGGTCGGGCGTCATCGCATAGCGCTCGCCGTCGCAACCCTCGCTCGGCTCCTCGGTGACCTCGGCCCGAAGGAGTGGCCACCCGCGCAACGCCGCCGCGATCCGTCCCGCCGTACCTGCCGGTCCCCGCCATCCGGTCTGCGCCCGCAGGCATCCGGGGGCGACTGGCTGGTCGTGCCAATCCAGGCGGACCGGCACGCCGAGCACCCCCGCCACCGCCCACTCGACATGCGGCCGGACAGCGGGCGGGCAGGAGTGCAGGTACAGAACACCTCGAGCGCTCACGGTGACCTCCATCGTGTCGTGAATCGCCTTCCCCAGCGGTCACCAACACGCGGATCGCGAGCGCGCTCCGCCTCCAGTGTGCCCCATCCGTCACATGAGCACCAGCACCGGTCGAGAATTCGTTCAGGTGGGATCGCTACGTTTGACCCCGTGCGCTACCTCGCCCTCCTCGTGATCGCGGTCGTCTTCCTCACCGGCGTTGTCTGGTGGGTGCTGTTCATCGGCACCGCGATCGCGCGCCTCGTCCGCCGCCGGTAGCGCCGGGATCTCCCGATGCGTCCCCCACTCGTTCTGCTCGCACTGACCGCGGCGTTCGCCGGCCTGTGCGGCTGCGCGGCAGGGTCCGGTTCAAGCGGCCAGAGCGCGCTGAACACCAAGACCGGACGAACAACTCCGAATATCCGGGCCTTCCTCAAGCTTCCTGCAGCGTCGCCGACCGCGTGCCCACCCAGCACCAACGGCGTGACCGTCGGACGTCGCTCACCGTGGGCCGGCACGGTTGATGTGTCGATCTTCCTCACCCGCCGCGCGACGAGCGGCGAGCGGGCCGCGATCACGGGAACGCTTCGCCAGAGTCACGACGTCGCCCGGATCTACTACGAATCGGCGGCGGAGGCCTACCAGGAGTTCCGGCGGCTGTATACGTGTTCGGCGTCGGTCTCCGCGAGCGATACCCCGGCGTCCTACCGAGTGATCCTCGGGCCGACCGTGACGTTGGCGACTCGGGACTCGCTGGTGAGGCGGGTGGCCGTGCTCCCCGGGGTCGATTCGGTGAGCTGCGACCCGACGGTCCCGTGTGTCGACGTCGTCCGCAACGCGACAACCCCCTCGCCGTCCACCTCCTGACCGTGCCAAACGGCGTCACGCCGTTATCGCTATAGCCGAACGGCGTCACGCCGTTGTCGCTATAGCCGAACGGCGTCACGCCGTTGTCGCTATAGCCGAACGGCGTGACGCCGTTGTCGCTATAGCCGAACGGCGTGACGCCGTTGTGTCCGGCTAATAGTGGGTGGCCGATTCGTGTTCGACGTGCCCGCTCGGTTCGAGCTGGAAGGTCGAATGGGCGACGTCGAAATGCCCGGCCAGGCACGCCTGAAGCTCGTCGAGCAACGCAGGTGCCCGGCCGTTGCTGAAGCAGTCCTCGTCGATCACGACGTGCACCGACAACGCCGGGAGCCCAGACGTCACGGTCCACACGTGCAGGTCATGGATGCCGACCACGTGCGGCGCATCGAGCAGGTGGCGACGGACAACGGCGAGGTCGAGCTCGCTCGGCGCGGCCTCCAGCAACACCCGCCCCGACTCCCGGAGGAGCATCCGCGCAGCGAGCACGAGAAGTACGACGACGAACAGCGAGGCGACCGGGTCGGCCCGCTCCCACCCGGTCGTGAGCACGAGGATGCCGGCCACGATCGTCGCGGCGAACGCGTACGCGTCGGTCACCACGTGCGCGAGCGCGCCTTCCACGTTCAGCGAACGCCGCCGATGTCCGTGACCGTCGGCGTCGGCTCCGTGCGCGGCGTGACCTCCGATGATCGCCGCAACCACGACGTTGACCACGAGCCCGACCGACGCAACCACCACGAGCGCGCCGCCTTTGACCGGAGCGGGCGAGACCAGGCGCCGGATCGCCTCGACCGTCACGATGGTCGCGACGACGAGCAGGATGATCCCGTTGATCGCCGCCGACAGGATCTCCGCGCGGGCCAGGCCGAACGTCCAATGGCCGGTCGCAGGCCGACGGGCGAGCCGAGCGGCAGCGACCGCTGCCGCGAGCGCCAGCACGTCGGTCGCCATGTGCCCGGCGTCGGCCAGCAAGGCGAGCGAGTGCGCCACCGCTGCGGCGACCACCTCGGCGAGGAAGAAGGCGGCGAGCAGGACGAGCCCGACGAGCAACCGCCGCTCGTCGGTCTTCATCAAATGATGGTCGCACGGGTGCGGCCGTCCGGCGCGCGACGCACGAGCACACCAGCGGCGGGAATACCCAACGACTCGTGATATGTTACCGATATATCGCGAGTGCTACTGGAGCACTCCGGAAAGGAACCAGACAATGACAACCCCACCAACCGATTCGATCGGATCCCCGGACGCGCGAGGTTCACGGCGGGCCGAGCGCCACGCCAGGCACCACGAGCGCATGGCTGGCCGCTACGAACGCCTTGCCCACCGACGTGACCACGGCGAGCCCGGATGGGCCGGCGCACGCCACGGCGGGTTCGCCGGGCCATTCGAGCACCGGCACCCCGGCCACCGCGGCGGTCGTCGAGCCGGGCGCGGTGACGTCCGCGCCGCAGTGCTGGCGCTGCTCAACGAGCAGCCGATGCACGGCTATCAGATCATTCAGGAGCTCAGCGAACGCAGCCGTGGCGCGTGGACCCCGAGCCCCGGCTCGATCTACCCGGCGTTGCAACTCCTTCAAGACGAAGGACTGGTCAGTGCCGCCGAGTCCGACGGTAAGCGGGTCTTCACCATCACCGAGGCCGGCCAGGCCGCAGTCACCGCACGCGGCGACGGCCCGCTCCCGTGGGAGGCCGCAGCCCGCGGCGAGCGCAGCGGGATCAGCAACCTGCGCGACCTCACCGGTCAGGTCGGCGCCGCCGTCCGCCAGGTCGCATCCGCCGGAACCGAAGCGCAGGTCGCTCGGGCAGCGGACCTGCTCACCACGACCCGTCGGGAGCTCTACCGGATCCTGGCCGAGGACGACACCTCGAGCGCCGAGTGAGGTGAGACCCCACGGTCAGGAACCGCAGCGCGCGGGCGTGCGGCGGGTCGCGGTGCAGAAAGCGCCCCGACCCGCCACCCGACCGCACCGACAACGGTGGTGACCATCGCGAGCACCACCACGAGAAGCACACCGCTGCGGAGATCAACCGCCGCCCCGATGCCGTGGACGACCGCGATCGGCCAGGCAAGATAGGCGAGCCAGTGAACCGCCCGCCAGGTCGCGATCCCGAGGCGGAAGCGCAACAGGCTGGTCACGACCAGCGCGATCGCCAGGTCGAGCGCCAACGCGCCAAGCCCGAGCCACAACGGCTCGTACGACGAACTGAACGGCACGACGACCGCGATCCACCCGATCGCGACATAGGGATCGAGCACCGCGCTGAGGACGTGGCAGGTCACGAGCGTCACGGCGAACAGCGAAGCGTTGCGATGCAATCCAACGCCCGCACCACGCGGCAAACCCCGCACCCTCCCCCGCTTACCGATGACGACGCCCAGCACGACCGTGAGCGAGAGCACGAGCAAGGCGACGACGCCGGTCGCGCGACTGAGATACCACAGCGCGTGGTCCATCCCTCCCGTGCTCACGACGCCACCGCTACCGCCGCCGGCCACCCGCCGGTGAGCACGACGTCGCCGTCGTTGGAGACGAATCGGCCGGCGACGCCACGCCGTTCGAACCAGGCAACCGCCGCGGTTCCCCGCACGATGGCCGCGGTCGTCGCGATGTTGGCCTCGAGGCACGTGGCGGCCGCGGCACTCACCGTGCGCCACGGCGACACGACCGGTACGCCGGTCCGCGGGTCGAGGATGTGATGCATCACCCGGCCGCCGCGCACCCACCGGCGCGCGGACGTGCTCGACGTCGCCACCCCGCCCCGACGGACGGCGACGGTCTGGGAGTGCTCGGGCGCGGGCGCTTCGGCCGGACCGGTGACGTCCTGAACCCGCACGCTCCACCCGTCCGGTGGCGGCCCGCCAGCGATGGCGATGTCGCCACCGAGGGCGACGAGCGCACCACGGCCGTCCAACGCGGCTTCCAGACGCCGAGCCGCGAGATCGGCCGCGTACGCCTTGGCGGTCGCACCGAGGTCGAGGCGCACGCCGACCGGGACGGTCACGGTCAGCCCCGCACGGTCGAGTTCGATCCGTCGCCAGGCGGAGACCGGTCGCGACACCACCGTGACCGCCGGGCCGTCGGGAGCGACCCGGACGAAATCGCGATCGTAACCGACCGCCTCCAGTTCAGCACCGAGGGTGGGGTCGACGTCACCGCCGGTGACGGTCGCGGCGTAGAGCGCGGCGGCGATCGCGTCGGCGAGCAACGGGCTCAACGGCATCGGACCCCCGCTCCCCCGGCCGAGCTGCACGAGCTCCGAGTCGTCCCGGAACCGGCTGCACGCCCGGTCGATCACCGCGAGCGTCTGGTCGACGACCTCGCGCGCGGCCGCGAGATCGCCCTCGCTCACGACGACGACGCGGACGTCGCAACCGAGGCCCCGCCAATCCGTCGCCGCGAACCGGTCGGCGAGGCGGGCCATCTCACGATCCGCCGGAGGTCGCGACCGCGCCGCTGTCGGAGGAACCAGGCGACGTTCCGGACGAACCGAAAGACGTGCCCGAGGAGTTCCGGTCTAAGTGATGCGAGGGGGAGTCCTCGCCCGTGGATGCGGCGCCCGCCTGGGCATCGTGGATCGCAACCGCGCCCACCCCACCCACGCCGACCAGAACCATCGCGATGGTGGCGCGGGTCATCCGGCGGGTTCCAGCAACCCGCACACTTGCCGAGTTTGACTGCCGGTTCTTCGGTCCCGATAGCGTCATGTTCCAGTTGTCGCTCACTCGGCTGAACGAGGCGTGAGCAGCCCCTGTGTGCGACCTGTGAGCGATCCCGCGACTCCGGCCCCTACCGGTCGCCGTCGAGACTCGAGATCTCCCGCGTGGTCTGGCGGACCAGGCCGGCGAGACTGCGGCCGAGCGCGCGATACAACGCCAGACCTGCCGACGGCTCGGCGGCGATGAGGTCGCCGAGCGCATCGACGGTCAACACGTGGCAGAGCGTCGGTTCGTCGGCAACCACCGTCACCGACCGTGCGCCGCCATCGATGAGGGCCAACTCGCCGAACGACGTACCCGGCCCCATCGTGTTGAGCCGACGTTTCACCCCGTGGGACGCGATCGTGGCGCTGACCTGCCCGGCCGCGATGAAGTACAGCCCGTCGGCCGCAGCGCCCTCGGTGAACACGAACGTCCCTGCGGGATAGACCCTGGTCTCGGCCGCCTTCTCGAGGATGGCGAGCGCCTCCGGATCGATCCCCTCGAGCAGGTCCTGCTCGGCCAGCGGCACCAGCGCATCCCGGGGTCCGAGATCCACGCCCTCACTCACCAGCAACGCGTGCTCGCAGAACTGCAGCGCCGTGTCGGGGTCGGACTCGACCAATGCCGCGAGGGCGGTGATCTCCGACACCGCTCGGTGGGCCACCCGAGCGCGGGGATGCACAACAACCACCGTCGAACCCTCCTCGGTCAGGTACGACGCGAGACCCGCGATCAGGGTGGCGGCCGCAGGCTCGATCTGGCCGAGCCGAGACAGGTCGAAGATGTGCCAGTCACCGAGTGGCTCGTGGTCGATGACCGCGCGGACCACGCGCTCGGCGGTGGCAATGTCCTGCGATCCGACCACCCGGTGGATGCGGATCCGCTCACCCGAGGAGTCCAGCACCCGTCGATGCGCGGCGACGCGAACCCGCTTGGAGCGCGCGTCCACCGCGGTCAGATGACGAGTGCCGTCAGTCGGACCACGGACTGCGCCACCAACGAAGAGATGCAGTCCGAGCCGGGACGACAGCAACTCGCAGGCGGCAATCCCGCGCACGCTGTTTCCGCGCGCGTCGAGCAGCGGACTGTGCGCGCCAATTCCCAGTCGGCCGGCGTGAACCGCCGCAATGCCCCCACTGACCCCGCTCTTCGCCGGAAGGCCGACTCGGAACATCCATTCGCCGGCGAAGTCATACATGCCACAGGTGGACATGACCGCAAGCACACGGCTGACCACCTCGGCCGAGACAACCTCGACCCCGGTCAGCGGATTGACCCCCGCGTTCGCAAGCGTGACGGACATGACGGCCAGGTCGGCCGCCGTGACCTCGATCGCGCATTGGCGGAAGTAGGTGGACAGAACGTCCTCCACGTCCTCGAGCGCGTCCACCGAGGCCAGCAGGTAGGCGATCGACCGATTCCGGTTGCCGGTGGTCTGCTCGGAACGGAACACGTCCTCGTCGACCGAGAGGGGCCTGCCGGCGAACGCGGACAACCCGGAAAAGATCCGTTCGAACTGCTGATCAGGCGTCGCGCCGGCGACAAGCGAGGTTGCCATGATCGCGCCGGCGTTGACCATCGGGTTGAACGGACGACCGGCGTCGTCAACGCTGATCGTGTTGAACGCATTGCCGGTTGGCTCGGTACCGATCCGCGCGAGCACGTGATCGACCCCTTGATCCGCCAGGGCGAGTGCGTAGACGAACGGTTTCGATACCGACTGGATCGTGAACGTCTCCGGCGGGCCGGCGGAATAGACCCGCCCGTCGAGAGTGGCCAGCGCCAGCCCGAAGGTCGACGGATCGGCCTTCGCGAGCTCGGGGATGTAGGTCGCGACTTCGCCCTCGTCGCGGCGGGACGCTTCAGCCCAGATCGACTGCAACATCTGATCGACCGGCCCCCACCGGGTCGATCCACCCGTGGGGGCCATCGGATTCGGGTCGGCGTCGGCATCCGGCGTCGTCATGACGTCGAATAAACCCTCACCGGGTTAACGCAACATTGCCCATCGGGGCAAAACCGTCCCCATGCGGGCACGACGCGCTGCGCCACCTGCGCGGTGGATCAATGGATCTGGTGATGGTGCTGGATCAGCGCTTTCAGGACCACCATGATGATGCCCAGCAGGCCCGCGACCGCCGACACTGCCGCGAGGCGGATGCCGCGCAGATCCGCGGCTCGCCCTGCTCGGTAACCGTGGTAGAGCAAGAGAGCCACCGCAACGACGAGGGCGATCAGCGCTCCCCCGCTCTCGGACGCTCCGAGCAGTCGCGCCACGAGCAAACTGAGCAGTGGCAGGAACGAGGCGCTCACCATCGGGAACGACGCGCCGAGGGACCCGAGCACGACCCGCGAGCCCGGTAACTGACCGTGATTGCTGTACTCACCGAGCAGTTCGGCGTACTGCTCCGCGATCCAGTAGATGACCAGCGTGACCAGGACGGTCAGTTCCAGTTCCAGAGTGCTGAGCGCATTCGCACCGGTCGCGATCACGGCCGCCGTGAGGATGGTCCCGTAGATTCCGGCCGCCCGGCGGCGACCCGCGTCGTGGCGAAGGCCACCGACCTCGGCCAGCTCCGCGGGATCCGGCGACCTGGTCTGTCCGGTCGTCACGGGCGGTGCGACGCGCCGGAGCGACCTGTCGTAATCACCCGCAAAGCGTAGAGGAGATCTGGTGGGGAATTCGGGGGGGTTCCTGGGGAGCCGGAACAGGCGACCGGGTGGACGAGGACGAGGAACTCGCTGAGATTGAAACTGAGCAGTGGTCGCATATCCCAGGTTTCGCATGGACCGGACCCCTTTTCGATCATCATGACAACCTTCGATGGCTTCGTGGTGTCGTTACCGGTGTGAGTGGTCGCGGTCAGGACTTCGACGAATTCTTCACCGGCACAGCGCGGAGTCTTCTTCGAGCTGCCTACGCCTTGACGGGGGACCGCGGTGCAGCCGAAGACTTGGTGCAAGAGGTATTTGAGCGGCTGTATGTGGCCTGGCCGCGGGTCGATGACCCGTCCGCTTACGCTCGTCGTGCGCTGGTCAATCGCGGCACGAACCGTTGGCGGCATCGTTCACGCCACCCCGAAACCACGCTGACCGATGCCCACCACGGCGCTGTCGGCGATGCCTCCGCGATTAGCGACGACCGCGACGCGCTGATCCGGGTGCTCGCGCTACTCCCGGCCCGGCAGCGTGCCGTGATCGTCCTTCGGTACCTGGAAGATCTGTCCGAGGTGGAGGTAGCACAGGCGTTGTCGTGCTCGGTCGGGACCGTCAAGTCGCAAGCCTCGCGTGCCTTGGCCCGGCTCCGGGATCTGCTCACTGCCACTCCGGAGACACCCACCAGCGCATCGACAGTAAGGAGCGTCCGTTGAGCATTGACGAGTCCACGATCTCTGACCTGCTGCGACGTGCCACGGAAGACGTCGAGCCGAGTCCCGACCTGAGGTTTCGTGTCCACACCGGGGGTCGTCGGAGGTTACGCCGACGCGGCATCGGCGCGGTCGTCGGAGTTGTCGGGGTGTTAGCCGCCCTCGTCCCCTCGGCGATCGCCGTCACGTCCGGCGTGGGCCACACTCGCCTCAATGCGACGGGCGCCACCTCACCGCCTTGGCCGCCCGCTCAATCCTGCGACGTCCAATCGGGCGATCGGAGCACGGCGGTCGCCTACCCTCAGCTGCTCATGCTCCCGCCCGACCAGAGCGTCCTATATGCGTTCACCAACAGCGGCGGGGCGCCGATCCCATGCGGATACTTCCCCCACGTCGCACTAACCCTGCTCCAACTCAACCACGGCAACTCCGTCCGCGGCGTCGAAGTCGACGGTCCCGACGCACCAACCGTCGAGCAATTTGGGTACGCACCAGGCGGCGCAGACTTTAACGGACGGAAACTCCACTTGACCGTAGGGAGTCACTCAGCGATCGCGCTGTATGAACCGAATCACACCTCGCGCGTGTTCTGGTCCGACGGGACCGGTAACCAGTGGCAAGTAACCGCCAGAGGCTTCACCCCCACTTCCCTGCGGTCCCTAGTTCGCGACCTTCGTTTCAACCCGACTGCGGGCACTGCCACGCTGCCGAATGCTGCGTCCGACGGATGGACGGTCGAACCGGCACCCCCTGAACAGCGCGGAAGCCGCGCGGGTGTCTTCTACGCCCTCTGGCACAACGACGGCAGCAAGCTTGCTCTGAACGTGCAACCAGGGCCCGACCGGATCGACCAAGACGCCGTCAGCGGCGGCCAACTGACCACGGTGCAAGGGCGGCCCGCCGTCGTCCGCACCCTGGGCAACAACGGCTACGAGGTTCTCGACTGGCAGGTCTCGCAGAACGTCACAGTCCACCTAGCCGCGACCCACTCCAGCCCCACAACCATCATGGCGATCGCCAACTCCCTCAGGTCGATCACAGCAAACGATCCACGCCTGCATCGACCATAGGGACATCGGAGCCCGTAGCGTCCCGACCGCTCGCTCGGTGCCGTTTGGTCGCGGCTGAATGGCTTGCGCGTTGTTCGGCGGGGGATGATCAGGTGATGGACGACGGCTGGCCGCTGGCCGTGAGGCGGGCAGTGCTGGCCGCGCACAGGCTCGCGAATCAGTCCCCCGACGTGGTCGCGGTCGCGGTTGTTGGGTCGTGGGCCCGCAAGACGGCCGGGCCGCAGTCCGACATCGATCTCATCGTGCTCACAGATGACCCGGAGACCTTGCTCGATAGCGAGGACTGGTTCGCGTTATTCGACGCCTCCGCACATCTGGTCCGGGCGAACAGCTTCGGTGCACTGCAGGAGCGACGGCTTGCCGTTCCCGGTGGTCCGGACATTGAAGTCGGAATCGGCCGGCCGTCCTGGGCAACGACCTGTCCGATCGATGAGGGAACCGCTCGCGTCGCCGTAGCTGGGATGACCATCGTCTACGACCCAACCGGATGCCTGAGAGCCCTTCGCGCGGCCGTTCGCCCTGGCGTCGTGTAGGTGCCGATCTAGGGCGACGCTGGAGCCCCGCAGAACCATCCGCCGTGGCGCTGAGACAACGGGAGATCGCACTGAGACTGGGCGCGATGATGGCCATGATTCGTAACGAGCAAGCCGAGCGCTACGCCGGCAAGCACCAGGATCAGGACACCAACAGGGACGGCACATCGGCGCAACACCGGACAGGTTGCCACCGTCGGATCGTAAACCTCGCCGATCCTGCAGCGGGACTTCGTGCAGATATCGCCTCTTCTGCCGTCGGTGCTGCGGTGCTCAGCCGACAAGGCGGTCGAGCCGCTTACCTAGCGGAGCCATGATCAGGACGGGTGAGGGATCAATCAGGAGTGCCCATCGCGTTGGGTTCCACTCAACCCAACCGATCAGGTCGGCGGTGCGTGGCGGTTGACTGGCCTGTGCGCTCAAGATGCGAGGGTTCCCAGTTTCTTGCTCATTCGAACAAGCGGACCACTTTGAGGTTCCACGACCTCATAGCCCAACGACCCATAGAGCGTGCGTGCGATGTCGTTGGTAACAAGCACCGATAAGCCGATCGAGTCCGCACCGTCTGCCCGCGCCATCTTCTCAGCGAGATTCATCGCGGCACGTCCGAACCCACGGCTCTGGTGCTCAGGTTTGATCGCGACGTCCCACACGTACCAGGCTGACTGATCGTCGCGGGCGACCCACAAGTGGCCGACTGGTTCGCCGGCACTCACAAGGTGGCCGATCCGATGATCCGGGTTCAGCCGGCCGTCGGGCAGCAGGCGTGCGTGGATCGCATCTGCTTGCTCCTCAACGGCGGCACGTTCTTCACCAGCGGCTACCAGTCCTTCGACGAAGTCTTCGCGCGATTCACTGATAAAGGCCGCTACATCCTCATCCGCAAGCGGCGCAAAGATCAGATCCCCTGCTACGAACTCCATGCCGGACATTGTGCGTCCTGACCTGCCTCGGGCCAACAGCGATCGGTCGTGCAGTTCTTGTTGACGTCAGGATCCCTTTGGTCTCAACGATTTCGACGTAGTGGTGCTGTAGTGGGGCGGGTCGGACTCGAACCGACGGCCAAGGGATTATGAGTCCTTATCTATACAACTAACAGCGTGTAACGGTCACTAACAAATCGTTGCATCGCAACCGATTCGACCTCGGACGGTCTGACTGCTGTCAACCGCCTCTAACAGGACTTGTTAGAAATTAGTGAAACATCTGGCCGCCTATGACAAGGTTCGCCCAAGTGCCAGCACAGGGTCCGCAACGAGCCTGAGAACGTGAGCGAGCGCGATATCGCCAACTTCTCTTGGCAGGTTCCCGTCGTGCGTGAGCAGAAGATCCTCATCAGCGGGGCGACCCACGATCCCCGCGTACCCGTGCGTGCCGTTGCGCACGAGATTGAGGTAGCGGCCAATAGCGAGATCCTCCGAGACCCAGGCCTTTTGGCCGCTTTTTTGCGTCACGAGAACCTCCCCCGGTCGGCGGACGCCCGGCGCGAAGAACCCCTCGACGACCAACTGGAGGGCGTCGGGCACCGAAAGGACTCTCTCCAATATGGGTGTGAGACTGGGCGGCAGGTCGCGTTGGGCAACATCGAGGGACGCGCGGATCTTGCTTGGGCGGAGAAGTTCCGTTCGGTTGGGGTGGCCTGGAAGTTCTTCAAGGCAATCCAAAGCGCTGAACGAGAGGACCTTCGTCAGGTAGTCGTTTACCGCCGTGTACGCGAGGCCGTTCGCGAGATTGGTGAACAGACGTTCGACGCTCAACAGAAAGGCGAGGTGTTCGCTCGGGAGATACATCGAGTCCGCGCTCGCGAACGGGCGCGGATCGACAAGTTCGGCGAACAATTTGTCGAGCCGCTCGATGTACCAGCGCCACCACCGATCGATCTCGACCTGACCGGCAACAGGGGAAACCCATGGCGAGACCCGGTCGCGCGCAAAACTCTCGTCCGATGCCATCTCAAGGAGGCTGGTTGGCGTCACGCCGACCCGGCCATCTACTGGCTCGCCAAAAAGAACCGCGATCACGCCCCCCGCGCGGGCGCAGGCTGACCCAAGCACGTAAGGCGCGGTCACGCTGAGAGCAGGTTCGACGAACTTGAGCCCTACAAGCAGGCCAGTTAGTTGACCCGATGCCGACTGAAATGTCGTGCCTTCGGCGGGCGATCCCCCGAAGATCTCTGGAAAACGCTCAGCCGCGAGCAGAGCCTTGACCGCT
>DATJWM010000092.1:0-15920 GCA_035501255.1 Mycobacteriales bacterium | reverse complement strand
CGGCTTCGAAGCCGGTATAGCCGGAGATGTCGCTGCTATTCGCCAGACCGGCGAAGCCGATCCCCTGAATCGTGATGTCGTACGGGTCGTAGGGCAGCGCTACCGGGCAGTAGTGGCCCGGTAGGAGATCGATCGTGGCGTTGGTTCGACTGTTGTTGTTCCAGGTTTCGGCATCATTGACGGCAGTCGCGAGGCTGACGCAACTGACTCCCGAGCTGACTGCCAACGTGCCCTGATCCGGGCAGGCGAAGAAGATACCGTCGTCGGCCAGTGTTGCGCCGGCGGGCGCGGCACCGGCGATGATCGTTGCCGCGACTATCGCCGAGGCCGCCGCGATGGTGCCGATCGTCCGACGTACGTTCGTGATCCAACCCATGGCGATCCCGATTCTCCCCGTGGTCTGCGGTGATCGTAATCCGCTCAGCCGGCCGCCCGCCGCCCGCCGCCGGGTCGAAGCCCGGCCATGCTGCGCATCGATCGCAGCAGGGTTGAGGGATCGTCGTGTCGGACGAGGTAGTGCGAGTATGCGAGCCGCAGAAACAGTTCTGCCGCATCGTCCACCGACAGTTCGCCCGCGCGGACCGCCGGCACCCGGGCAAGGGCGTCACCCAACAGGCGCACCCAGGTCTCGACCTGAGTGGGCAATGACGCGGCGAGCGAGCGAAGCGCGAAGCCCGGGTCGAGCGACACGGCATGCGGGCCGAGATTGTCGTCAAGGAACCACACCAGGTAGCCGAGGGCGGCGTCGAGGCGCTCGGCGGGTGTTTGGGTCGGGCGCAGAACCGTGTGCAGGCCGCGGTCGAAGCGCTCCTCCTCGTATTCGGCCATGGCCGTCAAGAGATGGTCGCGGGTAGGGAACCACCGGTACAGCGTCGGCCTCGACACGCCGGCCTCGGCCGCCACGGCCGACATGGTCAGTCGGTCGGTGCCTGCGCGTTCCACGGTCAGCCGGTGGGTCGCGTCGAGGATCGCCGTGGTCGTGGCGTTGCGCTCCATGGTCCAACCGTGACATCCGAGCGGTCTTCTGTAAAGGTCACGGTCTGCGCCCAGAGATTGACAGTACGACGTGAATCTGTAACGCTGCCATCTCACCGCGAGGTGTCCGGCACCAGGAAGTGACGCACCGTTGAGCGCGACAAACGTGAGCCATGACTCGGCCGTCCAGGCCGAGATCAACTACGTCCGCAACCAGGCCGACCCGACGATCGGAGCGCTGGAGTTCGTCACCGAGGACGAGTCGCTGTCGACCATGCAGACCCTTCCCGGTCGTCTCGTGACGGTCCGAACGGCACGTGACCTGCCCACCTCGCTCGACGAGGAAGGCTTCATCCTTGTCCCTCACGCCAGCAAGGTCGCCGACTTCCGGATGATCGAGGAGGACCCGGACACCGACGCGTTGTACATCGCCGAGATGACCGAGCTCCTGCGCGAGGTGACGGGTGCGACGTTTGCGTTGATGTTGGGGGGTGGCAAGAAGCGCTTCGGCGAGCAGGCAACCAGTGAGCTCGCGGACCTGGCAAACGCGAAGCCGGCCCGGTATCCGCACGCCGACAACACCGATTCCTCGGCAGCCGACCTGCACGCGTTGGTGATGTCGTTCCTCGGAGATCAGGTGCCGAACGGATCTCGGTGGGCGATGTTCAACATGTGGCGGGCGGTCTCGCCGCCGCCTCAGGACATTCCGCTGGCCGTCTGTGATGCCACGACCGTCGCGCCCGGTGACGAGGTGACCGTCACGGCGATCACCACGACCCGAGAGTCGGGGGATCTCCGTCACGACACGACTGGCTACCGATACAACGCTGCGCATCGTTGGTACTACTACCCGGACATGCATGCCGACGAGGTGATCGTCTTCAAAGCGCACGACACGGACCCCTCCCGGTCTCGGCGAGTTCCGCACAGCGCGTTCACGAATTCGACCTGCCCGGCCGGTACGCCGACCCGATCGAGCATCGAAGCTCGAGGGCTTGCGGTGTTCGCTTGACCGAGCGCCAACCCTCGGCTGCGCCCCAGCGGTCGGCTGGCCGCGGCGTGGCCGTCGACCAGGTCGTCGAGTCGGCCCAGGCCGCAGCGACCGCGCAAGACCCGACCCCGGAGGCGTTCTTGGCCAACCTGGGGGTGCTTGTCGACTCGTTGAACGCCGAGGCTCGGCTCAGTGACTTTGGTGCGGCCGCGGCCAGTTGGATGCTCTCCGATGCGCTGCGCAAGCGAATCGACGTGTCCTGGTGGTGGATGAACACACCCGAGATTCGGGCCCGCGCCGTGGAGCAACCAATCGTGCTGACCGGTCTGCCCAGGTCCGGCACGACGTATTTTCAGTATCTGTTCGATCGTGAGCCCTCGATGCGGATGCTGCGGACCTGGGAGGGCGACGACCCCTGTCCGCCGCCAGCGATCGACCCGGTGTCGGTGGAGCGTCGCCGAGCGCGGACGGAGGAGGCACACCGTCAGCGGCGCCAGGCCGACGGCGGCGCGCTGGACGCCTTCCACCTGTCCGATCCGGACGGGCCGCAAGAGTGCGTGATGGTGCTCGACCAGACCTTTGCGAATGCGGGCCACTACTGGACGTTCCGGGTTCCGACCTACTTCCAGTCGGTCGTCGACGGTCTGGACCTCACAGCGGCGTACGAGCATCACCGGCGTGCCTTGCAGGTGCTGCAGCATCAGGCACCGGTTGCGCGCTGGGCCCTGAAATGGCCCTGCCACCTGCTCGCCCTGGAGGAGATCCTTCAGGTCTATCCCGACGCCCTCGTCGTCGTGACCCATCGGGACCCGATCCAGGCGCTCGCCTCGAACTGCAGCTTCGCGACCTACCTCCGCGAAAAGTTCTCCGACGATGTCGATCGAGGGGAGGTCGGGCGGCAGATGAAAGAGATGGTGGGGAGCCACCTGCACGGCCTGGTCGACTTCGACGATGCCCACGGCACCCGGGTGCCGGTGGCACACGTGGACTACGCCCGGGTGGTCGCCGATCCCGAGGCCGTGATGGCGGAGGTGTACGACGCGCTCGGTCTTGAGCTCACTGCGTCGGTGCGCCGGAGCATCATCGCGTGGCGGGAAGCCAATCCGCCCGGTAAGCGCGGGACGCACCGCTACGACCTCGGCGATTACGGTCTCGACGTCGACCAGGTGGCTGAGGAGTACGCCTTCTACACCGACCGATTCGACGTACCTCGAGAGACCTCATCGGCATGACCGGCTCCGCTGCCGAGTGGGAGGTCCTCGGTGCGGCAATGGACGAGGCGGTCGGACGCACCGTGTCGCTGCTCGACGGTCGGGACGTCACCGCCGGCGAAGTGCCAGTGGCGGTGCTCGGTGCGGTCATGACCTCGTTTCTCGGTTGGGTGTGCGCCGACCCCGAACACCCCGCGTTCTTCCCCGGTAGTGGCTATCACCAGCACACCGGGACGCCCAACCCGGACACCGTCTACCTCACCGCGGCGATCGACGGCTCGGGGAGTTATCGGATCACCGGTCGCCGCGGAACCACGCCTGACGTCACGATCATGGCGATGGGTTCCCCGGGGCCGGGCGGCATTGCGACCTACCCGCCGCTCGACCTGGACGACCTTCGTCTCGGTCCGGACGGCCGGTTCGACGTCGTTGTCTCGGCGGAGCGGCCACCGGGTCACGACGGCGACTGGTGGCGGATCGAGCCGGATGTCCGCACCCTCATGGTGCGCAGCGTGTCCGATGATTGGGGCGCCCATCGTGACCCTTCGGTTGCCATCGTGCGTCTCGACCGGCCGTCCCGGCGCGGCCGACCGCCCTCCAACCTGCTCGCGGCCCGGTTGTCGGCGGTCCCGCTCGTCGTCGAGGGTTCACTCGGTTTCGGGATCCGCAAGGTGACCGACCTCAGCGCTCGCGGGGTGGTGAACTCCGTCGAACTCGCGGACTACTCAGCCGGAGGCGGGCTGCCCGGCCAGTGGTACCACGAGGGTCTTTACCGCCTGGAGGCCGAGGATGCCTTGCTGCTGGAGGTCGACCTGTCAGCGGGTGCTGCGGGGTTCTCGCTCGCCCTTGCCGACGACATGGGCTGCACCCTCGATTGGGTCAACGCCCAGACCAGCCTCAATCGCACCCAGGCGCACATCGACCACGACGGGATGCTCAGGGTGGTCGTCGCCACTCGCGATCCCGGTGTTGCCAACTGGCTCGACACCATGGGGCATGCGAACGGGTTGATGCAGCTGCGTTGGATCGGCCGGCCGACCCCACCTGAGGTCCTGGTTCGCCAGATCGCGTTCGAGGGCGTCGCGCGCCTCCTCCCGCCGGACACGTCGTTCGTGACGACCCTTGACCGCGACCGCATCCTTCGCGACCGAGCGCTCGCCGCTCAGCAGCGGATCCTGTGGTGAGCTGACCTCCGCCGGAGACTAGAACCGGGAGGCAATGACCGGGAGCCGGATCGCGGAACCGCGGTTGGCGACGGTGCGGTCCGGCAAGGAGATCTTCTTGCGCTTCGGTGCCTTGTAGGGGATCTGCGACAGGATGTGGCTGATGATGTTCAGCCGCGCCCGTTTCTTGTCGTCGGAGATCGCGACGTACCAAGGCGCCCACGACGAGCTCGTCGCCGCGATCATCTCGTCCCGAGCATGGCCGTAGTCGTCCCACTTGGTGTAGGAGAGCAGGTCAAGGTCGGAGAGTTTCCAGACCTTGCGGGGATCATCGATCCTGCTCTCGAGGCGGCGGGTCTGTTCCTCGGGACCGACCTCCAGCCAGTACTTCAGCAGGATGATGCCGTCGTCCACCATGGCCTTCTCGACCGCCGGCGCGAGCGCGAGGAATCGGGTGGCCTGATCCTCGGTGCAAAAGCCCATGACCCGTTCCACGCCCGCCCGGTTGTACCAGCTCCGGTCGAAGATCACGACCTCGCCGCCGGCCGGGAAATGCGGCAGATAGCGCTGGATGTAGAGCTGAGACTTCTCCCGATCGGTCGGCGCCGGGAGAGCGATCACCCGGAAGATCCGCGGACTGACTCGTTCGGTGATCGCCTTGATCGTGCCGCCCTTGCCGGCGGTGTCTCGACCCTCGAAGACGATGCACACCTTCGCGCCGGTGGCCTTGACCCACTCCTGGAGTTCAACCAGCTCACCGTGGAGGGTGCGCAGCTCGTGCTGGTATTCCTTCTCCTTCATCTTGGGCGGCGCCTCGCCGGCCACCTTCTTCGCCATCAGCTCGCCCCGACCGTTGCCGTCGTGGCCGCTGGCTCTCCCGAGCCCAGCCGGTGTACGGCGTTCCGGCGGTTCTGGATCACCTTGTCCACGCCCACGATCGCCGGTGCGATCAACGACAGGCCCAGCACGATCATCCACTGATCGTGGGTCAGGCTCACGGTGTCGAGAAGACGCTCGAGCATGTTGAGCTCGACGGCCGCCCAGGTGAGCGCCCATCCGAGGAGGATCCAGCCGAAGTACGGAAACATCGGCGACGACCACGGTGCCTCGCGCTCGCGTCGCATCACGACCCCGAGGTTGACGGCGCTGAGCGCCACGATCGCAAACGCCATCGTCATCGAGGCCGACGCGTGATCGGTGCTCGGTTGATCCGGACCCCATTCGAGGGTCGCCAGGGCGAGCCAGGCGATGACGAACCCGCTGATCAGCCAGCGAATGACCTGAGCCCGGGTGACGATCCTCGTCCCCGGAGCGCGCGGGGGGCGCTTCATCACGCTGGGATCCGGTACGTCGGCAATTAACCCGATCACCACAGTCACGACGACAAAGAACTTACAGAACAACAACTGCATCGGGAAGAGCGCGACGCCGCCATTGATGTTGAAGATCGTGGCGAACAGCATCAGCTGAAGCACCGACGAGAGCACCGTCAGTTGAAGTTTGATGTAAGTGGATATCCGCCGGTAGATATCGCGGCCGAGATCAACCGCACGGACCAGGGTTGCAAAGTTGTCGTCGGTCAGGACGATCTTGCCGGCCTGCTTCGTCACCTCCGATCCACTTCCCATGGCAACACCGATGTCCGCTTGCTTGAGCGCGGCTGCGTCGTTGACCGCGTCTCCGGTCATCGCGACGACCTCGCCCGCCTCTTGCATCAGCCGCGCAAGCCGAACTTTGTCCTCGGGGGCGACCCGCCCGAACACGTGCAGCTGCGGAAGCTGCTCGATCACGTCGTCGTCGGGCAGGTGCTGGAGCTCGGTGCCAGTGATGACCCCTGGTCCGAGACCGAGCTGATCGGCGATTGCTCGTGCCGTGATCGTGTGGTCGCCGGTGATCATCCGGACGTCGATCCCGGCATCGAGCGCGATCCGAACAGCATCCTTCGCCTCGGCTCGCAACGGGTCGATGATGCCGACCAGGGCAATGAGCAGAAGGTTCTCGACGATCCCGATCGCGTCCTCACCGTCGCCGGGCATCAATGCGTCGTCGAGATCTCGAATGGCGAATGCCAGCACCCGCAGTCCTTGCTCGGAGAGTTTCTGGTTGGCGGCCAGCAAGTCGTCGCGCACCGACGCGACCGGGACCTGCTGGTCGTGCCAAAGTGCGTGGCTGCAGCGGTCGAGGACGACGTCCGGAGCGCCCTTGACGGTCATGAAGTGTGGCTGTTGCAGCACTCGGGGGCTGAGCCAGTCGGGACGGTGGTGGAAGGTCGCCATGAACTTGTAGTCCGAGTCGAACGGCACCTCCGCGACTCGAGGAATCGACGCGCGTGTCTCCTCCGCGCCGACGCCCATCTTGGCGGCGAGTACGACGAATGCGGCCTCGGTCGGGTCGCCGATGACCGACCCATCGTCCCCGACTGTCGCGTCGCAGGACAGAACGAGCCCGAGAGCCAGGCGCGAGAAGTCTGGGGTGTCGCCTCCGCTGCCGAGGATCGCGCCCGTCTTGGTGTAGCCGCCGCCCTCAATCGTGAACCACCGGCCGTCGGTGAGCATCCTCGTCGCGGTCATCGCGTTCATCGTGAGCGTGCCGGTCTTGTCGCTGTTGATGACGGTGGTTCCCCCGAGGGTCTCGACGTCGGTGAGCGACTTCACGACCGCCTTGTCATCGGCAAGGTGGCGTGCTCCCGAGGACAACATCGTCTGAACGAAGGTGGGCAGGCCCACCGGGATCGCCGAGATCGCAGTCGAGATACACAGCAGGATGACCGTGTCGGTCGCCTGGCCGCGGGCGATTCCGACGATCGCGATGATCGTCACAGCCGTCCAGGCCAACAACCCGAAGATCTTCGTCATGCTGTCGAGCTCGCGCTGGAGGGGAGAGCGCACCCGCTGAGTGGCGTTGACCATGTCGGCGATGCGGCCCATCTCGGTCGACACCCCGGTCGCGGTCACCACGCACTCGGTGGTGCCTCGAGTGACCTGGGTGTTCTGGAACACCATGTTCGTCCGGTCGCCAAGCGCGACATCGCCGGCAGCGAGCGTCGCGTTGCTCTTGGACACTGGCGCGCTTTCGCCGGTGAGGGCCGCCTCCTGAACCTCGAGCGTGGCCGAGGTGAGGATCCGCCCGTCCGCGGGTACGACGTCGCCCGCCTCGAGCAGGACGATGTCACCGGGGACCAGACCGACCGCTTCGACGACCTCGATCCGGCCCTCTCGGCGTACTCGGGCGTGCGGGACCTGAAGTTGGGCGAGCGCCTCGACACTCGCGCGAGCCGTCAACTCCTGGCGCGACCCCATGACCACGTTGAAGGTCACCAGGAGGGCGACGAAGATCCCGGTGGCGAACTGGCCGATCGCGATGCTCGCGACCGCCACGATCACCAGCATGATGTTCATCGGGTTGGACAACTGGGCCAGCGCCACCGTCCACACGCTCGGAGGTGGTTCGGTGGTGAGCTCGTTCGGCCCGTACTCCTCGAGTCGACGGTTGGCCTCGTCGGTGGTGAGCCCAACGTTCGCGTCGACGGACAACTGTCCGAGGGTTTGCGAGGCGTCCTGCTGGTACCAAACCGTGGGTGTGGTGACACTGTCGACGGTGGACATCGGGGCTCCTTACGGCAATCGGCCGGCTGCGCTCAGCCTGAAACTACTCAATGTGACCGGGAGGTGAATCCCCAGCGATGGCGTGGCGCCGGCGGTTGCTGCGGGTACTGCGGTCGGCATAGCGTTTGCCTGACCCCGCTGGCGTCACAGTCGATCTCGTCGAGGAGATGTCGTGGTTTCGGGCGGATCTAGGTGGACACCGTGAGGATCGTGGTGGCGCTCGGCGGCAACGCGCTCCTCCGGCGTGGTGAGCCCATGACCACCGACGCCCAACGGGTCAACGTCGCGACCGCTTGTGTGCATCTGGCACCGCTTGCCGAACAACACGATCTGCTGATCTCACACGGCAACGGTCCCCAGATCGGGCTCCTCGCCCTCGAGGAAGCGGCCTACGAGTCCGTCCCGGACGCGCCGCTCGACGTCCTCGGTGCCGAAACGCAGGGGATGATCGGGTACCTCGTCCAGCAGGAGCTGACGAATCGTCTTCCCGACGGTGCACCGCTGGCGACCGTCCTCACCATGATCGAGGTCCATCACGACGATCCCGCCTTTGGGGATCCGACGAAGCCGATCGGGCCGCTGTATGACCAGGAAGGTGCGGACGCGCTTGCCGCCGAGCGAGGATGGGCCTTCAAGGCCGATGGCGACAGCTTGCGACGCGTGGTCCCGTCACCGGCGCCACGCAGGATCCTCGAAATTCGCCAAATCGAGTGCCTTCTCGACCAGGGGTGCACGGTTGTGTGCGCGGGGGGTGGCGGCATTCCGATGGTGCGCGGATCAAGCGGGAAGCTCGTCGGCGTTGAAGCGGTCATCGACAAGGATCACGCGAGCGGCCTGCTCGCGAGGGACGCGAAGGCGGATCTGCTGGTTCTCGCAACTGACGCACCGGGCGCGTTCCTCGGTTTCGGGACACCGGATCAACGCGTGATCACCCGTGCAAACCCCGCCGCGCTTCTCGCCGAGCACAAATCCGAGTTCGCCGCGGGCTCGATGCTGCCGAAAGTCATCGCGGCGTGCGACTTCGCACAGAACACGGGCAAGGTCGCGACGATCGGCGCCCTCGCCGAGATCGAGGGGATGGTCGCCGGAACCGCGGGCACTCAGATCTCCGTCGATGTCGCCGGCGTCGAGGTGGCGGCGTCGCAGGATTCGACCCCGGGACGATCACACGAGAGGAACACGCAATGACGTTCGGCGTTCACTCAGAGGTCGGCAAGCTCAATCGGGTCATCGTCCATCGGCCTGGCCTCGAGCACTCCCGTCTCACCCCGTCCAATGCCGCTGACCTTCTCTTCGACGATGTCCTGTGGGTCGCCCAGGCCAAGAAGGAGCACGACGCGTTCGTCGAGGTGATGCGCGATCGGGGGATCGAGGTCTTCCTCGCCGAGGAGCTGCTCGCCGAAGCGCTGTCGAAGCCGGCCGCGCGCGACTGGGTTGCCGACCATGTCCTCAACGAACTCGAGGTCGGCATCGGCGCAGCGGGGCGCGCTCGCGAGTGGCTGGACAGCGCAGCCGCTGTGGAGGCCGCGAATTTCCTCATCGGTGGCGTGACGAAAGCGGACGTCACCCGTGACCTCGGGCTGGTGTGGGAGGCGGCCGACCCCACGAGCATGCTGCTGCCGCCGCTGCCCAACTTCCTGTTCCAGCGCGACCCGTCCTGCTGGATCTTCGACGGCGTCACGATCAACCCGATGACGAAACCGGCCCGCAAGCCCGAGACCATGCTGATGGAGACGATCTACCGATTCCACCCGATGTTCGAGGCGGCGGAGTTTCCGATCTGGTTGGGAGGTTCGGACGAGAACTGGGGCCGCGCTCATGTCGAAGGAGGTGACGTCCAACCGATCGGAAACCGCACGGTGATGATCGGCATGGGCGAACGCACGACCCCTCAAGCCGTGCTCTGGATTGCTCGTCAGCTCTTCCGCGCCGGATCGGCCGATCAGGTCCTCGGCGTCCACCTGCCCAAATCCCGCAGCTACATGCATCTCGACACCGTCATCACGATGTGCGACCGCGACCTCGTGACGCTGTTTCCGCAGGTCGTCTACGGTGCCCGCACCTGGTCGATCCGCCCTGGCGGCTCACTCGATGAGCTCGTGGTCGAAGAGCAAACGGGCACCCTTCCCGAGCTCATGGCCAAGGCGCTCGGGCTTCCCGCGATGCGGGTCGTCGAAACGGGCGGGGACGTGTTCGAGGCGGAGCGGGAGCAGTGGGACGACGGCAACAACGTCGTCGCGCTCGAACCCGGTGTCGTGGTGGCGTATGAGCGCAACGTCGGCACGAACACCGCCTTGCGCAAGGCCGGGATCGAGGTGATCACCATCGAGGGCTTCGAGCTGGGTCGAGGCCGTGGTGGAGGTCACTGCATGACCTGCCCGATTGACCGTGACCCTGCATTCTGAGTCGTTTGGAGCCAAGCGTGTCCTACAACCTGCGCAACCGTAGCTTCCTGAAGGAACTCGACTTCACTCCCAGCGAGCTGCGCTTCCTGCTCGACCTTTCCGGTGCGCTCAAGGTCGCGAAGTACGCCGGGACGGAGGTCAAGCGGCTCGACGGCAAGGAAATCGCCTTGATCTTCGAAAAGACATCAACCCGCACCCGATCGGCGTTCGAGGTCGCGTCATTCGATCAGGGCGCGCATGTCACCTATCTGGATCCGTCCGGTTCCCAGCTCGGTCACAAGGAGTCGATCGCCGACACGGCGCGGGTCCTAGGGCGCATGTATGACGCGATCGAGTACCGCGGCAGTGCGCAGGCGGACGTCGAGACGTTGGCGGAGTACGCCGGTGTGCCGGTGTACAACGGCCTGACGGCCGAGTGGCATCCCACCCAGATGCTTGCGGACTTCCTCACCATGCATCAGGCGAGCGGCAAACCCTACGACCTGCTTTCCTATGCGTTCGTCGGAGACCTTCGGTTCAACATGGGGCGGTCACTTCTGGTGACCGGTGCGCTCATGGGCGCGGACGTGCGCCTGGCCGGACCACCTGAACTGCACCCACCCGCTGACGTCGTGGCTACCGCGAGAGAGGTCGCCGAGCGGACCGGTGCGCGCGTAACGATCACCGACGACATCAACGAGGCGGTCTCCGGCGTCGATTTCGTCCACACCGACGTCTGGGTCTCGATGGGTGAGGCAAAGGACGTGTGGTCCGAGCGGGTCAAGCTCCTCGCGCCGTACCAGGTCAACCGGACCCTGCTGGACAAGACCGGAAATCCGAAGGTCAAGTTCATGCACTGCCTGCCGGCCTTCCACGATCCCAACACGACTGTCGGCAAGGAGATCATGGAACACACCGGGATGAACGAGGGGCTCGAGGTTACGGGCGAGGTCTTCGAATCCCCGGCAAGCATCGTGTTCGATCAGGCGGAGAACCGGCTGCACACGATCAAGGCAATTCTGGTTGCCACCCTCGGCTGACCGGGTCAGGCCAGCTAACGGTACTCGGGCACCGGGGCAGGGTCACGCATGTGCGGTCGCTGCCTCAGGTACACCGGGACCCCGAGCAGGAGCGCGCTTCCGGCGAGGAGGAACGGCGCCCAGTACACGAACGCGGAGTGCCCGGTGTTTCGCGAGTACCAGATGAAGAGCACCGAGAACACCACGGCCACGATGGCGACGGTCATATCTCGGGCGAACCTCGCACCATGCAGCTGCCGCCGATCCGCGAGCCGCCACGTGATCTGCGCGCACGCGGAGAATCCGTAGGGGATCGCGGCAGTGATGCCGGTCATCAGCACGAGGGTGGTGAACACGGTTGCGCCGCTCGATCCGAGGTAGTTGATCGCGATCGCGACCGAGGCGAGCAACGTAGAGGTGACGATGCCGAACGCCGGGACGCCGCGGGACGACATCTGTTGAAAGCGGTGCGGGAACAGCCCGTCACGTGACGCGGCGAGCGGCATCTCAGCGCCAATCATCGTCCAGCCGTTCAACGCTCCCAGTCCGGAGATGATGACGATCACGGCCATCACCTTTCCCCAGACTGTGCCCCCGAACATGATGTTGATCGCGTCGGAGTACGGAGCCGTCGAGGCTTGCAAGCGGGAGTTGGGCACGATCCCGAAGACGGCGGTGAGCGACAAGAGGTAGACGATCGCGGTGGCGAGTGCACCAAGAATGGTCGCCCGCGGGATGTTGTGATCAGGGTTCTTGACCTTGTTCGCTGCCACCGCCGCAACTTCCACGCCGATGTAGCTGAACAGCGCGATCGCCATCCCACCGCCGATCGCAGCCAGGGTCGACTGGCCGCTGACGTTCCACGGCGTGAAGTTGGCAGTGGAGATGAAGAACAGACCCACGATCGACATGAAGGCCAGTGCTGCGAACTTGAGGACCGTCGTCACGACCTGGACCGCGCCCATGCTCTTGACCCCCGTCAGGTTGACGGCGGCGGAGAACCACAGACCCACGAGAACAAGGAGGATCGAGCCCCACCGGTCGTGACCTTTGTTGATGAACACCTCGACATAGAGGACCCAACCGACCGCGATTGCCGCATTGCCGCCCCATGCCGTGATCCAGTAGGACCAGGCATTGGCGAAACCGAGCTTGTTGCCGAAGGCGGCGCGCGAGTAGGCATACGGCCCTCCGTCGGCCGGCAGCCGACGAGACAGGGCCGCGAACAACAGCGCGAGCGCGAGCGCACCGACCGTCGTGAGTGCCATCGAGATCAGCGAGATTGGGCCGTAGCCGGACAGCGACGTCGGCAGGTTGAAGATGCCGACGCCGATGATGCTGCCCATGATCAGCGCAATCGCCGTACCGAGGCCGAACGTCGCCGTCGATCTCGGTGTCCCGCCGGTTTCCTCGCTTGCCATCGAGACGCTCCTCACGGTGAGGTATCGGGCGTCAACCTAACCGGACCGGCGGCGGGTCGCGACGATGTCAGGGGTCGCGTTTGGCCATCGCGTCGTTGATCGGGCACGATCGAACGAGCGGGTTGTCGGCCGTGGAGGAGACTCGGGTGACACGTCAGGCGTCGGCGGACGATGTGGAGGCCGCCGCAACCGCGATCCTGCGAGGGATCGGCCAACGGGTGACCCGCCCCCGAGTTCTCGTGCTCTCGCGGGTAATGGAGTCAGGGGCCGAGCACGTCTCCGCCGACGACGTGCTCGAACAC
This sequence comes from Mycobacteriales bacterium, assembly GCA_035501255.1. GTDB lineage: Bacteria > Actinomycetota > Actinomycetes > JAFAQI01 > JAFAQI01 > JAFAZI01. The sequence continues at coordinate 2,849 of DATJWM010000092.1, read as the reverse complement.
GTCCAGGCCGACGACGCCGAGGTGCATCGCGCAACCGTGTACCGGATTCTGGAAGGGCTGACCGAAGCCGGCGTGCTGTGCCATGTCCACCTCGGCCGTGGCCTCACCGCTTACCACCTGGCCGTTGCCGACACTGGTTCCGGCCCCGCTCACCTGCACGCGCAGTGCTCGCGATGCGGGGCCGTCGTCGACCTGCCCCCGGGCGTGCTCGGAGATTCCGCGGCCAGGATCCGCAAGGCCACGGGCTTCACTCTTGACGCCACCCATGTCGCGTTCTCGGGACTCTGCCAGGACTGCTCCCGGCTTTAGGCACGGTGCCCTCCGCTCGACCGGCCGCACAAGCATGCTGGCCGGGTCGAGACCAATTGCGAACTTGTCGCATCTAGGATAGGAAGGCAACCGGCCGCCCTCCGACTGAAAGCGACCTCCCGACATGGCTGTGCAGACCTTGTCCGCGCCCGGCACCTCGCTGGTGCGGCGCATCCGGCACGGGCTCACGCCGAAGGAGTGGGCCAAGCTCGGTGGGATGTTTGCGGTCATCATCGCGCTGAACGTGATCGGTTGGTTCACGCTCGCCGCGATCGTGGCACCGCATCACTACAGCCTCGGCACCAAGACCTTTGGTGTGGGTGTCGGCCTGACGGCGTACACCCTCGGGATGCGGCACGCGTTCGATGCCGACCACATCGCCGCGATCGACAACACCACGCGGAAGCTGATGGCGGAGGGCAAACGCCCGATGTCCGTCGGCTTCTGGTTCTCCCTCGGTCACTCCACGATCGTGTTCGCACTCGCGTTTCTGCTCTCGATCGGGGTGAAGGCGATCATCGGGCCGGTTCAGCACGACGACTCGAACCTCCACCACTACACCGGTCTGATCGGTACGACGGTCTCCGGCACGTTCCTGATGGCGATCGCGGCGGTGAATCTGTTCATCCTTGTCGGGATCATGAAGGTGTTTCGGCAGATGCATCGCGGGGTCTACGACGAGGTGACCCTCGAACAGCACCTGGAGAACCGCGGCTTGATGAACCGGTTCTTGCGACCGGTGATCAAGTCGGTCACCAAGCCGCCGCAGATGTACCCGGTCGGGGTGCTGTTCGGGCTCGGATTCGACACCGCGACCGAGGTCGCCCTCCTCGTGCTTGCTGCGAGCGGCGCCGCGAGCCAGCTTCCTTGGTATGCGATCCTCTCGCTCCCCATCCTGTTCGCGGCCGGGATGTGCCTGTTCGACACGCTGGACGGCACCTTCATGAACTTCGCGTACGGGTGGGCCTTCTACAAGCCTGTCCGCAAGGTCTTCTACAACATCACCATCACGACCTTGTCGGTGATCATCGCTTTCGTGATCGGCGGGATCGAGCTGCTCGGTTTGCTCTCCCAGCAGCTGAACTTCCAGGGCCAGTTCTGGACCGACGTACAAAACGTCGACCTGAACACCGTCGGCTTCGTGATCGTCGGTCTTTTCGTTGTCACCTGGCTGGTGGCGCTCGTGGTCTGGCACGTGGGAGATGTCGAGGCCAGGTGGACCGCGAAGCTCCAGACTGTCGATCCGACCCCGGCCGACTGAGAAATCCGGCATCATCGGCGTCCCGCACCCTTCGAGCGTGCTTAAGCAGCAATCACCGAGCCATCGACCACCTTGTGCCGGCGCGGTGGTCGATGGCTCGGTTGACGGCAGGGCGTCTACGACGCCGCAATGCCTTCCGCGCCCGCAGCATCCGGCACAGTCACGCTGCCGATCGCTGTCAGGGTTCCGCTGGGGCTGATCTGGTACTCGTCAACGAGGCCGTCGAGTCCGGCCTGCACATAGAGGAAGCGACCGGAGGAAGAGGCGGCCGCGTCGACGGTCCCTGGATCGGTGTTCGCCAGACCAATGGAGCTCACCGTCCCAAACGGCGCGACTGCCAGTTCGCTCAGCGTTGCGCTCCCGGCGTTGGACACGTAGAACCGACCAGCAGCCGAGGTGATCCAACAGGTGGCGGTCTGCCCGGTCGCCAGGGTGTTGAGCGCGAGCAGATTCCCGGCGCGGTCAACTCGGAAGGTCGCGACGGAGTTAGTCCCGGCTTCTGCAAGCACCAGGTGTCCGAACCGGTCGAACGTCGCGGCGAACGGCACTGCGCCCGCGAGCGCGTTCACAGTGGGCGCGGAGAGGCGGCCGTCGCGGTGAACGGCGAAGACATCGACGTCATTCCCATTCGCCTTCGTTGTGACCAGCAGCTGCTGGCCGTCGGGGGAGAACGTCACCTGACCGGGGGTATGGGTGAACTCGGGAGTCGCTTCGGGGTCCAGTCCGAGCGGCTGGGTTGACCCGGGAATCGGCTGGACGCCCTGGTGATCAATCGAATAGCCGGTCACGGCGCCCCCGTCCCGGGCGTCGAGCACGTAGGCCAGCCGACCGCTGACCGTTGCGCTGACCGGAAAGTCGCCGCGAGTCGGAAGGATCTGCGCCAGCCGAAGCTGGTCGCCGCGGACGGCGAATACCGAAAGGGTGTTGCTGCCCGCGTTGACCGCGAAAAGCAGGTCGTGAGTCGGGTCGAGGGTCAGGCCGCCCTGCGAAGCGAGGTGGTCGACGACGGATCCATCGAGAGTGCCACCGAGCCCGCCGGTCGGGTAGCTGCCAGCCAATGTCAGGGTTCCGTCAGGCGCGCGGTCGTAGGCGAAGACGACGTTGCCGGTGGGGTTGTCGTTTTGGACGAAGACGACTTGGGCGTGCGGATTTGGGGGGCCGTGGGGAGCTGAGGCGTGGGCGACCCCGCCAGCGACGGTGGTCGCCGCCGCGACAGCAGTGCAGGCAACGGCTCGGTACAGCGTTCTCATCGGTAGGGACTCCTCGTGAGGTTGTGGAT
>DATJWM010000091.1:0-7792 GCA_035501255.1 Mycobacteriales bacterium | reverse complement strand
GATCCGGAGCCGCGGCGAGCCCTGATTCGCTGGTGGAGCTCCGTGGAGCAGAAGAAGGTGCCATCGAGCACGATCCGCTCAACTGCTCGCCAGCCGTTGGCCGAGAGGTTCGCGGCCGGGATCGGGAAGTTCGCGGCCGCGTTGTTGACCAGCACCGAGACCGGACCCAGGGTGGCTTCGACGGTGTCGAACGCCGCCGCCACGGATTCCGGCTCGCGGACGTCGAGCTCGACCCCGAGCGAGGTGCCGCCGACCTCGTCGACCGCCGCGATCCCCTTCTCGCGGTGCTCGGCGGATCGGCTGACGATCGCCACCGCCGCGCCGGCGCGGGCGAATTCGACCGCGATCGCCTTGCCCAGACCGGTGCCTCCTCCGGTGACGATCACGACGTCACCGTCGTAGGTGCCGGCCGGCAGCATCGGGCCGGGTGGCTGTACGGTCGGTGGTGTCGTCACATTCCCTCGAATTCCGGTGCGGTGCGGGCGGCCTTGGCGGCGTAGCCCTTGGGCAGGTCGTCGGAGATGAACTGGGTCGACGCCGACAGTGCCTCGAACCGAAGGGCGTCGGCAAGACCGCGATCGGCGAACTCGTTGATCGTGCGCTTGATGCTCTGAACGGCGAGTGGGGCGTTGTCACGGATCTCGCGGGCGATCTGCATTGCGGTGGCGTCGAGCTGCTCACGCGGGACGACCTGCTGGACAACACCGAGGCGCTCGGCGGCCCTGGCGTCGAGTCGACGTCCGGTCAGCGCGAGCAGCTTCGCCCAGCCGGCCCCGATGTCGCGGGCGAGCCGAAGGTCGCCGCCGGCGTCGATCGAGGCGCCCACCTGCGCCTCGGGCAACCCGAAGACCGCGTCGTCGGCAGCGATGCGGATGTCGGCCATGAGGGCGAGCTCGAAGCCGAAGCCGAGGCAGTAGCCGTGAACGGCGGCCACCACCGGTTGCGGGAGGTTGGCGAACGCGGCGAACCGTTCGTGCACCCAGCGCAGGTTCTCGTAGAAGTTGCGCGCCTTCTCGGCGTGCGACCTTCCGACGATCCGATCCTCGGGAAGTCCGAGGTCGATCCCGGCGCAGAACGCCCGACCCTCGGCGCGGAGCACCACCACCCGAACGTCGTCGTTGAACCGGATCTCATCCGCCCGCTTGCCGAGTTGCCGGGACGAGTCGTAGGTCCAGGCGTTCAACTTCTCCGGCCGGTCGAGGGTGAGGGTCGCGATGCCCTCCTCGACGCTGAGTCGCAACATCCAGTCGGCTTCGCCGGCGACCGGCTCCATTCGGGCCATGGGCGAAAGTATGCCGGTCTGCGATCCGGACCGGTATCGGCGGGCGGGGTGCTTGTCCGAGCAAACGGGAACGTGTTCTACTGCGGCAGTGAGCGAATCCGACGCCGAAATCGTGGTCGACTGGGACGAGTGCGAGGCCAACGCGGTCTGCGAGAGCATCGTTCCCGAGATCTTCACCGTTGACGAGAACGACATGTTGCAGGTGAGCAACTTCCACCCGCCGGCCGAGCTGCTCGACAAGGTGCAGGAAGCGGTCGACATGTGCCCGAAGCGAGCGCTGTTCCTCAAGCGCGCCGGCAGCTGATGCACCTCGGGATCGGCTTCTTCGCAACCGATCTCACCAACGACATCCGGGACGTCGCTCGGGCGGCGGAGGACGCGGGTTTCGAGAGCCTGTTCGTCGCGGAGCACACCCACATCCCGACCTCCCGCCAGACGGCGTACCCGCAGGGCGGCGACCTGCCCGAGGTCTACTCCCACACCGTCGACCCGTTCGTCAGCCTGTCCTTCGCCGCGGCAGTAACCGAGCGGATCACCCTCGGTACGGCGGTCTGTGTGGTCACTGAGCGGGACCCGGTCGTGACCGCCAAGGAGGTGAGCTCGCTCGACCGGCTCAGCGGCGGGCGGTTTCTGTTCGGCGTCGGGGTCGGATGGAACCGTGAAGAGATGGCCGACCACGGGACCGCGTTCGAGGACCGCTGGGCGGTTCTCGGGGACCGGGTGCGGCTCATGCAGGCGCTGTGGACCAGCGACGTCGCGTCGTACGAGGGGGTGCACGCCCGCGTGTCCGAGTCGTGGCAGTGGCCCAAGCCGGCGCAGTCGCCGCTTCCGGTCCTGATCGGCGGGAGCAGTCGCACGGCGATGCGCGAGACCGTCGCCTACGGCACCGGGTGGATGCCGATGCCCGCCCGACAGGCCCTTCCCGAGCGGCTCGCGGAACTGGCCGCGCTCGCGGCCGCAGCCGGCCGGCCGGTGCCTCCCGTCACGATGTACTGGGCCCGGCCCGATCGCGGCGTACTCGACCACTACGCTGCGCTCGGCGTCCAGCGGTCGGTGTTGTTGCTGCCGTTCGAGCCGGACGTCCTGCCGACGTTGCGGGAGTGGTCCCGCCTGGTCAGGGAGGACTCGTGACCGAACCGGTGCGGATCGCCATCCTCGGTGCGGCGCGGATTGCGCCGGCAGCGCTCGTGCGGCCCGCAGCCCTTGTCCCGGGCGCTGAGGTTGTCGCGATCGCGGCTCGTGATCGGGGTCGGGCAGAGAAGTTCGCGGCCAAGCATCGCCTGCCGGTGGTCCACTCGTCCTACGACGACCTGCTCGCGGATCCCTCGATCGAGGCCGTCTACAACCCCCTGCCCAACGGCCTGCACGCGCAGTGGACGTTGGCAGCGATCGCGGCAGGCAAGCACGTGTTGTGCGAGAAGCCGTTCACCTCGAACGAGGCCGAGGCCCGCGAGGTGGCCGATGCGACCGATGCGTCCGGCCTGGTCGTGATGGAGGCCTACCACTACCGCTACCACGCGCTGGCCGAGAAGATGCGCGAGATCGCGCACGGCGGGCGGCTCGGCGAGATCCGGCACGTCGAGACCGCGATGTGCTTCCCGCTCCCTCGTTTCTCCGATATTCGCTATGACTACGCGCTCGGCGGTGGCACGAGCATGGACTGCTGCTACGCGGTTCACGCACTGCGCTTGGTCGGCCCGGGCGAGCCGACGGTCACGTCGGCGAAGGCGACGTTGCACGGACACGACATTGACCGAGCGATGGAGACGACGTACGCGTTCCCGTCCGGCGCGACCGGTCGCTCGATCACCTCGATGTGGTCGCACCGGCTGCTGCGGTTCTCGGTGCGGGTCACCGGTGACCGCGGCGAGATGCGGGTGCGCAACTTCGTGGCTCCGCAGTATTACAACCGCCTCGCGGTGACCGTCGACGGACAGACGTCCGCCGAGCGGGTGCGGGGCGATGCGTCGTACACGGCGCAGTTGAAGGCGTTTGTCGCGGCGGTGCGTGAGGGTGCCCAGTTTCCGACGACGGCACGGGACGCGATCGTGACGATGGGGATCATCGACGCGATCTACCGCGCGGCCGGCCTGCCCATCCGGGGGGAGAAAACGGCGTGACGCCGTTTCGCTCTGGCCTGTACGGCGTGACGCCGTTTCGCTCTGGCCTGTACGGCGTGACGCCGTTTCGCTAGGCGAGAGCCGGGAGGACCTTGTTCACGTAGAGGTTCACCGTGTCCCATCCCCGGTCGACCGGGATCCCGCCGCACAGCGGGTGCAGCACCATCGTTGACCACTCGCCCGCGGCGGTGCATGCGTCGATGGCCTGCTCCGGGCTCAGGATCCGGTAGATACCCTCCGCCCGCAGCTCCTCGATGGTCTCCGCGTGCGACGACACGGCGGAGTGGATGTCCGCGGTCTGCCAACTCTGATACCGCCGCGCCTCGTGCAGCAGGTGCGGGCCGAGTTCGGCCCACGCCTTGTCCGGGTCCTCGGCGATCAGGTTCAGGGTCGTATCCGCGGGCGGCATAATGATGAACGGTGTCGTCCCGTGCTCGGCGCACTGCTCCTCGTAGTACGCCGCAAGCTCCGGCAGGTTGGCCGCGGGCAGCAGGCCGAGCCCCAGGCGCGCCGCGCGCCGGGCCGCCGGTTTCCCGCTGCCACCCACGAACAGGATGCCGGCCGCCGGCGTCCGAGGCGTCGGTGTGACGCGCACGGTTCGGCCCTCGTAGGTGAACTCCTCGCCGGACCATGCGGACACCACCGCCGCCAGCGACGCATCCATCCGCGCGCCGCGGGTCTTCCAGTCGATCCCGGCGTCGGCGTACTCCTCGGGGCGGTACCCAAGGCCGGCGACGACGTTCAGCCGACCGCCGCTCGCCAGATCGAGGACGGCGATCTGCTCGGCGACCCGCAGCGGGTCGTTGAGGGGGAGCAGCAACGCCTGGACCATGATGCGCAGGTTCTTCGTCCGGCCGAGGATCAGCCCCGCGGTCGTCAGCGGGGCGGGACTCCAGCCGTCGTCGACGCCGTGGTGCTCTTCGAGGCTCACGGCCATGAAGCCCGCCTCGTCGGCGACCGAGGCCATCTCCAGGGAGGCCTGGTAGATCGAGGCGAGCGCGGCCGGATCCGTGCCCGGGAGGATGTGGTTGAAGCGCATGATCGAGATCGGCATGCGTTGGACCATATCTGACGCCTCGTCAGATTTGTACGTCGTACCGTGGCGAGGTGGCAGCGGCGGAGCGAGCGCGATCATTCGGCGCGATCGCCGAGAGCTACGACCGGCTCCGCCCGCCCCCGGCGCCCGAGGCGGTTGACTGGCTGGTGCCCGAGGGTGCACAGATTGCGGTCGACATCGCAGCGGGCACCGGGCTGATGACCCGGGCACTGGTTCAACGGGTCCCGACCGTGGTGGCCGTTGAGCCCGACCCCCGGATGCGTGCGGTCCTTGCGGCGCGATCCCCGCAGGTCGAGGTCCTCGACGGTACGGGGGAGTCGATCCCGCTGCCGGACGCGAGTGCCGACGCCGTGTTCGTGTCCTCTGCCTGGCACTGGCTCGCCCCCGATCGCGCAGTCCCGGAGATCAGTCGGGTCTTGCGTGACCGCGGGCGACTCGCGGTGCTGTGGACCAGTCGCGATCGTGACGTTCCCTGGGTGCGCGACCTCGACCGGCGCCCCGGTGAGCCGGCGTGGGACGAGAGCGGCGAGGCTCGTCACCGCCGCCGCCGCGCCGCCGGCCTGGCCTCGATCCGGGGCTTTGACGGGATCGAACAGGTCAGCTTCGGCTACACCAGAACCATGCGGGTCGACGACGTCGTGGACATGGTCGCGACCTACAGCGCGGTGATCACCGCGGACACCGACACCCGCACCGCGTTGCTCGATGCGACCCGCGCCCGGCTGGACGCCCGTTTCCCCGGCGCGACCGAGATCGGGCTGCCGATCCGCACCTGGTGCTTCCGGGCGGACCGGGTGTCCCGCTCGGACCGGGTGTCCCGCTAGGAAAGGTCGCGGTTGTCTTCGACGTGCGCGCGGTGTTCGGCCATCCGCTCCGGCGTCGCGAGCAGGAACAGCCCGGTCGCCTCGGCGGTGACCACTGCGTTCGCGGTGATCTCCCCGCTGGAGCGCACCCGACGCCCGTCCACCGAGTCGGTCCGGGCGCGAATCTCCAGCGGTACGTCGATCGGCGTCGGCTTGCGATAGCGGATGGTGAGCTCGGCGGTCATCGCGCCGACGCCCGAGACGATGTTGGCGACGCCGAGCATCTGGTCGAAGACGGCGGCGACCCACCCGCCGTGGACGCCTCCGGGCGGCCCCTCGTGGATCGGTCGCATCGTGAGCCGGGAAACGATCGAGCCGTCCGGCTCGATGGTGAGCGGCACGGGTGGCGCCAGCGGGTTCACCGGACCCATGACGGGATTGTGCGGCCGGTCCCCGTGCACGATCTTGTTCGCCTCGGGCCAGGGCATGCGGTCGACGAGAAGGTCGCGGTCCGCACCGGCGAGGGTGGCGCGGGCGGCGTCGACCGCGGCAGTGACATCGGCGAGAACGTCGTCGCCGGCCCGGGTCAGTACGGTGGCATCCATCAGCTCGCGCAGGCTCGCGACCAGCGCCACCATGGCCGGCTCGGTCTCGTCGTACACGGTGCGACTGCCGCTCGGGGTGACCGTCATCCTCAGGTGCCCGTGAAGACCGGTGGGCGCTTCTCCTTGAACGCGAGCGTGCCCTCCTTCGCGTCGTTCGTGCCGAACACCCCGACGCCGATCTGGAGTTCGATGGCCAGTGCCTCGTCCTCGGGCAGGCCCTCGGTCATCTGCACGGACTTCTTCACCGCCTGCACCGACAGCGGTGCGTTCGCCGCGATCTTTGCGGCGATGTCCATCGCCGTCACGAGTGCCTGCCCGTCGGGGACCACGCGGCCGATCAGCCCGATCCGCTCGGCCTCCGCGGCCGGGATTCGCTCACCGATCAGCAGGATCTCCATCGCCTTCGTGTAGCCGATCTGGCGTCGCAGCCGAACGGTCGACCCGCCCAGCGGGAACAGTCCCCTGGTGACTTCGGTGACGCCGAAAACCGCGCCTTCCCCGGCGACCCGGATGTCGGTCGCCTGGAGGATCTCGGTGCCGCCCGCGAGCGCGAACCCTTCGACCGCGGCGATCAGGGGCTTGGTCAACCGGTGACCGCGCAAGAGCGCCTTCCAGTGCAGGCCACTGTCCTCGCGCATGCGATCGGCCGCCTCCGAGGTGGTGCCGGTCGCGTTCATCGCCTTCAGGTCGGCACCCGAGCAGAAGACGCCGCCGGCTCCGGTGAGGATCGCGCACCGGATCTCGGGATCCGAGTCGATCCGGTCCCAGGCGTCGGCCAGCCCGACGAGCATCTCCGGAGACAGCGCGTTACGGGCTTCCGGGCGGTTCATGGTCAGCACGAGCACGTGGTCGTGCTGCTCGACCTCGAGGTGGCCCATCGACTAGAGCCGCTCGATGATCGTGCCGGTGGCGAGCGCGCCACCCGCGCACATCGAGATCAGCGCGGTCGATCCGCCGGTGCGCTCGAGTTCGTGCAGCGCGGTCGTGATCAGTCGGCTTCCGGTCGAGCCGACCGGGTGGCCGAGGGCGATCGCGCCACCGTTGACGTTGACCTTGTCCCGGTCCACGCTGTGCTGGTTCGCCCAGTTGACGACGACCGACGCGAACGCCTCGTTGACCTCGAACAGGTCGATGTCCGCGATCGTCATTCCGGCGCGCTCCAGGACCCGGGTTGTCGCCGCGACCGGACCGTTGAGGTGGTAGTAGATCTCGTCGCCAACCAGGGCCTGGGCGAGGATCCGGGCGCGTGGCTTGACGCCGAGCTCGGCGGCCTTCGATGCCGACATCAGCATGACCGCTGCTGCGCCGTCGGAGATCTGCGAGGAGGTGCCTGCGGTGTGGAAGCCGCCCTCCAGCACGGGTTTCAGTGCCGCGAGGCCCTCCAGGGTGGTGTCGCGAAGCCCCTGGTCTCGGTCGATCAGTTGGGTCTCACCGGTCGGGGTGGCGTTCTCGCCAAGGACGGGCGCCTCGATTCCGGCGATCTGGCTCTTGAACCGCTCCTCGGCCCAGGCCTGCGCCGCCTTTTTCTGGGACAGCACCCCCCACTCGTCGAGATCGGCACGCGAGATGCCGAAGTCCTTCGCGATCCGATCGGCACCGGTGAACTGGTCCGGCAGGTCGAGGTCCCAGCCGTCGGGACGGGGTACGCCGGGGCCGCCCATCACGTTGGCGCCCAGCCCGACCCGGCTCATCATCTCCACGCCACAGGCGATGCCGATGTCGATCGCGTCGGCGGCGATCAGCCCGGCGATGAAGTGGTTCGCCTGCTGCGCCGACCCGCACTGGCAGTCGACGGTCGTCACTCCGGTCGTCTGCGGAAGTCCGCTCGCGAGCCAGCCGTAGCGGGTGATGTTGCTGCCCTGCTCGCCCGCCTGCGTCACGCACCCGCCGACCACCTGCTCGACCTGGACGGCGTCGATGCCGGC
>DATJWM010000090.1:0-7903 GCA_035501255.1 Mycobacteriales bacterium | reverse complement strand
AATGCCCAGCGGGCGCAGCCGATCGACCCACTCGGTCGTCGTCGCTTCTCGCAGGCGGGCGCCGAGCACCGCGAGCAGGTCCTCGCGATGGTCGTAGCGGTCGTGCATCGTGGCGAACCGCGCGTCGGTGGCCCACTCGGGTCGATCGATCTCGATGCACAGCCGCCGCCAGAACTCGTCGTGCGTGACGAACAGCGCGAGGTAGCCGTCGGCGGTCTGGAACAACTGGGCCGGGGCGTAGAACGTGTGCGCGCCTGCGGCTTGGCGCACCGGTACGACGCCGCCGTTGAGATACGCCGCCGCCTTGTAGTTGAGCTGGCAGAGCATCGTGTCGTACAGCGATACGTCCACCTGGCCGCCGCGACCCTCGTGAACCTTGGCCAGCAACCCGAGAGCGGCCATGATCCCCGAGGAGTTGTCCACCGCCGAGTAGCCGGCGAGCGTGGGCGGACCATCCGGATCGCCGGTGAGGCTCGCGAGGCCCGTCCCGGCCTGGATGACGTAGTCGAAGGCCGGCTGCTCCGCCGCCGGCCCTTGCAGGCCGTATCCGGTGAGCGCGACGCAGACGATCGCGGGATTCACCCCGCGCAGCGAGTCGTAGTCCAGCCCGAGCCGGCGGATCGCGGACGGCCTCAAGTTGACGATCAACGCATCCGCGGTGCGCACCAACCGGTGAAAGTCGGACTGGCCGTCGGTCGATGCCAGATCGAGGTAGACGCTGCGCTTGTTGCGGTTCAGGCTCGCGAAGTAGACGTTGTGACCGCCGACCTCCTGCGATCCCACATGGCGGGACAGGTCACCCTCGTCCGACTCGATCTTGATGACATCCGCGCCGAGGTCGGCGAGCAACATGCCGGCGAACGGCCCGGCCAGAATGTGACCGATCTCGAGGACCCGCAGGCCGGCCAGCGGGCCAGGGCCGCTCATGTTCCGGGATCCTTGGGCGGACCGACGTCGAGCAGCTCGACCAGGATTCCGTCCGGATCGCGGATCGTGGCGAGGGTGGCGCCGTTCGCCAGCGCCGACCGGCGAAGGTCGCGTCCACCGGCCGCTTCGAGCCGCGGCAGGACAGCGCCGAGGTCGACGTGGAAGGACAGGACCACGGTCGACGTCACCGGCGGCGCAGACGGCGGACCGGAGGGAACCGGAACGGCGAAGGTGACGAGCTCGATCTGACCGAGTTCGGGCCGGTCGGCGTCGCCGAGGATCATCGCCCGCAATCGACCTGATTCGACCCCGAACAGGTTCGTCCATGGCCCGGTGAACTCGCGGTCGACGAGAAGGTCGAGGCCGAGGCCGTCACGGTAGAAGGCGATGCTTCGGTCACCGTCGGCCACGAACAGGACCGCGTGATCGAGGTGCATCGCGTGACTGCCGCTCAGAGCTCAGGACACAGCGACGCGAGGAAGGCCTCGGTACGACGTTTCGACTCCAGCCGTTCCTCGCGCGTGGACCCCAGCGGAAGGGTCCGCACCGACAGGTCGGTGACGCCGGCGTCGCGGAAGCTCGCGAGCCGGGCAATGACCGCCTCTTCGTCACCAGCGGCGAGGAGGTCGCCGACATCGGTGGCGTCACCGTGGTTGAGCAGGCGCTGATAGTTCGGGGAATACTCGGCGTGGCCGAGGAGCTGGTTCGCCCGCTCCCGAGCCGGCTCGACCTCCTCGGCCCGACACAACGCGACCGGCACTCCGGCGACCACACGCGGCGCCGGGCGTCCGGCATCGGCGGCGGCCTTCGTCAGGCGCGGCACGACGTGCTCGCCGATCGCGCGCTCGTCGGCCAGCCACAGGATGGTCCCGTCCGCACTCCCGCCGGCCAGCGTCAACATCACGGGTGCGAGCGCGGCCAGCAGAATCGGCGTGGGGGTGATGTCGGTGATATCGAGCGGGTTGTGGACCCGCCACAAGTCGTTCTCGACGTCGACCGGGCCGGGACCGGCCAAGGCGACCGAGAGCACCTCGAGATAGGCCCGGACCTGATGTGCCGGCCGGTCGTAGGACAGCCCCAACATGTCCTCGACGATCCAGTGATGGGAGGGCCCGAGACCGATCGTGAGCCGCCCTTCGCAGACCGCCTGGGTCGAGAGCACCTGCTGGGCCATCGCGATCGGATGGCGGCTTTGGATCGGGAGGACAGCCGTGCCGATCTCGACTCGCTCGGTCGCCTGCCCGATCAGGGCGATCGCGGTGAGCGCGTCGAAATCGTCCGGAACCTGCGGGACCCACAGCGAGACGAAGCCCATCTTCTCGGCGCTCACCGCGTCCTCGAGCATCCGTGCGACCTTCTCGCGGTAGCGGCCGCGCTGGGGGCCGACCATTAGTCCGATCCGCACGTCACTCGCTTTCCGGTTCGCCGCTTTTCCGAGACGCTAGCGAACTCCCCCGATCGCGGCAATCTCGTTCTCGAATCTGAGAGGCGCTGTCGCAGCGTTCGCCGAGTAGGCCATACTCGGCACCGCCGTCTCGATCGAAGGAGCAACGTTGAGCAAAGTGGCCGTCGTGACCGGAGGAGCCTCGGGCATGGGCCTCGCGATCTGCGAGCAGCTTGCGGCGCGAGGGGACCGGGTCGCGATCTTGGACCTGTCCGCCGATGCCGCCTCCACCGCCGCCCAGGCAATCACCGGGAGCGGGGGCACGGCGATCGGCGTCGCCGCGGACGTCAGCGACCGGCCGGCCGTCGATGCCGCCCTGGCCGCGGTTCGCGAGGAGTTCGGCCCCGTCGAGATCATGGTGACCAGTGCCGGGCTCGACGCCTTCGAGCGCTTCACCGACATCACCCTCGACGCGTGGCAGCGGATGCTGGCGGTGAACCTCACCGGCACGTTCAACTGCATCCAGTCGGCCGTGCCGGACATGCTCGAGGGCAAGTGGGGCCGGATCGTGACGATCTCCTCCTCCAGCGCCCAGTCCGGTGCCAAGCGGATGGCGCACTACGTCGCCTCGAAAGGCGGCGTGATCGGGCTCACCAAAGCGCTCGCGCTCGAGTACGCCGCCCACGGCATCACGGTCAACACGATCCCGCCCGGCTTCATCCTCACCCCGATGGTGCGGCGGGCGGAGGACAAGGGGGACCTTCCCGACGTCGAGCTCATCGCCCGCCAAACTCCGGTACGCCGGCCCGGCACCCCCCAGGACATCGCCGCGGCCTGCGTTTTCCTGTGCTCCGAGGAGGCCGGCTACATCACCGGGCAGTGCCTGAACGTCAACGGCGGCTGGTACCTGTGAGTCCATCGCCGGAGCCGGCAACCGGCGCGGCGAACCCCGTCACCGTCGTTCGCGCCGCACGGTGGCTCGACGTCGAGGCCGGGGAGGTTCGCGGACCGGTCTCCATCACGGTCGATGACGGGCACATCACCGCGCTCGACACCGACGGCACCCCGTCCGAGGTCGCCCACGTCCACGACCTGGGTGACCTCACCGTGATGCCCGGCCTGATGGACATGGAGCTGAACCTGCTCCTCGGCGGACCGTCGGGCGGGAACCCGCGCAGCGACGTTCAGGATGACCCCGCGTTTCGCACCCTGCGCGCCACCCTCAACGCGCGCAAGACCCTGCACGCCGGCTTCACGACCGTGCGCAACCTGGGCCTGTTCGTCCGTACCGGCGGGGCGCTGCTTGACGTGGCGCTGGCCCGCGCGGTGGATCTGGGCTGGATCGAGGGCCCGCGGATCATCGCCGCGGGGCACGCGATCAGCCCCACCGGAGGACATCTCGACCCGACGATGTTCTCCCGACTCGGGCCGGGCATCATGCCCCTGTCGGTCGAGGAAGGCATCGCGAACGGCGTGGCCGAGGTCCGCAAGGCCACCCGCTATCAGCTCAAGTACGGCGCCGGTGTGATCAAGATTTCCGCCTCCGGCGGCGTCATGTCCCACAGCGGCGAGCCCGGGGCACAGCAGTACTCCGACGAGGAGCTTGCCGCGATCGTCGACGAGGCGCATCGACGCGGCATCCGGGTTGCCGCCCACTGCCTGGGCGATGAGGCCGCCCGAGCGTGCATCGCGGCCGGAGTGGACTGCCTCGAACACGGTTTCCTGGTGAGCGACGACACGCTCGCCCTGATGGCCGAGCGCGGCACCTACCTCGTCAGCACCACCTGCCTGACTGATCAGATGGACCTGTCCCGCGCCGCCCCCGAGCTCAAGGCGAAGGCGGCGCACGTCTTCCCGCTCGCCCGCACCGTCCTGCCGCGGGCGATCGCGGCCGGGGTCCGGGTGTGTTGCGGCACCGACGCCCCGGCGATCCCGCACGGCGAGGGAGCCAAAGAGCTGATGGCGATGGTCGATCGCGGGCTCAGCGCCGCGCAAGTCCTCAAGGCCGCGACGATGACCAACGCGTCCCTGATTGCGCGCGAGCACGACCTCGGCCAGCTCAAGGTCGGCTTCCTCGCCGACCTCATCGCCGTGCCGGGCGATCCGATCGCAGACATCGGCGTCACCCAGGACGTGCGCTTCGTGATGAAGGCGGGGACCGTCTACAAGTCGTGATCCGGGCGCTATCCCGCGCGCTCGGCGGCAAGCTCCTCGAGCCGGAGGACGAGCGCCTCCAGCGGGGTGCCGGTCGCAAAGACCGCGACCGCGCCCACGGCCGCAAGCTTCGCGACATCGGACTGCGGGATCGTGCCGCCGACAACCAGCGGGATGTCACCGGCCCCGGCGGCAACGAGCGCGTCGTGGGTCTTGCGGGTCAAGGCGACGTGCGCGCCGGACAGGATCGACAGGCCGACGAGGTCGACGTCCTCCTGTACAGCCACTGCGGCGATCGCCTCCGGGCGCTGGCGGATCCCGAGGTAGACGACCTCGAACCCGGCGTCCCGCAGCGCACGCGCCACCAGCTTCGCCCCCCGGTCGTGCCCGTCGAGACCGGGCTTGGCGACGAGCACGCGAGTCGGCATCAGAAGACCACCGGCTGCTGGAACTCGCCCCACTGATTCTTCAGCACATCGACCATCTCGCCGACCGTGCAATACGCCCGGGCGGCCGCGACCAGCACGGGCATGAGGTTGACGTCGTCGCGCGCCGCTGCGTGTTCGAGCGCGGTGAGCGCCGAGGTCACCTCGGCGGAGGACCGCGAGCG
The DNA here is from genome assembly GCA_035501255.1 of Mycobacteriales bacterium. Classification (GTDB taxonomy): domain Bacteria; phylum Actinomycetota; class Actinomycetes; order JAFAQI01; family JAFAQI01; genus JAFAZI01. The sequence continues at coordinate 2,828 of DATJWM010000090.1, read as the reverse complement.
CTTGACCTCGGCGAGCCGTTCGAGCTGACGGCGACGGCCGTCCTCGTCGAGCTCGAAACCTTCGACCTCGGGCGGTACCTCGTCGGAGGCGAACATGTTGACGCCGACCACCGGACGCTGCCCGCTGGACAGGTCCTGTTGCACCCGAAACGCCTCGTCCGCGATCAGACCGGCGAGATAACCCTGCTCGACCGCCTCCACCATGCCGCCGCGCTGCTCGAGGTCGTCCATGATCGCGACGATCTTCGCTTCCATGGCATCGGTCAGCGCTTCCACGTAGTACGAGCCGCCGAGTGGATCGGCCACCTTCGCCACCCCGGTCTCATAGGCCAGGATCTGCTGGGTGCGCAGGGCGAGGGTCGCCGACTCCTCGCTCGGCAGCGCGAACGGCTCGTCCCACGCCGCGGTGAACATCGACTGCACGCCACCGAGCACCGAGGCCATCGCCTCGTAGGCCACCCGAACGATGTTGTTGTGCGCCTGCGGTGCGTACAGCGAGGCACCGCCGGCCACGCACCCGACACGGAACATGCAGGACTTGTCCGACGTCGCGCCGTAACGCTCCTTGACGATCCGCGCCCAGCGCCGGCGGCCCGCGCGGTATTTCGCAATCTCCTCGAAGAAGTCACCGTGGGTGTAGAAGAAGAACGAGACCTGCGGCGCGAACTCCTCGATCGTCATCCGGCCGCGGGAGATCACCTCGTCGCAGTAGGTGACCCCGTCCATCAAGGTGAAGGCCATCTCCTGCGCGGCGTTTGCGCCCGCGTCCCGGAAGTGCGCGCCCGCGACGGAGATCGCGTTGAACCGAGGTACGTCGGTGGCGCAGAACTCGATCGTGTCGGCGATCAAACGCAACGACGGACGCGGTGGCCAGATCCAGGTGCCGCGGCTGACGTACTCCTTGAGGATGTCGTTTTGAATCGTCCCGCGCAGCTTCGCCCGGTCGACGCCCTGCTTCTCACCGGCCGCGACGTAGAACGCGAGCAGGATCGCCGCGGTGCCGTTGATCGTGAAGCTGGTGCTCACCGAGTCGAGCGGGATGGCATCGAAGAGGATCTCGGCGTCGGCGAGCGTGTCGATCGCCACCCCCACCCGGCCGACCTCCTCCTCGACATCGGGATGATCGGAGTCGTAGCCGCACTGGGTCGGCAGGTCGAGAGCCACCGACAGGCCGGTCCCGCCCTGGTCGAGCAAGTAGCGGTAGCGCTGGTTGGACTCCTCGGCCGTGCCGAACCCCGAGTACTGCCGGAAGGTCCACAACCGGCCGCGGTAGCCGGACTCGAAGTTGCCGCGGGTGAACGGGAACTCCCCCGGCGGCGGGAGGTCCGCAGGTGGGGGAAGATCCTCCGGGCCGTAGCTCGCCAGCAGCGGGATCCCGGACTCGCTGCTCAGCGGTCGGTCCATCGCCCCACGGTATCCGTTTCGGGAAAGCATCGTTGCACTGGTGAGAGGGATATTCTCTCATCCCGTGACCTCCGCCGAGCCATCCGCGACCACCGGCGGCGTGAGCCTCACGCTCGACCGCCGCCTGGCGGTCGTGACGATCGACCGCCCGCACGCGCGCAACGCGATCGGCTTTGCCACCGTTGACGAGCTCGGCTCCGCGATCGACGAGGTGGCCGGATCGGACGCGGCGGTGTTGGTGATCCGCGGCGGCGGGGAGCGGGCGTTCGTCTCCGGCGGGGACCTCAAGGAGCTCGCCACCGTCCGTTCCTTCGAACAGGCGCAGGCGATGGCCGGCCGGGTTCGAGATCTTCTCGACCGGATCGCCGCACTGCCGATTCCGGTGATCGCGGCCCTGAACGGGCATGCGCTTGGTGGCGGTGCCGAGGTCGCGGTTGCTGCCGACATCCGGATCGCGGCCGAGGACGTCTCGATCGGATTCAACCAGGTGACACTCGCGATCATGCCGGCCTGGGGAGGAGCCGAACGCCTCGTGCAACTGGTCGGGCGAAGCCGGGCGATGCTCGCGCTCACCACCGGCGCGCTCTACGACGCCGCGACGGCGCACCGGATCGGGCTGGTCGACGAGGTCGTCCCCCGGGCGGAGTTCAACGCGTACTGGCAGGCTCTCGCGCGCCGGATCGCCGATACCGCACCGGGGGCAAGCGGATCGATCAAGGCGGTGGTCAGCGCCGCCGCGCCCGCGGTGCACGAATCCACCCGCACCCTCGCGATCGACGTATTCGCCCGACTGTGGGCGGCACAGCCGCACTGGGACGCAGTCGAGGCGATGGAGGCGAAGCGACGTTCTCGCGACCGTTAACTAGCCTCTCGGCTAGCGAAATCAAATTTCGCGATTCCCTTGCCCGCAGCGGGCGGACAGAATATGTTCGTTCGGCAGACAGCGCGGCCAGAACGCTCTAGATTGTCCGGATATGTGACGATGCTGCGCGATGCAGCCGGTCGAAGGGAACGCTTCAATGAAGAAGTCCGTAGTTGCGGTCGGCACCGCGCTGACGATGGCTCTCGCTGGCGCCGCGGCGCCAGCCGCGCTCGCCCAGGGCCACACCCCGCACGCCAAGGCATCGGCGGGCCTGAAGGTGTCGGTCTCGCCGTCGAAGCCCAAGTCCGGCGACACGGTCCACGCGACGCTCAGCGGCGGCAAGAAGGGCGTGAACTACGTGTGCGTGTTCACCACCTTCAAGAAGGGCACCTCACTCGGTGCGTCGGACGCCTACACCAACTCCGCGCAGACGAACATCAAGGCCAAGCACGGCAAGGCACACTGCTCCTTCGTCTTCCTGCCGTTCAAGGTCCCGGCCGGCCACAGCTGCCCGCCGAGCAAGGCGGACAAGAAGAAGGGCTGGAAGTGCGGCGTCGCCTTC